>CAMLRG010000368.1 GCA_946482335.1 uncultured Duganella sp. | reverse complement strand
GCATCGTCAACGATGTGCGCCTGGTGCCGGGCGCGGTGCGGCGCGACGCGCTGGTAACCACCTCCGGCTTGTTTCGCGACCTGTATCCCAACCTGATCCGCCTGATCGACCGCGCCGGCCGGCTGGCGCTGGCCGCCTCCGCCGCCGCCCTGGCCGAGCAGGACACCACATTGCGTGCCCCGCTCGAGGCTGCCCTGGCGCCGCTGGGCTTCGCGCCGCCTGCCAGCACGCCAGCCGGCAGCACACCAGCCGGCAGCACGCAGCCGCCCAGCGCCGCAGCGGGCGGTACGAAGCCGGACGGCGCGCTGGCTGGCGCCGGCACGTGGGGCCGCGAGTCGCTTGCCAGCAACCGTGTGGCGCGCGAATGGCTGGTGCGCTTGCGCGCCCTGCAGGCAGCAGGCATGCCGCTGGCCGATGCCGGCCGCGCTGCCGCCCAGCGCATCTTCGGTGATGCACCGGGCGCCTACGGCGCCGGCGTGAACCGCCTGACCGAGCGCTCCGGCGCCTGGCGCGAACGCGACGAGATCGGCAAGGCCTACCGCCTGCGCATGGGGCACGCCTACGGCCTGGACGCCAGCGGCGAATCGAGCCACGCCGCCTTCGATGCCGCGCTGGACGGCATCGCCCGCACCTACCACGGCCGCGCCAGCAACCTGTACGGCCTGCTCGATAACAACGACGCTTTCGACTACCTGGGCGGCCTGTCGCTGGCCGTCGAAAGCCGCACCGGCCGCGTGCCGGAAGCGCTGATCCTGCAGCACGCCCAACCCGGCCGCGCCGACGTCGAACCGCTGGCTGCCGCGCTGCTGGGCGAATTGCGCGGCCGCTTCCTCAACCCGGCCTGGCTGAAACCCCTGATGGGCCACGGTTACGCCGGCGCCCGCACCATGGGGCAGGAATTCCTGGAAAACCTGTGGGGCTGGCAAGTCACGCGGCCGGACCTGGTGAAGCACTGGGCGTGGGATGAGGTGAAGTCGGTCTACTTCGACGACGCGCACAAGCTCGGTCTGCCGCAATTCCTTGGCCAGCGCCACAACGCGCACGCTAAAGCCCATATGATGGCCATCTTCATGGTGGCGGCGGAGAAGGGATACTGGACGAGCGACGACGCCACCATCAAGCAGATGGGCGGCGAACTGGCGCGACTGGTCGCCGCCAATGGCCTGCCAGGCAGCGGCCATACCGCTCCCGACCACCCCATGTGGCAATGGCTCGCACCGCAGCTGGATGCGGGCGATGCGCAGGCGCTTGCAGCCACGCTGGCCAAGGCGCGCGGCGCCGTGCTGGCCGCCGACGCCTCCGCACATAGTGCCACGGCCGGTGCCGTTACCGATGCCGCGCCGAGCCTCAATGCGCGCGACGCCGCAAGCGATGCCCTGCGTGATGCCGAAACCGTTCCGGCCCGTCCCGCCGCCGCCCGCGGCGCGCCCGCGCCACGCGATACAGCCGCGCAGCCCGAGGATGTGCTGCCCGCGCCCCAGCGCCGCACGACGCAAGACGCGGACGCCCAAGGCACTGTCACAAAAGCCAACACCCATAGCGCCCCACCCAAAGCCTATGAATTGCGCGACCTTACCCCCACGTCCGAAACCCCCGCCGAACGCGCGGCGAAGCTGCTGCTGATGCTTGCCGCCCTGGCCGCAGGCATCGCCCTGTTCGCGCTCGGCGTCCTGCGCGGCGTACAGACACCCAATCCCAAAGGAGCCCACCCATGATCGACCATCAAACCTACGGCTGGCTGCATGACGGCGTCAGCCTCCTGCTTGCCCCGGCCCTGCTGGCCCTGCTCGCCGCCTGCGCAGTAGCGGCGGTTGAAGCAGGCATCGCCGTCGGCGAACGCTTCAGCGGCCTGAAAAAACTGCGCGTCGCCGGCAACGCCGCACACGTCCAGAACCTGGCACGCCACCGACTCGAACGCGCCGACCTGCTGGCCAGGATTCCCCCCATGCTCGGCCTGATGGCCACCATCATCCCCCTCGGCCCCGGCCTGGCCGCCCTCGGCCAGGGCAACCCGGCGCAACTGGCCAGTGCCGTCACGGTCGCCTTCGACGCCACCGTACTGGGCCTGGTCGCCGGCATTGCCGGCCTGGTGATCGGCAAGCTGCGCCGCCGCTGGTACGAAGAAACGCTCGACGCGATGGAGCAAGCGGCATGAGGGACAACGCCCGAACCCAAGCCTCCGGCCACGCCGCCGCCCCGGTCCGCAAGCGCCTGCGTCTGTACCAGCACCTCGATTCGCGTTTCGACGACAGTGACGAAGACCCGCGCGCCAGCCTGGTCAACCTGGTCGACGTGATGCTGGTGTTCGCCTGCGGCCTGATCGCCGCCATCGCCGGCAGCCAGGGCGACCTGAAACGCAAGCCGGTGGAGAAGGGCCGCCAGATCGAGCGTCCCGCCGAAGGCGTAACACAGGCCGGCAGCGGTTACGACCGCGTTGGCGAAGTATTCCGCGATCCCAAGACCGGTCAGCTGGTGCTGATCGAACCGGAGAAGAGCAGAAATTGAAAACAACATTGGCACATCCGCCACCCAGGAATTGGCGCGTGGACGGCTTGACGGCGGCCGGCGTGGGAACTACT
>CAMLRG010000367.1 GCA_946482335.1 uncultured Duganella sp. | reverse complement strand
GTCCTCGCCCACAGCCTCGTCTTCCTGCTGCCTTTCCTGACGCTGATCACCAAGAACGGCGTGGGCGTGTGCAGCTTCGGTTTCCTGCTCCTGGCCTGCTGGTGCTACCGCGACGCCGGCCTGGCCCTGCGCCAGCATTATGCCAAAGTGCGCGGCGTGCTGGCCACTTTCCTGTATGGCTGCCTGTTCGCCGGATTGGTGATCCTGCTGAACGGCGAATTCAACCTGCGTTACTGGGAAAAACCGTCGCGCCTCCTGCTCGCCGCGTCGGCAATGCTGGTGGTGCTGGTCTTGCGCCCCAGCCGTAAAGCCTTGTGGTACGGACTGACGGCCGGCGCGGTCGCCGGCGCCAGCCTGGCAGTATATCAGCGCTGGATGCTGGGCGTGGACCGTCCGGGCGGCGATATCAATCCGATCACGTTCGGCGATATCGTGCTGTGCATGGGGATGATGTCGCTGGCGGGGGTGCTCGATTTCAAGCGCGGCCAGCGCATCTGGCCGATCCTTGGCGCTGTCGCCGGCCTGGTCGGCACCGTGGCCACCGGCACACGCGGCGGATGGGTCGCCATCGTGCTGGCGGTACTGCTGCTGCTCAAATACGGCCAAGCCTTGCCCGGCAAGTTCGCGCGCCGGGTGGCGCTGACGGCTTTGCTGGCCATGTCGGCCGCCTATGCCGTACCGCAGACCGGCGTGCAGGAGCGCGTGGCGCAAGGCGTCAAGGACTTGCGCGAGTACTATAGCGGCGAGTTCTCCTACACCAGCCTGGGCGTGCGGCTCGAGTTGTGGAAGTCGGGCCTGATCCTGGCCGGGCAGCACCCTTTCACGCCGACCAGCCCGGAAGCGGTGGACCGCGAACGTGCGCAACTGGTCGCGCAAGGCAAGGTGGGCGCATTCACCACCGAATTCGACCATTTCCATAACGATGCCCTGCAGGCCCAGGTGGTCGGTGGCCTGGGCGGCTTGCTGGCCTACCTGCTGGCGATGCTGGTGCCCTTTGTCTTTTTCCTGCGCATGCTGAAACGGCATAGCGCCGCCGGCGACCCGCCGCTGGCGCCTGCGCTGGCCGGGATGCTGCTGGTGCTGGGCTATTTCAGTTTCGGGCTGACGGAAGTGATTTTCTGGTCGGTACGCAGCAGCATGTTCTATGGCTTGATGCTGTTCGTGCTGGTTGGCATGTGCATTAACGCGGAGCAGGAAGTACGTCAATGAGGACACTGGTCATCTCGCCCAACTGGATCGGCGATGCCGTCATGGCGCAGCCTTTGTTGCAGCTGCTGAAGGCTGCCAACCCGGATCGCCCGATCGACGTGCTGGCCCCGCCGGCCGTGTCGCCGGTGTGGCGCCAGATGGCGGAAGTGGCCGAGGTGCTGGAAACCCCGTTCCGCCACGGCTCCCTGCAGCTGAAGGAGCGCTGGCGCTATGCGCGCCTGCTGCGCCAGCGCGGGTACGCCGACGCCTATATCCTGCCGAATACCCTGAAATATGCGCTGATCCCCTGGCTGGCCGGCATCCCGCGCCGCGTCGGCTACAAGGGCGAGAGCCGCTATGGCTTGATCAACGTGATGCACTACGACGATACGCCGCCGCGGCCCATGGTGCCGTTCTACGCGGCCCTGGCCGACGCGCCGGGCATGCCGCTGCGGCGCGGCTTGCCCAAGCCGCGCATGACCGCCAGCGACGCGCAGGTGAACGCCGCCTGCGCCAAGGCAGGCCTGGATCCGGCGCGCCCGCTGGTCGTGTTCGCGCCGGGCGCCGAATTCGGCGGTGCCAAGCGTTGGCCGCCGGCGCATTTCGGCCAACTGGCCCGCCATATCCTTGAGCGCGATCCGCATGCGCAGGTGGCCTTGCTTGGCTCGCCCAAGGATGCCGATACCTGCAACGAGGTGCTGGCCGCCGCGTCATCCGCAGCGGCTGCGCCGCTGCCAGGCCTGGTCAGCCTGGCCGGCAAGACCAGCCTGTCGGACGCGGTCGCGCTGATTGCGCGCGCGGCGGGGGTGGTGAGCAACGATTCGGGCCTGCTGCACGTCGCTTCCGCGTTGAACCGTCCCGTGATTGCGATCTATGGCCCGACCGACCCCGATCACGCACCGCCGTTTTCCGACCTGGCGGCATCGATCTCGCTGCGCCTGGAATGTTCGCCTTGCCGCCAGCGCGAATGCCCGCTGGGCCACCAGAACTGCATGCACGGCATCAGCGCCGGCCAGGTCTGGCAAACGCTGGAGCCGATGCTCAGCCGTTGACGATAGGCTGCGCGATGATCCACAGGCTTAACAAGGTATACGCCACCATCAGCACCAGCATCGGCAGCTGGCTGCGCGTGGCGCGCGGCCCGAACTGGCGCAGCGCGGTCTGGTGCCCCAGCCAGACGGCCGCCACGTGCCCGGCGATGATGGCAAACAGCGAGACGTACCACACCATCCGCGCATCGACGATGCCCAGGCGGATAAAGTAAAAACGCGTGCCGAACAAATCCCAGCCCAGGTTGAGCGGGTCCGATGCCAGCGGGATCAGGTATTGCCCGGCCATGGCGAGGAACGACAGGTAATGGGAAAAGTGGTAGGCGATGGCGATCGGCACCAGCGTCAGCACATACCAGCCGGC
>CAMLRG010000366.1 GCA_946482335.1 uncultured Duganella sp. | reverse complement strand
CATCATCGGGCCGATGATGGAGGAATACCTGCGCCGCGCGCTGCTGCTGTCGCGCAGCGACCCGATGGTGTTCCTGAGCAGCCCGGTGAGCGCCACCATGCTCACCATGGCGCTGGCTGCGCTGGTGCTGGTCATGCTGCCGGCCTTGCGCAAGAAGCGCGAAGAAGCCTTCCTCGAATAGCCGCCTGCCGGGGGCCCGCTGCGGCCCCCGGCCACCGGCGCGCGGCGCGCGGACGCGCTGCGCAATTTCATTGCCGCCCTTGACGTTTTTTGCAATTGCCGCTGCATGGCGCAGCTTCCAGAATACTCTCCATCACCATGCTGGACGGCAGTGCCGCCACCATGACCCAATGGCAGTACGTAACGAGTAGTCTACCTCTCCGGTAGGTTTTTTTTGGGGCGGCTTCGGCCGCCCCTCTTTTCGTCTGGCCAGGTCGTGACGCACGCAGGCCGGCAGCGTCCGCACGCTGTCGTACGCCGGTGGCATGGGGCTTATCAATAGTGGATGGACACATGGAACTGAAAAGAATTTTCCTGGCTGCCGCGATGTGCTGCGGTACCGTATGGGGCGCGCACAGCGGTGTTGCCATCGCCAACCCGGCGCGCGCCGACCAGCCCTGGATGAACATCGGACTGGCGCCCGGCGAACGCGCGGAGCTGGCGGTGCGCGCCATGACCCTGGACGAAAAACTGAAGCTGGTCTACGGTTACCTGGGCGCCGACATGGAATGGAAAAAGTCCAAGCGTCCGGCCGAATCGCGCCTGCAGTCGGCCGGTTTCATATACGGCGTGCCGCGCCTGGGCATCCCGCACCTGTGGGAAACCGATGCGGGCCTGGGCGTGTCCAGCCAGGCCGGTCCGGACACCCGCCCCGGCACGGCGCTGCCGTCCGGCATGACCACGGCGGCCACCTGGAACCCCAAACTGGCCTACGAAGGCGGCGCCATGATCGGCGCGGAAGCGCGCGCCTTCGGCTTCAATGTCATGCTGGCCGGCGGGGTGAACCTGGTGCGCGAGCCGCGCAATGGCCGCAACTTCGAGTATGGCGGCGAAGACCCGCTGCTGGCCGGGAAGATGGTGGGCGCGCAGATCCGCGGCATCCAGTCCAACCGCGTGATCTCCACCCTCAAGCATTTCGCCTTGAACGACCAGGAATCCGGGCGCACCTCGCTCAACGTGCGGATCGACGACCAGGCCGCGCGCATGTCGGACTTGCTGGCGCTGCAGATCGCCAGGGAAGAGGGCAATCCGGGCGCCGTCATGTGCGCGTACAACCGCGTCAATGGCGTCTATGCCTGCGAGAACACTTACCTGCTGACCGAAGTGCTGAAACAGGATTGGGGCTTCAAGGGGTGGGTGATGTCCGACTGGGGCGCGGTGCACAGCACCATCCCGGCCGCCAATGCGGGGCTGGACCAGCAATCGGGCATGCCGTTCGACCTGGCCGACTATTTCGGGCCGCCGTTGAAGGAGGCGGTGCTCAATGGCTGGGTGCCGCAAGCGCGCCTGGACGACATGGCGCGCCGTGTGCTGCATGCGATGTTCGAACACGGCGTGGTCGACCATCCGGTCAAGCTGGCGCCTGAAACCTTCGACCGCAAGGCGCACGCCGCCATTTCGCTGAAAGATGCGCAGGAAGGCATGGTGCTGCTGAAGAACCGCGGCGGCGTGCTGCCGCTGGCCAAGTCCGTGAAGCGTATCGCCGTGATCGGCGGCCATGCGGACAAGGGCGTGCTGGCCGGCGGCGGCTCGTCGCTGGTCTATCCGGAGGGCGGCAATGCCGTGCCGGGGCTGGAGCCGAAGAGCTGGCCGGGCCCGGTCATGTACTATCCGTCCGCGCCGCTGAAGGCGATCCGCAAACGCGTGCCGTCCGCCAGCGTGGCTTTCCACGATGGCGCCGACCTGGCCGCAGCGGCAAAACTGGCGCGCGACAGCGACGTGGTGCTGGTGTTCGCCAACCAGTGGACGGCGGAAGCGCTCGACGTGCCGAACCTTTCGCTGCCGAACAAGCAGGACGACCTGATTGCCGCCGTGGCGGCGGCCAACCCGAAAACCGTGGTGGTGCTGCAAACCGGCGGCGCGGTCACCATGCCTTGGCTGCCGCAAGTGCCGGCCGTGCTGGAAGCGTGGTACCCGGGCACCAATGGCGGCGAGGCGATCGCCGGCGTGCTGTTCGGCGAAGCCAATCCGTCCGGCCATTTGCCGGTGACCTTCCCGGTCTCGGAAGCCCAACTGCCGCGGCCAGTGCTGGATGGCTATCCCGAGGTGGAGGGCCGCCGCTTCGACGTCGATTACCACGAGGGCGCGGCGGTCGGCTACAAGTGGTTCGACCTGAAGGGGCACAAGCCGCTGTTCCCGTTCGGCCACGGCCTGTCGTATTCCGAATTCGCGCTGTCCGGCCTGGATGCTGGCGTCAAGGATGGCACGCTGCACGCATCCTTCACCGTGAAGAACGTCGGCAAGGTGGCGGGCAAAGAGGTCGCGCAAGTCTATGTGGCACCGCTCGGCACGCGCTGGGAGGCGCCGAAACGCCTGGCCGCCTTCCACAAGGTCGACTTGAAGCCGGGCGCCGGCACGCGGGCGGCGGTCGCCGTCGACCCGCGTTTGCTGGCGATGTACGACTCGGCCTCGAAGACGTGGAAAGT
>CAMLRG010000365.1 GCA_946482335.1 uncultured Duganella sp. | reverse complement strand
GCCCACCTGCTGCAGCCGAACCGCGAATACGCCATCGAGATCGCCGTACGCCAGGGCTGCACGCGCCTGAGCGTGGACGGCGAAGAGTACTTTTCCTGGCGCGACACCGAGCCGCTGCGCGAAGGCTTTTTCGGCTTCCGCACCACGCACTCGCACCAGGAAATCCGTGATTTCAAGGTTTACCAGCTGAAGTGACAACAACGAGAGACAACCGTATGAACCGAAAGAACCACCTGCTGACTGCAATCCTGATCGCGCTGGCACTGCCGGCATCCGCCGCGCCGAAGGCGCCCGTCAATGACGTGACGGCGCCGCTGCATGCCATGAAACCGGACTATCCGACCCCGTACGGTGCACCGAGCGTGGCCGACGTGACCAAGGTGCTGGACCGCGTCTTCACCTACCTGGACGCGGTGACGCCGGCCAAGGTGATCGACCAGAACAGCAAGCAGGAGATCAAGGATTTCAGCAAGATCGATGACAATTCCGTGTTTGCCCCGGGCGACTACCGCCTGACCAGCTACGAATGGGGCGTGACCTATGCCGGCATGCTGGCCGCCGGCGCCGCCACCGGCGACAAGCGCTACACCGACTACACCAACAAACGCGTGACGCTGCTGGCCGACCTGGCCAAGCCGACCCTGGCACGCCTGAAGGCCAACCCGCAGGCCAAGTCCCCCGTGCTGCGTGCCCTCGACCCGCATGCACTGGACGATATCGGCGCGCTGTGCGTGTCCTTCATCAAGGCCAAGCGCAACGGGCTGCAGGCCGACGTGACGCCGCTGCTCGATTCCTGCCGCACCTTCATCGGCAGCAAGGAGCACCGCCTGGCCGACGGCACGCTGGCGCGCCTGCGTCCGCAGCCGGACACGCTATGGCTCGACGACCTGTTCATGGGCGTGCCGGCCTGGGCGCAACTGGGCAAGCTGACCGGCGAGCGCAAATACTTCGACGAGGCGGTGAAACAGATCCAGCAATTCTCCCAGCGCATGTTCAACACGCAAAAAGGCATCTATATGCACGGCTGGGTGCAGGGCATGGATGCGCACCCGGAATTCCACTGGGCGCGCGCCAACGGCTGGGCGGTCATGACCATGGTGGAAGTGCTGGATGTGCTGCCGGAGGACCATCCCGGCCGTGAAGCGGTGCTGAAGCAATTGCGCGCGCACGTCAAAGGCCTGGTCTCCTACCAGGACGGCACCGGCTTCTGGCACCAGCTGCTGGACCGGCCCGACAGCTACCTCGAAACGTCGGCCACCGCCATCTACGCGTATTCGATGGGCCGCGCGATCAACAAAGGCTATATCGACCGCATGGCTTACGCGCCTTCCGTCATGCTGGCCTGGAACGCCGTCGCCACCAAGGTCAACGCCAAGGGGCAGGTGGAAGGCACTTGCGTCGGCACCGGGATGGCGTTCGACCCGGCGTTCTACTACTACCGCCCGATTAATGTGTTCGCCGCCCACGGCTATGGACCGGTACTGCTGGCCGGTGCGGAAGTCATCACCATGCTGAAGACGCAGAAGTTCGAGATCAACGACAGCTCGCTGCAGCTGGTCACCCGCAAGTAGTCAGCCGCGGGCCGGGGCGCGTGGGATGCCTGTGCTGAAACGGTAAGTGAAGCCCAGGTAGACCACGCGGCCGTCGTAACGGCGGGCCACCTGTTCGTCAAGCATGCTGGTTTGCGTGACGGTGTCGAAGCGGTTGCGCTCGAACAGGTCGGTCACGTTCAACACCATGTTCAGCATAGGCGAGAAATTGTGCCGCAAAGTCAGGTTGAATGTGCTGTACGGCTTGCGGTAACCGAGGCCGGCCAGGGTGCGGCCCTGGGCTTGCAGCGCAAGCTGCAAATGGTCCGACTCTGTCAATTGGACATTGACGCGGACCTTGCCGCCCAGTGTGGTCACGGAGCGCTGCACCATGGTGCCGTCCAGGTCGTTGAACGTGTTTTCACGGCGCCCGAGGTTGCCGCTGGCGTTGACCGAAAGCCCGGCTCCCAGTTTGCCGTTGACCGAGAACTCCAGCCCGCCGCCATCGCTGCTGCCCATATTGTCGCGGGTCGAGAGCAGGACCGTGTCGCTGATGAAGACTTTGCGCTCGAGGATCGCATCCTGGTCGCGGCTGTAAAAGCCCCGCAGGTTCACGTCCAGCCCCGCCAGATTGGTTTCGTAGCTGGCTTCGACCGAATCGGTCTGCGTGGGCCGCAGGTGCGGGTTGCCCGATGAGACGTTGTACTCGTCCCGGTAGATGACGAAGGGGTTCAGGTCGGATGCCATCGGGCGCCGGATGCGGTGGGCGTAGCTGATCCTGATATTCGCATCCTCGTCTGCCTTGTAGGTAGCGAACATGCTGGGAATGACATTGAGGTAGCTGTTGGCGGCTTCGGTCCGGCTGGTCAACTGCTTGATGTCGACGTCCGTGTACTCGGCCCGCAAGCCACCCAGCAGACCCCACCGTTCGTCCAGCCGCATTTGCCATGAGCCGTACAGCGCATAGACCGACTCCACCAGTTCGAAGCGGTTGCTGCGTGCCGCGTTGACGACTTCCGACTGCGTGGCCGGATCGACGTCCGCGAACAGCGTGGCGACTTCGCTGCTGCTGCGCGAAACCTTGTAGCCCAGCTTGAGTGAGCCGCCGTCGCCGGGCCGCTCGTAATCGCCG
>CAMLRG010000364.1 GCA_946482335.1 uncultured Duganella sp. | reverse complement strand
GCCGTCAGTGCTGCTTCCAGCGTCACATAGCCGCCAGGCTGCTGCTCACGGATGCGCCGGCAAGCCGGGCAAAGCGTAGCGCTGGCGCCGGCCGGTGCCTTGCCCCAGGCCCAGTGCCCATGCTGGAACACTGCATGGCAGTCGGTGCACAGCGATGGCACCGCATGCTTGCCGAGCGAAAAATACGCGTCATGATGCGGGTCGTCCGGCAATTGCAGGTGGCGGCCCGGGCGGTGGGCCTGGGCTGCGGTTGGCGTTGGTTTCATAGCGGTCTCCTCTGAATGGCTATGGCATTTCGGCGCGCGGTGCGCGCCCCCTCATGCATGGTGTGGCCGGGCAGACACCTGGTACAGCGTGCAGCCCTTCAGCCCCATGCGATATGCCTGCGCGAACAGGTCGCGGTATGGCTCGTAGTGCGCTCCCGGCGGCAGCAACACTGTCTTGGCGATTGCCTGGTCGACGTAGTCCTGCAGCATGGCCTGCAACTCGAGTTGCTGCTGCGCCGGGACCTCCGCCGCCGTCACCCAGCCGGCCGGCGCTTGCGCCTGCGCACCATGCGCGGCCTGCCAGCGGCACCAGGCGAAGTCGCGCACCGGCAAACGGATCCGCTTGCCGCCGGCGCTGCGCAAGGGGCGGAAGCCCTCCAGCGTGAAGATCGGCTCGATGCCGCTCGAGACGTTATTGGCCAGCAAGCTGATCGAGCCGGCCGGCGCCAGGGCTGTCAGGTGGCTGTTGCGAATGCCGTCGCGCAGGATCTCCGCCCGTATCTCAGGCGGCAGGCGCGCCACGAACTCGCCCGCCAGGAAACGCTGCGCATCGAACGCCGGGAAGCTGCCGCGTTCGCGCGCCAGCGCCACCGAGCTACGGTATGCCGCATGGCATACCTGCTTCATGATGCGTACCGCCAGCTCGTTGGCAGCGGGGCTGCCATACCGCACGCCAAGCATGGCCATGGCATCGGCCAGGCCGGTGAGCCCGAGCCCGATGCGGCGGCTGGCGCGGGCCACCCTGGCCTGGGCGTGCAGTGGGAAGCCGCCGAGCTCATAGACGTTGTCCAGCATGCGCACCGCCAGTGCCGTGCAGTCGGCAATGCCTTCCAGGTCCAGCCGTGCCGCCGCCCCGAACGGCGCGGTGACGAACGCGGCCGCATTGATCGAGCCCAGGTTGCAGGCGCCGTGGGCCGGCAGCGGTACTTCGCCGCAGGGATTGGTGGCCGCAATGCGTTCACAGTAGTAAAGGTTGTCCGCGCGCGCCACCCGGTCAATGAAGATCACGCCCGGGTCCCCGGTGTCGAAGGCGGCGCGCTGCAGGCGCTGCCACAGTTCGCGTGCGCCGACCGTGCGGTACACCAGGCAGGTTTGTGCCTGCTCGCCGCCAGGCCAGATGCGCTCGCATACCGCCCCGCCCGGCGGTACATGCTGCTCGCCCACGGGAAACACCAGGCGCCACGGCTGGTCGTGTTCGACCGCCTCCATGAAGGCGTCGCTGACCAGCACCGACAGGTTGAAATGCGGCAAGGCGCCGGGCTGGCGCTTGGCATCGATGAAACGCTCGATGTCCGGGTGGTCGCAGCGCAGTGTGGCCATCATGGCCCCGCCGCGCGCGCTGCTGCCGGTGAGGGCGGCGCTGGCCGCGTCCCACACCGGCAGGTAGGCCACCGGTCCCGCCGCGTGACCGTCGGCGCCGGCAGCTGGCGCACCGGCCGGGCGCAGCGTCGAGAAGTCGCAGCCGATGCCGCCGCCGGCCTGCAGCGTCTGCATCGCCTCGCCCAAGCCGCCGAACACCCCGCCCACCGAATCGGGCAGCGTGCCGGCGGCAAAGCAATTGAACAGCGTAGCCTGGCGCCCGGTGCCGGCCGCCGCCAGGATGCGGCCGCCCGGCAGGAAACGGAATTGCGCCAGCGCGTGGCGGAAACGCTGCTGCCAGAGATCGCGCTGGTGCGCTTCCGGCGCTGCCAGCGCCTGTGCCACGCGGTCCCACGTGGCGCCGATATCGGGTTCCATGCGATGGCCGTCGTCCGTATAGCGGTAGCGGTCCTGCCAGACCTGGCGCGAGACCGCCTCACTCAACAGGGATTGCGACATGATGACCTCCTGGGGAAGACCAACCCAGCATAGCGGCCGCCGCGGCGGCTGCACATGATCTGGGACAAAATCAACGCCATGCGGCACGCTCAGCTTGCGTAGCGGCGCAGCCGCCGCCGCAATTGCGCCAGCGGCAGGCAATTCACTACATCCTCGCGTCGCAGCCAGCCCCGCCGCGCTTGGCCGATGCCCAGCTCCAGGTCGGCAAAGTCGAAGCGGCTGTGTGCGTCGGAATTGATGCACAGCATGACTCCTTCGTCGCGCGCGGCGCGGCACCAGACCTCGTCCAGGTCGAGCCGCTGCGGCTGCGCATTGACTTCCAGCGCGCAGCCGCGTTCCCTGGCGCGGCGCAGGATGCGCCCCATGTCGACCTCGATGCCAGGCCGTTGCAGCAGCAGCCTGCCGCTTGGGTGCGCCAGCACGCTGCAGGCGGGGTGGTCCAATGCACGCAGGATGCGCGCAGTCTGCTGCCCGCGCGGCAGGTCGAAAGCGCTGTGCACCGCCACCACGGCCAGGTCCAGCGTCTGCAGCACCGCATCGGGCAAGTCCAGCGTGCCGTCCGGGTGGATGTCGACCTCGGCCCCGTGCAGCAAGGTGATGCCT
>CAMLRG010000363.1 GCA_946482335.1 uncultured Duganella sp. | reverse complement strand
CAGCTTGCGGCGGGACTTTCACCCACAGGAGTACGCCCATGCTGGGCGCACCCAAAAGAAAAGCCGCCAGACGGGCTGGCGGCTTGGAAGCTGTCGGAGCTGCTCCAAATCAGTCGGGCGAACTGCAGAGGCAATGGGTCAGCGCCATGAAGGGCTTGCGTTGGGCGGTCATTTCGTTCAGCCAGCCCAGGTCCTGCACCACCTCGCGCGCCACGCCCGCCGGCACGCCGGCCGGCAGCAGCGAGGCGCGCGCCTGCTCGCCGTACGCCTTGGCCATGGCCGCCTTGGCGCCCGAGGCGCCGAAAAATTCCAGCACTTTGTCGAAGCGCGACACTTCGCGTTCGATATAGACCACGCGCGGTTCGCCCGCCAGCTTGGCGCGGCGCGCGGCGGCCTCCAACGCTTCCTTGTAGCCCCCCAGCGTATCGACCAGGCCGCGCTCCTTGGCCTGCGCCCCGGTCCACACCCGGCCCTGGCCAACGGCATCGATCTTGGCCGGCGTGGTATTGCGCGCCTTGGCCGCCTTGGTGGTGAACTCGTCGTAGACGTGGCCGATCGCGCCCTGGATCAGTTGCCCGAAGCGCGGATCCATCGGGCGCAGCGGGTTGCCCGCGTCGCCCAGCCAGGTGGTGGTCTGGCCGGCGGTATGGATGCCCAGTTTGTCGATCACCTTGTCCACCGTCGGGAACAGCGCGAACACGCCGATCGAGCCGGTGATGGTGGCCGGGTCGGCGATCACTTCATCGGCCGCCATCGAGATCCAGTAGCCGCCGGAAGCGGCCACATTGCCCATCGAAACGATCACCGGCTTGCCCGCCGCGCGGGTCAGTTCCAGCTCGCGCCGGATCAGCTCCGAGCCGAAGGCGCTGCCGCCGGGCGAATCGACGCGCAGCACCACCGCCTTGATCGCACTGTCCTCGCGCGCCATGCGCACCAGGCGCGCCGTGGAATTGCCGCCGATCTGACCGGCCGGCGCATCGCCGTCGCTGATTTCGCCCACCGCCATCACGACGCCGATCGCATCGCCCGTCAGTTTCGGATAGACGCGCGCCAGGTAATCGTTGTAGCCGACCTGGCGGAAGGATTTGGCGGCCGGGTCGTGCACGCCGCGCTTGGTCAACATCACGCGCAATTCATCCTTGGTCTTCAAGCCGTCGACCAGCTTGGCGTCCAGCGCCACCTTGGCCAGGTTGCCCTTGGCGCCCTCCACCAGCGCCGGCAGCTTGTCGATCCACTGTACCAGCGCGCCTTCGGGCAGCTTGCGCGACTGCTGAACCTGCGCGGTATAGCGCGCCCACAGGTCGTTATTCAGGTAGGCATCGGCCTCCGCCGCTGCCGGCGACGGGCCGTTGGCGATGAACGGCTCGGCAGCACTCTTGTAGCTGCCGACCTTCATGAGGTTCACGGTCACGCCCATCTTGTCCAGCGCGTCGCGGTAGTAGCTGCGGTAGGCGCCGAAACCCTCCAGGAACACCGCCCCCATCGGGTGCAGGTAGACCTCGTCCGCATGCATGGCGATCTGGTATTGGCGCTGGTTGTAGCTGGAGCCCCAGGCCACCACCTTCTTGCCGCTGGCCTTGAAACGGTCCACCGCCGCGCCGATCTCGCGCAACATGGCCTGGCCGCCGCCCTGCATCTCGTCCAGCACCAGCACGGCGCCGCCGATCTGCGGATCCTTGGCGGCCGCTTCGAGCACGTTCAGCACGTCGCGCAGCTGCACCGACTTGCGCACTTCGCCGCCCGACAGGCCCGCCATCAGCGCTTCGCGGCTGCTGCCGTGCGATTGCTCCACCAATTGCCCTTCCAGGTTCAGCACCAGCATGGTCTTATCGCCCAGCGGTTTGACGCCGCCGCCGAATAGCGCGGCCAGCAGAACCACCACCACCAGCAGGAACAACAGGTTCAACACGGCGCGGCGGCTATGGTCCACCGCGCGCCAGAACCAGGCGAAACCACCTCGGACATACGAAAAAACAGAGCGGGACATCTTTACTCCTGGTGCAAAAAATGTAACTACTTCACACTATAAGCGACATTCGCCCGGGCTGGGGAAGAAATCAGGTACAGCCCAGCCATGACCAGCAAGCCATTGATGACCAGCAGTTCCAGGCCCAGGCGGTAGCTGCCGAACAGCCATTGCTGGTTGAACTCGACCAGCGCGCACAGTACCGGCCCGGCCAGCGCCACCCATGGCGCCAGCTTGTCGTTGACCGCCCGCTTGCTCAGCAGTCCGAAAGCGAACAGGCCAAGCAGCGGACCATAGGTATAGCCGGCCAGCTTCAGGATCATGCCGATCATGCTGGCGCTGCCGACCCATTTGAACACCATCACCAGCAGCAGGAACAAGGCGCAAAAGCCCAGGTGCACGCGGTGGCGGATGCGCAATTGCGCGCCCTCGCCCAGGTCGTCGCGCCGCTTCAGGCCCAGGATATCGATGCAGAACGAAGACGTCAGCGCCGTGATCGCGCCGTCGGCGCTGGGGAACAGTGCGCTGACCAGCGCAATGATGAACACCAGTTGCAGCAAGGCCGGCAGGTGCCCCATCACCACCGCCGGGAAGATCTTGTCGCCGCTGGCCGCCAGGCCTACCTGTTCAGCGTACAGGTAAAGCAAGCCGCCCAGGAACAGGAACAGCGTCAGCACGCCGGTCAGGATGGCGGTCAGCGCCAGCATGTTCTTCTGGGAGTCGCCCAGGGTCTTGACCGAGATGTTCTTCTGCATCATTTCCTGGTCCATGCCCGTCA
>CAMLRG010000362.1 GCA_946482335.1 uncultured Duganella sp. | reverse complement strand
GTGATCACGCGGCGCACGGTTTCGATCGCGTCCTGCGACAATTTGGCGGCATCCTTCAGCAGCGGATCGGCCTGGTCGCCGCCGCGTTCGATGGCGACCGAGATATAGGCCTTGATGCCCGTCAGGAGGCCGCCCAGTTCATCATGGATCTCCTGCGCGATACGGGTGCGTTCGTGTTCTTTCAGCTTCTCCTGGTAGGCGGCCAGTTCCCGCAGCTCCTTCTGGGACTGCCGCAGCACGCGCTCGGCCTGGTGCTTCTCGTCGATCAGGCGCTGCTCGCGCAGCAGGCGATCGATGGCACCGGCCAGGAAGTCGAGGTAGCGGCCATCGCTATCCTTCACCAGATAGTCACGCGCGCCGCGCCGCATCGCTTCGGCCGCCACGGTGGCGCTGTCGGCGCCGGTCAGCATCATCACCGGGATTGTCGGCTGGGGCTCGCCCTGGTCGGCCGCCAGGCGCGCCAGGAATTCCAGGCCGGTCAGGTCCGGCAAGTGGTAATCGAGCAGGATGCAGTCCGGCTTTTCGCGCAGCGCGATATCGAGCCCTTCCTGGCCGCTATCCGCCTCCAGCAATTCGCAGCTGATGCCCGGCGCCTGCGCGAAGGCGCGGCGGCAGGCGATGCGGTCGACGATATCGTCTTCAACGATCAGGACGCGCACCGTATTCATGGCAATTCGCTGATGGTCCAGTAAAGGTTGATCGAGCGCACCACTTCCACGAATTGCCGGTAATCGACCGGCTTGGTCATGTAGCCGGCTACGCCGAGGTCGAAACTGCGCATCTTGTCCTGCTGTTCTTCGGACGTGGTCAACACCACCACCGGGATGCGGCGCAGCAGCGTGTCCTGCTTGATATTCTGCAGGAATTCGATGCCGTTCATGATCGGCATGTTCAAGTCCAGCAGGATGATGCAGGGCTGCTCACTGCCCGGCGCGCGCAGGTATTCCAGCGCGGCTTCACCGTTTTCCATCGCCACCACCCGGTTGCCGACATGGACTTCCTTCAAGGCGCGCAAAATGGTCATCACATCGACCTGGTCGTCTTCGACCAGCAGGATCGGCTTACTCGTATTGTTCATGCGGTGCTCTTTCTCTTTTTCGGCAAGGTGAAATAGAAGGTGGTGCCCTTGCCCAGCTCGGACTCCAGCCATACCCTGCCCTGATACATTTCGACGATCTTTTTCACCAGCGCCAGGCCGACACCGGTACTTTCCACGCGGTCGCGCGGGGCCAGGGTCTGGAATAGCTGGAAAATACGTTCAAAGTGGCGTTCGGCGATGCCGGGGCCATTGTCGCGCACGTGGAAGCGCCACTGGCTGCCTTCGTCGGCCCAGCCCACTTCGATCTCGCCCTGCGGCTTGTCCATATACTTGACCGCATTCGACACCAGGTTGTGGAACAATTGCTGGATACGGGTCGGCTCGGCGGTGACGGTCGGCATGCCGGGCATGACGGTGACCTTGATATGCGGCGGCGGCGCCAGCAAGTCCACGACCTCGGCCAGCAGCCGGTCCAGCTTGACCGGCACCACGCCCTCTTTGATGCGGCCCACGCGCGAATACTGCAGGATGCCATCGATCAGGGCGCCCATGCGGTGCACGCGGTTGATCAGCAGGCGCATATGCTCCTTGCCCTCGTCGTTAAACTTGTCCGTATAATCGTGGGCCAGCCAGTCAGCCAGCGAGCCGATGCCGCGCAGCGGCGCTTTCAAATCGTGCGACACGACGTAGGCGAAGTTGGTCAGCTCCTCGTTGGCACTGCTCAATTCCTGCAACAGCTGCTGGGCCTTCTCTTCGGCGCGCTTGCGTTCCGTGATGTCGCGCACCAGGCCGGTAAACATGCGACGGCCACCCAGCCACATTTCCGTAACGGCCAAGTCCATCGGGAACACGCTGCCGTCGCGACGCAAACCCTGCACTTCGCGGCCTTTGCCGATGATGCGTTTTTCGCCCGTGTCCAGGTAATGTCTGAGGTAGCCGTCGTGCGCTTCGCGGTGCGGCGATGGCATCAGGGTCGACACGTTGCGGCCCAGGAGTTCCGCCTCAGGATAGCCGAACATCCGCTCGGCGGCGGGGTTCACCCTCTCGACGATGCCTTGTTCGTCGATGGTGATGATGGCGTCCACGGCGGTTTCGAAGATGGCACGCATGCGTGCTTCGCTTTCCTGCAGGGCGCGCTCGGCCTGTTTGCGCGCGCTGATGTCATGGATGGTCGCCATCACCATCGGCTGCGAATCGGCGTCGGGCAGCGGGGACAGGCTGACTTCCACCGGGAATTCGCTGCCATCCTTGCGTGTGGCATGCAGTTCGACGCCGGCGCCCATGGCACGCGGGCGCGGGTGCTCAAAATAGCTGCCGCGCAGGTGAGTGTGGCCATGGCGGAAGCGTTCCGGTATCAGCGATTCCAGCGACTTGCCCTGCAATTCGCCGGGACCGTAGCCAAACAGGGACTCCAGCGCCGGATTGACGAGCACCAGCTGGCCGTCCCGGTCGATGATCAGCATGGCGTCGGTGGCCGACGCCAGCAGCCATTGCAGGCTGCGTTCCGCAATCGTTGAATGTGTCAAAGCCGTGTCCTGTTCGTCGTCAAATTCTGCCATCGTATGATTGTAGCGTCCTGGCAAGCAAGGAGCAAAGTCCATGCCCCTTCGAATATTTCGGTCGAACTTGACGCAGATCAAGCGGCACTGGTGACGAAGGTCAAGATGCCGGCTACAGTGGCAGCGTATGGAGATGCGCCATGTTACCTGAAGAAATTGACCGTTGGACCGCC
>CAMLRG010000361.1 GCA_946482335.1 uncultured Duganella sp. | reverse complement strand
TGCGACAGGGCGCGGTTGTGGTCCAGGCGCAGCATGGCGGTGAAGTTCTTGGCCGGCAGCGATGGGGCCGACTTCATGGCGATGTAGGCGTTGGTGTTGGCCGGGTTGCCCACCACCAGCACTTTCACGTTGCGCGAAGCGACGGCGTCCAGCGCCTTGCCCTGCACGGTGAAGATCTGGGCGTTGGCTTCCAGCAGGTCCTTGCGCTCCATGCCTGGGCCGCGCGGACGGGCGCCCACCAGCAGGGCCACGTCGGCATCCTTGAAGGCGGTCATCGGGTCGGCGTGGGCGGTCATGCCTGCCAGCAGCGGGAATGCGCAGTCGTCGATCTCCATCATCACGCCTTTCAGCGCTTTCTGGGCTTTCTCGTCAGGGATTTCCAGCAGTTGCAGGATGACTGGCTGGTCCTTGCCCAGCATGTCGCCGTTGGCGATGCGGAACAGCAGGGAATAGCCGATCTGGCCGGCGGCGCCGGTCACGGCAACGCGCATTGGGGTTTTAGCCATGGTGAATCTCCAAGTGGATAGAAAACGGTGTAAGCTCGTAATGATACGACAATTCGCGTCGAGGCAGACCAGCTTCGACGGCGAGTTTAGGCTTCCGTTGGCTGGCTGTCAATCCTATCTTATGTCTTATATAAGACATATAAGTTATAGGATTTTTCTGGACGGCACCGGGCAGATGTGGTGGAATAGCGGGCTATGAATCCCGTCACGCCCAACCAGACCACTTCTGACGCCCCTGGCGCGACCGGGGCACCATCCCCCACTTTTTCTCCCCTGTACCAGCAGATCAAGGGCTTGATCACCCAGAGCCTGCAATCGGGCGAATGGAAGCCGGGCGAAATGATCCCCAGCGAAGTCGAGTTGGCCAACCGCTTCAAGGTCAGCCAGGGTACCGTGCGCAAGGCGATCGACGAGCTGGCGGCGGAAAACCTGGTGATGCGCCGGCAGGGAAAAGGCACCTTCGTCTCCACCCACCACGAAGCGCGCGCGCATTTCCGCTTCCTGCGCCTGGTGCCGGACGAAGGCGTGCCGCATTACCCCGAATCGCGTTTCATCGAAGTCAAGCGCCTGCGCGCGCCGGCCGAAGTGGCGCGCCTGCTCGACCTGAAGTCGGGCGACGCCGTGGTCTACATCAAGCGTGTGCAAAGTTTCGACAACGTGCCCACCATCGTGGAAGAGCTGTGGCTGCCCGGCCTGATCTTCAAAGGGCTGACGGCCGAGCGTTTGAATGAATACAAGGGGCCGATGTACGGCCTGTTTGAATCCGAATTTGGCACCCGCATGATCCGTGCGGAAGAGAAGATCCGCGCTGTCTGTGCCGAGGAGGGCGATGCCGCGCTGCTCAAAATTGCAGCAGGCACGCCGCTGCTGTGCGCCGAGCGCGTCTCGTTCACTTACGGCGACAAGCCGGTGGAACTGCGCCGCGGCCTGTACTTAACGGAACGTCATCATTATCAAAACGATCTCAGTTAGGGTGCGCCGCAATAAAATTTTGGTGATATGTAACAATACATATTGGTCTGAACAGCAAAAATCGGCGAAAATCTTAGCTTCGCCAAATTTGGCAAATCACAAGTAACAAAAGCATAGGGAGGTTGTATATGACTGAAGCCGTGCGGGAAGCACCGAAAAAAGAGCGGCCAGAGTTCCGTAACATCCACGTTACGGATCTGATGAACTACCGACTGCCGGCAGCCGGCTGGGTCTCCATCTTGCACCGCGTCAGCGGCGCCCTGATGTTCCTGCTGTTGCCGTTCGTGCTCTACCTGCTGCAGGAATCCCTGCGCTCCGAGTACAGCTTCGCCAACTTCATGATCGTCGCCTCCCACCCGATCGCCAAGCTGGTCATGCTGGCCCTGGTCTGGGGCTATGTGCAGCATTTCTGCGCCGGCGTACGCCACCTGGTCATGGACACCCACGTGGGCCTGGACAAGGATTCCGCGCGCAAGTCCGCCACCGCCGTCATCGTGATCACCGTCATCGTGACCGCGCTGGTCGCCCTGAAATTGTTTGGAGTGTTCTAAATGGCTAACAATAACATCGGCCCAAAACGCCTGGTTGTCGGCGCCCACTACGGCGTCAAGGATTGGCTGGTCCAGCGTGTGACCGCCGTGCTGATGGTGGTGTACACCGCCGTCCTGTTCTTCCTGGTCTTCACTTCGTCGACCCCGTCGTACGAAGGCTGGGCCGCCCTGTTCGCCCAGCAGTGGTTCAAGCTGTTCAGCGCCGTGACCCTGCTGGCCTTGTTCTACCACGCCTGGGTTGGCGTGCGTGACATCTGGATGGACTACATCAAGCCGGTCGGCCTGCGCCTGTTCCTGCAAATCGCAACCATTGGCTGGCTGATCGCTTGCGCCGCCTGGTCGCTGCAAATTCTGTGGAGTGTGTAAATCGTGGCAGCTATCAAATCTGCAATCCCTACCCGCCGCTTTGACGCGGTGATCGTTGGCGCCGGCGGTTCCGGCATGCGCGCCTCCCTGCAACTGGCGGAAGCCGGCCTGAACGTGGCCGTGCTGTCCAAGGTGTTCCCGACCCGCTCCCACACCGTGGCGGCGCAGGGCGGCATCGGCGCCTCGCTGGGCAATATGTCGGAAGACAACTGGTACTGGCACATGTTCGACACCGTCAAGGGCGGCGACTACCTCGGCGACCAGGATGCGATTGAATTCATGTGCCGCGAAGCACCGAAAGTCGTCTACGAGCTGGAACACTTCGGCATGCCGTTCGACCGCAACCCGGACGGCACCATCTACCAGCGTCCGTTCGGCGGCCACACCGCCAACCTGGGCGAGAAGCCGGTGCAGC
>CAMLRG010000360.1 GCA_946482335.1 uncultured Duganella sp. | reverse complement strand
GCCGCTGCGGAAGAAATCGTGAAGGCGCGCTTCCTGGCGTTCGGCTGCGAAGGCCGTGCGTCGCAGATCAAGCCTATTCCGCTGGAGAAGATGGCTGAGCGTTATAAGGCCGGTGAGCTGGCCCAGATCGTCAAGTAAACCGGTAAGGCGGTGTCTGACCCGCAGGGTCAGACACCGGGTCTGCCAGCGCCGCGTGAACTTGCCATGGTGTCTGACCCTGTGGGTCAGACACCGGTTTACCGGTTTCAAAAAATCCCAAAGTACCCCGCCATGAACAGCCTGTACAAATCCTCCATCAAATCCCTCCCCCTGCTGGGCCACGGTAAAGTGCGCGACAACTACGCCGTCGGCACCGACAAGATCCTGATCGTCACCACCGACCGCCTGTCCGCCTTCGACGTCGTGATGAACGAACCGATCCCCGGCAAAGGCATGGTCCTGAACCAGATGTCCGATTTCTGGTTCGAGAAACTGGGCCACATCGTCCCCAACCACCTGACCGGCGTGTCGCCTGAGTCCGTGGTGGCGCAAGACGAAGTGGAGCAGGTCAAAGGCCGCGCCGTGGTGGCGAAGCGCCTGAAACCGATCCTGGTGGAAGCGGTGGTACGCGGCTACATCATCGGTTCGGGCTGGAAGGATTACCAGGCCACCGGCGCCATCTGCGGCATCAAGCTGCCGGAAGGCCTGCAGCAAGCCGACAAGCTGCCGCAGCCGATCTTCACCCCGGCCGCGAAAGCCGACCTGGGCGAGCACGACGAAAACATCTCCTTCGAAGAGATGGAGCAGCGCATCGGCGCCGAGCTGGCCGCCAGGATCCGCGACGTCGCCATCAAGCTGTACACCACCGCCGCCGACTACGCGGCGACCAAGGGCATCATCATCGCCGACACCAAGTTCGAATTCGGCCTGGACGACAACGGCGTGCTGCACCTGATGGATGAAGTGCTGACTGCCGATTCCTCGCGCTTCTGGCCGGCCGACTCCTACCGTCCAGGCATCTCGCCGCCATCCTACGACAAGCAATTCGTGCGCGACTACCTGGAAACCCTGAAGGACTGGAACAAGTCGCCACCGGCGCCAGCCCTGCCGGCCGAAGTGATCGAAAAGACCCAGGCCAAGTACTTCGAAGCCATCGAACGCCTGACCGGCGAGAAGCTGAAGGTATAAGCCATGTCCGCTAATCAGCCAATGAGCAAACCACTGGTCGGTATCATCATGGGCTCGTCCTCCGACTGGGACGTGATGAAGAACGCCGTCGACATGCTGAAGCAGTTCGGCGTGCCGCATGAAGCGCAAGTGATCTCTGCCCACCGCATGCCGGACGAAATGTTCGCCTACGCCGAAAGCGCCCGTGCGCGCGGCCTGCGCGCCATCATCGCCGGCGCCGGCGGCGCGGCCCACCTGCCGGGCATGGTGGCCGCCAAGACCATCGTGCCGGTGCTGGGCGTGCCGGTGCCGTCCAAGTACCTGCGCGGCGAAGACTCGCTGCTGTCCATCGTGCAGATGCCGAAAGGCGTGCCGGTGTCGACCTTCGCCATCGGCGAAGCGGGCGCCGCCAACGCGGCCCTGACCGCCATCGCGATCATCGCCACCACTGACGATGCGCTGGCCGCCAAGCTGGAAGAGTTCCGTGCGGCGCAAACCGCAGCCGCCAAAGCAATGACACTGCCGTTATGAGTAATGTGAAGAATCCTCCAGCGTGGCTGGGCGTGATGGGCGGCGGCCAGTTGGGCCGCATGTTCGCGCATGCCGCGCAGAGCATGGGCTACAACGTCGCCGTGCTGGAGCCGTCCGACGACTGCCCTGCGGGGCAGGCCGCTAACCGCCTGATCAACGCCGGCTACAGCGATACCGCCGGCCTCGACGCCCTGGCCGCGCAATGCGTGGCCGTCACCACCGAGTTCGAAAACGTGCCGGCCGACAGCCTGTCGCGCCTGGCGCAAACCGTCTTCGTGGCGCCCAACGCGCACGGCGTGTCAGTGGCGCAGGACCGCATCGCGGAAAAGGCCTTCTTCGTCGCCAGCGCCGCCAGGTCCGGCGTGATGCCGGCGCCGCACAAGGTCATCGCCAGCAGCGACGATATCGACGCCATCCCTGACGACCTGCTGCCGGGCATCCTGAAGACAGTCCGCATGGGCTACGACGGCAAGGGCCAGGTACGCGTCAAGTCGCGCGACGACGTGCGCGCCGCGTTCGAAGGCATGAACCGGGTCACCTGCCTGCTGGAGAAGATGCTGCCGCTGGCCTACGAGGTGTCGGTGCTGACGGCACGCGGCGCCGACGGTGACTCCGTGGTCTACCCGATCGCGGAAAACGTGCACCGCGACGGCATCCTGTTCACCACCACCGTGCCTGGACCCAACATCACCGCCGACTGCGCCGGCAAGGCGCAAGCCGCGGCGCAAGCCATCGTGGCGGAGCTGGGTTACGTGGGTGTGCTGTGCATCGAATTCTTCGTGCTGGCCGACGGTTCGCTGGTGGTCAACGAGATGGCGCCGCGCCCGCACAACAGCGGCCACTACACCATCGACGCCTGCGTCACCAGCCAGTTCGCGCAGCAGGTGCGCGCCATGGCCGGCTTGCCGCTGGGCGACGTGCGCCAGCACTCGCCTGCGGTCATGCTGAACCTGCTCGGCGATATCTGGTACGAGGCCGAGGTAGTCTCCGATCCGTCGGAGAACACCGGTTTGCCGCTGCCGGGGGCAGAAGCGCACTTCAATCCGCTCGGCACCGTGCGTGAACCGGCCTGGGACAAGGTGCTGGCGCTGCCGGGCGCCAACCTGCACCTGTACGGCAAGGAAGAGCCGCGCCGCGGGCGTAAAAT
>CAMLRG010000359.1 GCA_946482335.1 uncultured Duganella sp. | reverse complement strand
GCATGGTCGGAATAGTTCAAGCCGACGCAGATCATCTTGCCGATGTCGGCCACCACCGGCGCCATGCGCACCGGGCCTTCCACTGCCGGCAGGCGGGCCGGATCGGCCGATGCCAGCCGGTCCAGCCAGGCACGGCCCAGGTGGGCCGAAGTCAGGTCGGGCAACAGGCCGGACAGGTCGCGCAGGATGCCGTTGGCATCGAGCAGTCCGGGTTTTTCGTGGCCCTTGGGGCCGAAACGCAACAATTTCATGGGGCTTTCCTTGGTCAATCAAAACGTTCAGCCGGCCGGGGCGTCGGCGCGTGGCAGTCGAGCAAGCCGCGGCGGACCAGTTCCTGCCACAGTCCTTCCGGCAGCGGCTGCGCAAACCAGGCGGCGTTCTCGCGCAATTGCTGCGGGCTGTGGGCGCCGGCCACGCACGACACCACCGCCGGATGCGCCATCGGGAACTGCAGGGCGGCGGCCTGGAGCGGCACGCCATAGTCGCGGCACACTGCCGCGATGGCATCGACGCGCGCCAGCACGTCGGCCGGCGCATCCTCATAATTGAATTTCCGGGTGCCGGCCAGGATGCCGGAATTGAACGGCCCGCCGATCACGATGCCGATGCCGCGCCTGGCGCACTGGTCCAGCAAAGGTTCGCGCGCTGCCTGCTCCAGCAGGGTGTAGCGGCCCGCCAGCAGCGCGCAGTCGATGTCGCACTCTTCGATCGCGTCGGCCACCGCTTGCCATTCGTTGACGCCAAGGCCGATGGCGCCCACGCTGCCCTCTTCGCGCAACAGGGTGAGCGCGCGGAAACCGCCGCCCTGCGTCAACTGCTGCCAATAGTGTTGGTGCAGGGCGCCATGCGTGGCGCGGCCGATATCGTGCACGTAGAGGATGTCGATGCGGTCCAGGCACAGGCGCCGCAGGCTGTCCTGGTGCGAGCGCAGGATGCCATCGTAGCTATAGTCGAAGTACGGCCGGAACGGCAAAGGCTGGGCCCAGCCGTTCTCGCCGGGACGCACGTCCGGATCGAGGCGCATCAGGCGCCCGGCCTTGGTGCTGACCACATAACTGCCGCTCTTCCGCTCGCGCAGGGCGGCACCCAGGCGGCGCTCGGACAAGGTATAGCCGTAGTATGGCGCGGTATCGAAATAGCGGATGCCCGCCTCCCACGCCGCATCGACAATGGCCCCGGCCTCATCGTCGGTCATCGCCTGGTACAAGCCGCCAAGCTGGGCGCAGCCCAGGCCCATGGCGCCCAGGGCGATGCCGCTGCGTGGCAGTTTGCGCGATGCGGCGACGTTCATGCCGGTTTCCATATCATGCTTGCCTCAAAGGGAAGCAGCCCGGGCCGGACGGCTCGAAATGCTTGTAGGTCAGGATGAACTCCTGGTGGCCGAGCGCTTCCGAACAGCTTTGCTCGCCGTTGGCCACGCGCGCCACCAGGTCGACGATCTCGCTGCCCACCTGCTGCAGCGACGCTTCGCCGCTGAGGATGCGGCCGGCATTCACGTCCATGTCTTCGGCCAGGCGTTCATAGGTGGCCGGGTTGGCGCACACCTTGATCACGGGCGCGATCGCCGAGCCGACCACGGAGCCGCGCCCGGTGGTAAACAGCGTCAGGTGGGCGCCGCAGGCGATCAGTTCGACGATCTCGGCATTGTCGGAAATATTCGGGAAGCCGAAACGCACCTCGCCGTCCGGCACCACGTCCAGCAGGTAAAGGCCGCCGGCCGCCGGCTGGTCGCCCGGCTTGAGGATGCCGCTGATCGGCGAAGCGCCACTCTTGGCGTAGGCGCCAAGCGATTTCTCTTCCAGCGTGGTCAGGCCGCCGTCCGCGTTACCGGGTGCGAAGCTGCCATGTCCCAGCACCGTGTAGTAACGGGCGGCCTTGTTCACGCAGGCGACGATGGCCTCGCCCAGTTCGGGCGTGGCGGCGCGCCGCTGCATGTGGAATTCGCAGCCGACCAGCTCACCGGTTTCCTCAAAGATGCAGGCGGCGCCTGCCGCCACCAGCTGGTCGAAGGCCACGCCGACGGCGGGGTTGGCGGTGATGCCGCTGGTGCTGTCGGAGCCGCCGCAGATGGTCGCCACCACCAGTTCCCGCGGCGCCATCGGCACGCGCTGCTGGGGCGCCAGCGCGTCCAGCGCCCAGCGCACCCATTCCACGCCGTCGGCCACGCTGGCGCGCGTGCCGCGGTTCTGCTGGATGGTGATGGTGTGGACCGGCCGTCCGCTGGCCGCCGCTTCGGCTTCCAGGCTGCTGCGGTTGAAGCTCTCGCAGCCGAGCGATACGATCAGCGCGGCGCCCACATTGGGATGGGTCACCAGGCGCTTCATCATCTTGTCGGCGTACTCGTTCGGATAGCAGCCCGGGAAGCCGATCAGGTGCACTTCCTGGCCGGGAAACGCGTTGACGACCAGGCGCGCCACGTGGTGCGCGCATTCCACGGTATAGGCCACGGCAACGATATTGCGGATGCCCTTGCGGCCATCGGCGCGCGGGTAACCGCTCAGGGCAGGCAGGGAGACATTCATCATCAATGGCCACTTCCGATAAAGGATTGGGCGTCGGAGCCCAGGGTGTAGGTCGGGATGTAATCGCTGGCCAGGTTGTGCGTATGCAGCATGGCGCCGGGCGCCACCTCGGCGGTGACGCTGCCGATCAGGGCACCATAGCGCACCACCTTGTCGCCCGGGCGCAGGGCCGTGCGGGCCACCTTGTAGCCCAGCGGGATATCTTCCGGCAGCGTGACGGCGGCGCCATCGATCAGCAGCGACTCGCCGGCCGCCAATGGTGTGCGGGCGATCAGGCAATTGTCTTCGGGCGACATCAGCAACAGGCGTGGCGCGTTGTCC
>CAMLRG010000358.1 GCA_946482335.1 uncultured Duganella sp. | reverse complement strand
TCGAACTGGTGCTGCGCAACCTGCTGGCCAATGCGCTTGACGCCGTGCGCGCGCGCCCCGCCGGCCGGCGCAGCGTCAGCATCGCGGCGGAGAATATCGGCGGCAAACTGCGCTTCACGGTGGAGGACAGCGGGGAGGGCTTGTCGCAGCAGGTGGCGGCGCGCCTGTTCGAACCCTTCGTCTCGACCAAAGCCAGCGGCATGGGCCTGGGGCTGGTGCTGAGCCGCGCCATCGTCGAGGCGCACGGCGGCAGTTTATGGGCCGAAGTTGCCGCCCACGGCATCTTTCGATTTATACTGCCGGCGCTGGACTCTGGAGAATAGCCTTGTCAAACCTTACCGTTTTCATCGTCGACGACGATCCTTCGCTGCGCGACGCCCTGGGCCTGCTGCTGGGCGTGCGCGGCTACCGCACCGCCGTATTCGCCAGCGCCGAAGCCTTCCTGCAAGCCTGGCAGCCGACGTGGTCGGGCTGCCTGGTGGCCGATATCCGCATGTCCGGCATGGATGGGCTGACGCTGCAACGCAAGCTCAATGAAATGGGGTGCCTGCTGCCGGTGATTATCGTGACCGGCCATGGCGACGTCAGTTCGGCGCGCGAAGCCTTCAAGGCGCGCGCCGTCGACTTCCTGGAAAAGCCGTTCGACGACGACAAGCTGATCGCCGCCATCGATGAAGCGTTCTCGATGCAGCTGCGGCAGCGCCAGGACCTGGACCGCCGCACCCAGCGCGACCAGTTGCTGGCCGAACTGACCCCGCGCGAGCGGGAAGTGTTCGAGTTGGTGGTGATGGGGCGCCACAACCGCGAAATCGCGCCCCAGCTCAATATCAGCGTGCGCACCGTGGAAGTGCACAAGGCACGCCTGATGGCCAAGCTGGGCGTGGACAATGTGGCCGACCTGGTGCGGGTGGCGTTGCGCGACTGACCGTCCGCTAAGCTGCGCTCTGGCGCAATCCTTGCCAGCCCAGGATCACCTGGTGCACTTGCTGCGGCGTGATCGCTTCCATGCAGCGGCAGGCGGCCTTGTCCTGGCATTGGCCGCACGCCTGCGCCCCGCTCAGGTTTTCCGCATTGGCGCCCAGCGCGCCCCAGCGCGCGATATCGATCGGTTTGATGGGCGGGAACAGTCCCAGCGTGTTGCAGCCCAGCGCCGCCGCCAGGTGCAGCGGCCCGGTGCCGCTGGCCACCAGGCCGTCGGCGCGGCCGATCAGGGCCAGCAGTTCGCGCAAATCGAGCTGGCCGCAGACATTGTGCACATGGGGCAGGGCCAGCAAGGCCGGCGCCTGCTGCGCCAGCAGTTCGCCTTCGGCGGCGCTGCCGGTCAGCCAGATCTTCAGGTCGGCATGCGCCGGCAGCAGGCGCGCCAATTCCGTAAAGTGCGCCAGCGGCCATTCGCGGCCATTGCCGTTGGACTTGGTGTGCAAGACCAGGTGATAGCCGTGTTCGTCCAGCAGCGCGTCGACCTTGGGGCTGGCGGGGGCTTCCAGGCCGTACAGCGGCCAGACCTCTTCCAGCGCGGGGATCCGCTCCAGGCCCAGGGGCCGCAGCAGCTCGAAATTCAACTGGGCTTCATGCAGCGGCGACTTGACCCGGCTGAAGTGCACCAGCTCATTGCAGGCCAGCCAGTGGTAGACGCGGTGGCTGGTGCCGATGCGGCGCGCAATGCCGGCGCGCCGCGCGGCCATGGCAATGCGGCGCACCGGATAGGCCAGCAGCACGGTGTCGTAGCCTTGCGCGCGGAAGTATTGCGCCAGGTCCGGCACGTCCTCGACCGCCTGTACCGCATCGACGTGGCGGCACTGGCCGACCGTGTGCGCGGCATAGCTGCGCACCAGGAAAGTGATGTGCACGCCGGGGTAGCGCTGCTTCAGGTAGCCGGCAATCGGCAAGGTCAGCACCACGTCGCCGATATTGTCGGTGCGCGTGACCAGGATGCGGCGCGGGGCCTTAAGCGTGCGCTTTGCCATAGCCGGAAGCCAGTTCGCGCAAGCCGATGGCGGCTTGCGTGGTTTTGTCGGCCGCCCGCTGCAAGACAGCGGCGCGGTTGCTGTTTTCCTGGTCGCGCAAGGCTTCGCGGTGCCACAGGTGATAAACCTCGGTGGCAAAAGCGCCATCCTTGCGCAGCACGCCGGCATTGAACAGGCGTACCACCAGGTCGGAGTCCTCATGGCCCCAGCCGGTGAAGCTTTCGTCGAAGCCGTTCACCAGGTCCAGGTCGCTGCGCCATACGGCCAGGTTGCAGCTCTTGATGCGGCGCCAGGAAAAGCGCCTGCTCTCACGGCCCATATCGGGCCAGTGCAGCACGGTTTGCAGGAATTTGTTGCTGTCGCCGCCCAGGCGCAGCTTCAGTTTGTCCATCACGCCCAGGCGTTGGATGTCGATATGCTGCTCCAGCAGGCGGCGCGTAAAGCGCTCGCTAAGCAGCACGCGGCTGCCGGAAACCAGGAAACCGCGCTTGGACAGGTCGCGGTGCCTCGAAATGAAGTCCGCCTGCGGCACGCAGTCGCCATCGAGGAATATGACATAATCGCCCTTGGCCGCCAGGGTGCCCAGGTTGCGCGCGCGGGCGGCGCGAAATCCGATATCCTCCTGCCAGACGTGCTTCACGGGCACTGGCGCGCGCGCCTGCAGGGCGGCCACCGCTTCCCGCGTGTTGTTGGTGGATCCGTCATCGGCGATAATGATTTCGAAGCCCTTATCGTCCTGCGCAAAACAGGCCTCCACCACGGCCGTCAGGGCGTCCGGACGATTGTAAGTGGTGATAATGACCGAGATGGTCGATGCTTGCTTCATGGATAATAAGAATTCAATAAGAAATGCCGACGTAAAAACGGTCCTCGCCCACAGCCTCGTCTTCCTGCTGCCTTTCCTGACGCTGATCACCAAGA
>CAMLRG010000357.1 GCA_946482335.1 uncultured Duganella sp. | reverse complement strand
CGCAAGCACCTGGAGCGCTTGCAGCGCAAGATCATGGCGGCGCGCAATGCCAGCGCGCGCCAGCTGCGCGCGGCCGGCGTGCAATTCGAGCAGCCGGGCGATGCGGGCATTTTCCTGTGGGGCACCATGCCCGAAGGCCTGGACGTGGACCTGCTGGTGCAGGACGCTTACCGCAACAAGATCCTGTTGATGCGCGGCGCGGCGTTCTCCCCGAATGACGTGCCGGACCGGCACGTCCGCTTCAACGTGGCATTCAGCCAGCATCCACGCCTTGCCACCTACCTGCAAGAGCGCCTGGACGCGGTAGCCGGCGCGCGCTCGAGCCTGAGCCGGATCCGCGCGGAAAAGACGGCCTAGCGGAAGAACAGGATGCGGCCGTCGGCCGTCACGGCGATCAACTGGCCGTCGTGCCATACCGGCGTGGAAATGAAGGCGCCCAGGCGCTTGACGTGTTCGAGCGAGGCCAGGAGCGTGTGCGGGCCTTCGAACATCCGCTTGCTGTTGAACTTCCCGGTCTTCGGGTCGAGCATGCCGAATTCGTCGGCCTTGCTTTCCGGCGTATGCCAGGACCATTGCTGCCTGCCGGTTGCAGCATCCAGGGCGAACAGCTCGCCGCGCATGCTGGCGCCGAATACGGTGCCGCGGGCCAGTACCGGGGTGGCGTAGGTCCACACCCTGGTGTCGTGCTCGAACACGGGCTGGCCGGTGCTTTTGTCCAGGCCGACCAGCAGGTTGGTGTCCGAGGTGCCGAAATAAACGTGCCGGGCGTCGGCCACCGCACCGGAAATGATCCAGGAACCTTTGCCGTTGTAGCGCCATTTCATCTTGCCGCTGGCCAGGTCCAACGCATAGAAGTAGGTGTCACGCGAGCCGATGTACACAGTATCGCCATCGATCAGCGGCGGCGCCTGCACGCCGAACAGGGTGCTGGTCTCCTGCTCCGTCTCGGTCTGGTAGCGCCAAAGCTGTTTTCCGCTGGCGGCATCGAGCGCATAGACGACGCCGTCCCAGCTGCCGAAGACCAGGGCTTTGCCGGCGACTGCCGGCGCGGCGTGGATCATGCCGCCGCTTTTGAAGGCCCATTGTATGGTTCCCGTCTTTGCGTCCAGTGCATACAGGCGTTCGTCGGAACTGCCGAAATAGACGCGGCCATCAGCCACTACCGGAGAGGACAGCCAGAAATCCCATGGGTCGGCAGTCGGTCCTGACTTCTTTGTGCTGCCGTACAGGCGATAAGCGGCAAAGCGCGCTTCGCCCTGCGTCGCGAAGTCCCAGCGGCGCACGCCGGTTTCGGCGTCCACTGCATACAGGCGTCCATTGCGCGCAAGCGCATACACCATGCCGTCGGCCACTGCCGGCGTGGAGGCGATGCCGGCGCCGGCGTGGTACAGCCAGGCCAGCTTGCGGCCCGCCACGTCAAATGCGTACAGGTTGCCATCCTCGGCACCGATATACAGCTTGCCGTTGGCAATGACGGGGCTTGACACGGTCTGGGCGCGCAACTCGATGGTGTGCGCGAGCTTGGGCGTCATGGCGGCGTCGGCGCGCGGCATGGCAAACGTCAGCACAAGCGCGAACAGGGTAATGAACAATCGCATATAAGTCTCCTTTTCGAATGCGGCGATTCTAGCGGCGGCCGCATCGGGAAACCTTCAGGCTTCCTAAAGATTGCCGGCCGCGCAAGCTGCTACACTTTCGGGCATGAAAATACTGCTCGTAGAAGACGACCTTGAGCTGGGGCGCGCCTTGCAGGCCGTGTTGCTGGATGACGGTTTTGACGCCGTCTGGGTGCGCATGGCATCCGATGCGCGCCGCCTGCTGGCACCTGACAGCTTTGCCGCCGCCGTGCTGGACCTGGGCCTGCCCGATGGCGACGGCATGGCCCTGCTGCGGGAGCTGCGCGGCAGCGGCGGCCAGTTGCCCGTGGTATTGATCACGGCCCGCGATGCGCTCGAAGACCGGCTGTCCGGCTTTGACACAGGCGCCGACGATTACCTGGTCAAGCCCTTCGACATGGCGGAACTGCTGGCGCGCCTGCGCGCCGTATTGCGGCGCACGCTTGGCGCCTCCGCCGGTACCGGCCAGTGGACTTGCGGGACACTTGCGCTGGACGAACGGCGCAAGGCGATCAGCTGCGACGGCGAACCGGTCGCCTTGTCGCGCACCGAATACTCCCTGCTGCTCGCCCTGATGCAGTCGGCCGACCGCGTGGTCACGCGCACCGAGCTGGAGAACCGCGCACTGGCGGGCAGCGAAAGCCAGTCCTTGGACGTCCACATGTCAAACCTGCGCAAGAAGATCGGCGAACGGCGCTTGCGCACCGTGCGCGGTGTCGGCTACATGATCGCGCCATGAGGGCACCAGGTTCCCTGTTCCGCCGCCTGCTGGGCGGTTTCCTGGTCGTCATGTTGGCGATCTGGCTCGGCGTGGTGGGCCTCGCGGTGTACGAAATCAAAGTGCGGCACGCGCGCCACACGGCGGCCGAAAACAGGGGCTGGACACGCCAGATCCTGCTCAACCTGGGCTCGGTGGCGCACGACCCGGCCGAAGTGACGCGCGTGGCGGCCGAGGTGGAAAAGCTGCGCTACGACATGCTGCGCGAAGTCGATTACTGGCCCAAGCCGGTCATGCTGCAAGTATGGCTGCGCGGGGAACGCATCTACCGCTCCAGCGGCGGCCTGCCCGGCGGCCTGGCCCTGCCGGAACCGGACAGCCCGGCGCTGGGCCGGGACTGGTCGCGCAGCGTCGAGCGCGATGCGGCCAGAGGCCTGGTCGTGCGGCGCGACGCCATGCACGACACCAGCTGGCTGCTGACCGGCTCCGGCGCCGCCTACTATGTGGCGCCGCTGCTATACAGCCTGCCCTTCCTGCTGGTGCCGGCATGGTTCATTGTGC
>CAMLRG010000356.1 GCA_946482335.1 uncultured Duganella sp. | reverse complement strand
TTCCAGATCGCCTCGAAACGCTGCGGGTCCTTGTCGTAGGCCTTGCGGCCGACCATCAGGTGGAAGTCGAAATGGGCGAAGGGCTGCTTGGCCAGCACCACGCGTCCCAGGAAGCGCGGATCCTCGCGGACCAGCTTTTCCGCGTCGCGCCCCATCAGCACGGCCACGTCGGCGCTGCCCGCTGCCAGCAGCTTCAAGCCATCCTCGGCCGACTTGGGCGTGTCGATCACGGTCTGACCGCGCGCCTGCAGCATCTCCACGATGTAGTAGCCGCGCTGCGCCACCGCCATCCTGCTGGGGTTAAGCAGGGTCTTGCCGTCCCACCTGGCGAAGCTGTCCGCGCGCAGGTAAAGGTCGACGTGGTCGTGGTACAGGGCGCGTTCCGGGTCTTGCGTCCCGTCGGGGCGGCGGGGCGGCACACTGAAGGGGCGGCGGCGCGGATTGTCGGACGGCCCGATCATGGCGTCCATGATGCCGTTGCGCGTCTCCTCCTCGCAACGCAGCCACGGGCGCGCAACATAATTGAACTGCTCCCCGGTCAGTTTCGCCACGCGTTTGAGCAGCTCGATATTCAGGCCGCTGCCATCGGGCATGGTCCACGGCGCCTGCGGGATGTCCTCGAAGCAGAAGTTCAGCGGGGCCGCGACGGCGTTCGCCGCAGTCAATGCGGTGCCGAACACCAACATATGCAAGGCTTGCAGCATGGCCGCCTCCCGGATCAGTCTTCCGATTTTACTCCAGGGAGCTTATCGAGCAACTTGCTCGCTGCACGCACATTGGCTTTCAATGCGTAATCGATGCTGGCCAGCTGTTCTTCCATGGCCTCCTGCAGCACGCTGACCGGATCGGCGGGGCCGAGCTTGAGATAAGCGTCGGCCTCGCCGTAATCGCGGTGGATCTCCATGCCGGCCTTTTTCGCGATGTGCATCATCGTGGCGTTGGACGACAGGCAGTGCATGTAGAGGGTGTCGACGTCGTTGTTGCGGCAGGCGATGCTGGCGCGCTCGAACAGCTTGGAGCCGATGCCCATCCCGCGGGCCGACTTGGACACCGAGACACCGAATTCCGCCACCTGGTCCTTTTCCGTGGCCTTATGCCTGTCCGCATCGCGCTCATTGAACGCCAGGTGGCCTACCGCGACCAGCTTGAAGACCCGGTTATAGACGCCGAACACCAGGTCGCGGTCGAAGTCGATGCCGGCCACGTAACGCGTGATCTGCTCGTCGTTGACCGGCGTGCCGAAGCGCAGCAAACGGTCATGGCGCTCCAGCGCCAGGAAATGCCTGAGCATGCGGCGGCGGTCGCGCTCGCGCAGCTCCTTGACCGGCACGGTCGGCCGGTCAAGGCCGCCGAACAGGCCGCGCAGGGGATTGCGGAAGAAATTAAGGCTGGTCATGACGCTCCTCCGTCGCATGCGCCGTGCCGATCGCGGCCGCCACTGCCCGCACGCGCGCCGCGCGCACCAGTTCGGGAATCTGCTGTGGCTGGCCGGCCGCACGCTGGGCGATCTCGCCCGCGTTCACGCCGCGCGCCGCATCCAGCGCACGGGCCAACAGGGCGCGCTGCGGCGTTGGCACTACACCGGCGCCGCCCGCCGCGCATTCGGCCGCCGCCACCAGTTGCGCGAAACGCGCCGGTTTGCGGAAACCGTCGCAACGCTCGAACAGGCTGACCAGGGCGGCGGCGTCCAGCGCCGGCGCCTGTTCCACGCTGCTGCGGTCGCGCACCGTCATCACGGCCAGGTCGCGGCATTCGCCCGGCACCCTCAGGCGCTTGCAGGCCTGCTCGACCAGTGCCACTGTGAGTCCGGCCGTCAGCACGGCGAAGCGCACCGGCAATTCCGCCTCCTGCGCGGCGGCACGGTCAATTGCGGGCTGCACGGCGATGCCGTCGCCGATCTCCGGAACGATGTGCGCCAGCGCACCGCAATCGCGCAGCACTTCCAGCATGCGCGAGGGCTTCTGTTCCATCAGGCCGCGCGCGATTTCCTGCCACACGCGCTCCGGCACCAGCGCATCGGCTTCGCCCTCGTCCACCATGCGCCGCATCAGCCCATTGGTTTCCGGCGCCACACGGAAGTCGGGGAAGCGCGCGGCGAAGCGCGCCACGCGCAGGATGCGCACCGGGTCTTCGGCGAAGGCGCCGGAGACATGGCGGAAGATGCGGTCCTTGATGTCCTGCCGCCCATTGTAGGGGTCGACCAGCACGCCATCGTCGCCGCGCGCGATGGCATTGATGGTCAGGTCGCGCCGTACCAGGTCGTCCTCCAGCGTGACTTCGCTCGAGGCATGGAACACGAAACCCTTGTAGCCGGGCGCCGTCTTGCGCTCGGTGCGCGCCAGTGCGTATTCTTCCTGCGTCCGCGGGTGCAGGAATACCGGAAAATCCTTGCCCACGGGGCGGAAGCCGGCCTTCACCATGTCTTCCGGCGTGGCGCCGACCACCACGTGGTCGTGGTCCTTGACGGGCAAGCCAAGCAATTCATCGCGTACCGCGCCGCCGACCACGTAAGTCTTCATCGCAATCAATCTTCCGGCATCTCCGCGTCGTGCAGCGGCGCGGTCTCGGTTTCCGCCAACGCGCCGGCGATCCAGGCGTCGACGGCCGGGTGGTTGCGCATGCGCTCGCAGTAGGCGGACAGCGCCGGTGGCAGCACCACGCCATACGTCTTGAAGCGCGTCACCACCGGTGCGAAGAAGGCGTCGGCAATCGAGAATTCGCCGAACAGGAATTCATTGTGGCCGAAGCGGCTCAGGCACTCTTCCCATATTTCACTGATGCGCCCGATGTCGGCCTGGGTGGCCGGGGTACGGCCTTTGCCCGGATAGCTGCCCTTGATGTTCATCGACATGGTGCTGCGCAGGCTGCCGAAGGAGCTGTGCATTTCGGCGCACACCGAACGCGCCAGGGCGCGGGCGGCGACGTCGCGCGGCCACATCGGCTTGTCGGG
>CAMLRG010000355.1 GCA_946482335.1 uncultured Duganella sp. | reverse complement strand
CAGTCGACCCGCATCCACAAGCCGCTCCAGCCGACAACCTCCTCGGTGCGCACCTGTGCCTGGAAGCGCAGGCGCTTGCCGCGGTACTCCGCGGCGGAAAACGACTGCATCAGCGTAGCCCAGTCTTCGGCGCGGGTCGATTTGCCGCGCACGAACTTGGCGTGGGAATCGCGGCGGAAGCCATTGGCATCCTGGCCCGCTTCGAATTTGCTGCGGTTCTCGGAGCTCAGCATCCATGGTGGGTCAAGCGGGATGATCGGTTGGGCCAAGGCCAGCAGGGCGGTAGCGCTGAGCGCTGCAAAGAAGACGACGTGTAGTTTCATGGTCTCAGTTTCTCATGGCATGACGAAATTGTCATGTCCATCACTTTGCCTGACGCCGCGGGCGCGCGGGGACGCATGCGACAAGCGCCGCCGCGCGCGGATGAATGCAGCCGGAGCTGGATTAACGCAATGGGGTCGGGTAGGCGGCCGGACTGACGTTGCCATCCTTGTCGACGGCCTGGATGCCGAAGAACACATTGTCCTTGGACAGGCTGATCTTCGCGTCCGTCACATTGCCGACAAACAGGCTGCCCTGCCAGTCGGCGGCAGTGGTGTCGCGCCATACGATGCGGTAGCCGGCGATGTCGGGTTCCTTGTTGGCCTGCCATACGAAGCCGCTGTCGTTCTCCAGCTCCCTGGTGCGCAGCTGTACCCTGGCCGGCACCGCCGGCGCATTGGCCAGCGTCGCCAGGGCGGCGGCGTTCACGCGCGCTACCTGGGCGATGTAGTTGTAGTCGTTGTACTCGGGCAGGTCGCCGTACACCTTGCCGTTTTCGGTGCGCAGGTTCTGGTGCTGGTGGCTGAAGTCTTCCGCCGGTTCGGTAAAGCGCAAGGCGGCATAGCCGCGTTCCAGGAAGGGCATATGGTCGCCGCCGCGCAGGTAACGGTCGCGGCGCTGGATCACGCTGACCTTGAAGCCCGGCACATAGCGCTCGCCCTGCTCTTTCACGTGACGCGCCAGCTGGCGCGACAGCGAATCGTTCTCGCCGCCGGTGGCCACCAGGTTGCGCGTGGTGTCGCTGGTCTCCTTCTCGACCGGCAAACCTTCGGCGAACAGCCGCACCATCTTGTCGTTCACCTTGCCATGCTCGTCGCGCGAACTGCCGATGATGTCGTTGGTGAACATGCCCGCGATGTTGACACCCTTCTGTTTCGCCTGTTCGGCATAGTGGCGCGCGCCCAGCAAGCCTTGCTCCTCGCCCGCCACGGTCATGAAGACCAGGGTGGCGTCGAACTTGTGCTTCGCCATCACGCACGCCATTTCGATGACGGCGGCGGTGCCGGAAGCGTCATCGTTGGCACCCGGCGCATCGCCCTTGGCATCCATCACGTCCGAGTTGCGCGAGTCGTAGTGGCCGCTGACCACATAGACGCGGTCCTTCGACTCCGCTTGCGTGCCGGGCAGCATGGCGACCACGTTCACGACTTCGGTCGGGCGGCTGATGCGGGCGGACACCGGGGCCACGTGGCTGTCGAAAGCGACCTGCAGCTTGCCGGCGCCGCAGCGCTCCATCTCAGCCTTGATCCAGCGCCGCGCAGCGCCGATGCCGACGGTGTCGGATTCGGTTTCGGACATCGTGTGGCGGGTCTTGAAGCCGACCAGCTTGCGGATCGTGGCTTCGATGCGCTGCGGGGAAATCTCCGCGACGATCTTGTCCACCTGCGGCTGGCGGCGGTCGGTGTCCGGCGCGGCAGCGCCGCTATTGCCCGCAGCTGCGGCGGTCATCGCCAGCACGGCGGCCAGCATCGTGTTCTTGCCAGGTGCCATCTGCTCCCCCTGTTATTCTGGTGGCGGTATCTTCGCACGCCGTGGGGCCGGCTTGTGCAACATATTGTATATGCCGGCCCTGGCAGTCCTGGGCCAGCCATGAGAAGCCGCTGCCGTTCAGGAAGGCCGGCGCATCTTCCCCGAGCAGCATGGCGATGGTGGTCGCGCTGCCGGCTGCGATTGCCAGCGGGGCCAGCACGCTGACGCTGCGCCAATGCGTGACGGGCATGCCGCTGCGCGGGTCGAGGACGTGGCAGTAGCGGCGCCCATCCAGCTCGAAGTAGCGCTCATAATCGCCGGAGGTGGCGAGCGCGCCTTCGGCGATATCGATGGAGGCAATGGTGCGCTGCGCGTCGCGCGGGTCCTGGATGCCGATGCGCCAGGGGGTGCCGTCCGCCTGCGGTCCGAGCACGCGGATGTCGCCCCCCAGGTTGACGTAGCCGTGCCGCACGCCTTGCGCCAACAGGACCGCCGCCGCGCGGTCGGCGGCGTATTCCTTGCCGAAGCCGCCAAAGTCGACTTCCATGCCGGCGGCCGGCAAGCGCAGCGCCGGGCCGGGCGCGTTGCCCCGGCCCGCGCCGCCCTGCCCGGCGCCGCCCGACCGTTCCACGCGGGGCCAGCCGACCAGCGCCAGCAAGGATGCCAGTTCGCCGGCTGCCGGCACGCGCGGATGGCGGAAGTCCCAGGCACGCCGCAGCACGCCCGATGTGATGTCGAACAGGCCGCCGCTCAATGCATACAGTTGCGCGGCATAGTCGAACAGTCCTGCCGCTTCGGCATCGAGTGCGATCCATTCGCCGCTGCCGGCGCTGGCGTTGATGCGGCCGATCACGCTGTCGCCACGGTAGCGCGAATAGGTGCGCTCGATGCGCAGCACTTCATCGATTGCCGGCTGTGCCAATGCGCGCGCAGCCGCCTCGTCGGGCGCACACAGCAAGACCTGGCATGGCGACGCCATGGCCGGGAATTCGATGGTCCACGTCACCACTGCCGCACCGCCCCAATCTGCCACGAGCGCGCATCGAAGCGCGCCAGGCCCGGGCTGCCGCTGCCCGTCCAGCGCCAGGACGCCAGCTGGCGGTACTGCTCGGCCTTGATATAAGCCGTCCAGCCGCCGCCGATCCCGCGCGCCACCTTCAA
>CAMLRG010000354.1 GCA_946482335.1 uncultured Duganella sp. | reverse complement strand
GGTGATGCCAGCTCGATACGTTGTCGCCGGTCCAGGTCGCGGCGTAGCGCTGGCCACCGGCATAGGTGGCGCGCGTCAGGACGAACGGGCGTGCGTCGGGCTGCAGCCGGGCCAGGCCCTCAAACGTCGCGCGCGAGTTGAGTTGGCCGTAGACATTGTGCAGCTCCGCGTGAGTGGCGCTGCGTGGTGCGAAACCATCGCCATCGACCCGGTGCACGACGTCGAGCGGCATGGTCTTGCTTGAGACGTTGAAGATGGCCGGCTCGTTCATGTCGTTCCAGAAGCCCGCCACCCCGTCGCCGACGAAGCCGGCATACAAGTCGCCCCACCAGCGGCGGACCTGGGCGCGGCTGAAATCCGGAAATACGGCGGGACCGGGCCAGACGTCGCCGGAGTAAAACTGGCCGCCCGGCAGTTTGAGGAACATATCCTGCGCCGCACCGCTATCGTATGCCGCGTAACCCTGGCCGGGTGCGTTGGCAATATGCGGGTCGGTGATCAGCACCAGGCGGATGCCCTGGCCGCGCAAATCGCCGGCGAGCCGCTGCAAGTCGGGAAAGGCGTTGCGGTTCACCGTAAAGGGGCGCGAACGGTCCTGGTAATCGATATCCATATAGACCACATCGGCCGGCAGCCGTTCACCGCGCAGGCGCTGCGCGATGGCGCGCACTTCGGCGTCGGTCTTGTAGCTCCACTTCGACTGCTGGAACCCCAGCGCCCATTGCGGTATCAGGGGGGCAGTCCCGCTCAAATGGGCGTATTGCTGCAGCACGTCCTTCGGCGCCGGCCCGGCCATGACGTAATAGTCGACCGGCCCACCCTCGCCGCTGATCGCCAGCACGTCGCGCTCGGTCTTGCCGAAGTCGAAGGTGGTGCGCCACGTATTGTCGAGGAATACGCCGAAGGCGCCGCCACGGTCGCTCACGGCCATGAAGAAAGGAATCGATTTGTACAGGGGATCGGTCGCCTGCGAGAACTTGTAGGTATCCGAGTTCCACATGGTGTACACGCCACCCTTGCGGTCGAAACTGCCGGTCTTGTCGCCGAGGCCAAAGATATGGTCGGCGCTGGGCAATTGGGCGCGCATGCGGAACGCCCCGCCGGCCGACAATGCCTGGCGGCCCGCCAAGTCGGCCAGCAATACCCTGCCGCTGCCGTCCAGCACTTCCGCACGCAGCGTCCGCCGGTCGATGCGCGCGGCGATATTGGTAGCGCTCAACTGCACCACGTCGCCACTGCGCTTGACGCGCAGCGGCAAGCGGGCGGCGCGTGTGCCGGCTGGCACCGCCCAGGAAGCATCTTCCGGCAATCTGCCCTGCCCCATGCGGATGCGCATGATGCCGCTGGCCGGTGCGGTGACTTCAAGCACCGCGCCGCCATGCGAGAGCACCATGCGGTCGACCGTCTCAGCGCGCAGTGCGCTTGCGGCGCACAGTAACGGCAGCAGTGCGGCCAGGCACTTCATCCCGGCCTTACCGGGCCGCATACATCGACGCGTACTTCGCGCCAAAGTAAAGGATGAAGGCGTAGCAGGCGGCCGGCAGGATGAAGGACGCCTGCACCCCGATGGTATCGGCCAGCGCCCCCTGTGCGAACGGCACCAGCGCGCCGCCGACAATGGCCATGCACAGGATGCCCGAGCCTTGCCCCGTGTACTTGCCCAGGCCATGCAGTGCCATGCTGAAGATGGTCGGGAACATGATCGAGTTGCACAGGCCAACCGCCAGGATGGCCCACATAGCAACGCTGCCCTTGCCGAACGTAGCCGCCAGCACCAGCGCGATGGCCACCAGGGAATTGACGGCCAGGGTCTTGCCCGGGCTGGCCACCCGCATCACGGCGAAGCCGATAAACCGGCCGATCATTGCGCCGCCCCAGTAGACGCTGACGTAATGCGCCGCGTCGGCATGCGACAAGCCGGCAATGTGCGACTCGCCGAGGAAGTTGATCAGGAAGCTGCCGATGCTGACTTCCGCGCCAACATACAGGAAAATGCCGATCGCCCCCAGCACCAGATGGCGGTGGGCCCAGGCCGAGCCGTGCCCCTCACCCGCCAGCGCCACGTCTTCGCTTTCGGCGATCTGCGGCAGCCTGGCGAGATAGAACAGCACGGCCAGCAGGGCCAATGCGCCTGCCAGCGCCAGGTAGGGGCCGCGCACGGTGGCGGCATCGGCAGCCGCTCCAGCCGCCGCACCGGTGGCCGACAGGATCAGCAAGCCGCCGATGGCCGGGCCAATGGTGGTGCCGAGGGAGTTGAAAGCTTGCGTCAGGTTCAGGCGGCTGGATGCCGTGCGGGCCGGGCCAAGCACCGTCACGTACGGATTGGCCGCCACCTGCAGCACGGTGATGCCGGCCGCCAGCACGAAGAACGCCAGCAAGAACAGTCCGTAGCCCCCGAAGGAAGCGGGATAGAACAGCACACAACCGCCGGCGGCGATCAGCAGGCCGGTCACGGCACCCTTCTGGTAGCCGATACGGCGGATCAGGGCGCCCGCCGGCAGCGATACGATGAAGTAGGCGCCGAAGAAGCAGAACTGCACCAGCATGGCCTGGAAGTAGGACAAGGTATAAATCGCTTTCAGGTGCGGGATCAGCACGTCGTTCAGCGAGGTGATCAGGCCCCACATGAAGAACAGCAGTGTGACGATGACCAGCGCGCTGTTGTTGGTGCCGTTCTGCGCGTCGCCTGCCGCTTGCGGCGGCGCGCCGGGCGCCGGGTTGTGTGCCATGTTTGCCATGCTTGTCTCCTCAATGTCATTTACATGCCGGCGGGTGGGCGCGGCAAGTCGTTGCGATGGGTGCCCCAACCCGCCGTGTCAGGCTGCCGGGCCAGCTTGTACGAGAGAGTACCAGCTGTCTGCAATTGTTCCCAGTCCAGCCACACACGCGACAGCGGCCGGCCGTCCCACTGTACCGATTCTATGAAACGGCGCTCGCCCGGTATCGCCCCGGGCGCTTCGATGCGCAAGGTGCGGCCA
>CAMLRG010000353.1 GCA_946482335.1 uncultured Duganella sp. | reverse complement strand
CAGGGCCGGGATCCAGCTGCCGGAATAGCAGGCCGAGACAGCGATCACGCGATGCCGGACGCCCGCCTCGTCCAGCCATTTGCGCAGCATGGCAGGCGTCAGTTCGGTCAGTTCGAAAGGCCAGAAGTTTGCCGCCAGCTGTCCATCGCGCGCGCCGTGCGAAGTGAGGTAGATGAACAGTACGTCCTCGTCCTTGTCCATGGTGCGCGCCACGCTGCGGATGGCGCGCTGCAGGTTCAAGGTGGTGGCCCAGGGAAGCGTGTCCGCGCTGTCGACATGGTTCACCAGTTGCAGCGTGCGGCCGGCGGCGCCGAAGCGCTGCGACATCACCTCCGCCACCATCTGGCTCTCGCGCCGGAAAACCTCGTCGCCAAACGGCGCATAGGTCAGCGCGTACATATCGGCCTGGCCCGGACGCTGCGGCGCCAGCGCCGCCAGTTGGCGCGCCAGCAGCACCGGTTGCGCCTCCATCAATTCCGCGCTCAGCTTCAGGAAGCGCGGCGATTCTTCCTCGCTGCCGGCTTCCTGCTTTTCCGGATACCAGAACTCCGGCTGCCGCGCGGCGACGCCGAGGGCAACCACGCCGCCCATCATGCCGGCGGCCAGCGCCAGCGGCCAGCGCCGCCCGCGTCCGCCGCGCGCCAGCAGCCGCAATTGCGCCAGCGCGGCCAGGGTCACCGGGATGGCCCACAGGATCCACGCGCCCCAGGTGCCCAGGTAGCGCACGGCCCAGTCCTCGGAGCCGCTGAACAGCAGGCCGGCAAAGCACAGCGCAACGGCCAGGTTCAGCCACAGGGTCTGCGCCAGCAGCAGGGTCGCCAGCACGGCCATGTCCGGCGCCGCGCCGGGGCGCCCGGTGGGCCCGGCACCGCGCACCAGCAGGGCATAAAAAGGCAGCAGGGCAAACGGCAGCCAGCCGGCGGCCACCGCCTGCCAGTAGAACTGCGCGGGCTCCTCGACGAGCAGGCGCTGGAACGCGACCGTCAGCGCCAGGATCAGCAATACCAGGGCCGCGACCACGCCCGGCCCGGTGGCCAGGCCATCCCAGCGCGGGGAACGGAAAAGGGCGGTGGATGCGCCTTCCCGCATCCACCGCCCCAGCGATTGGAAGAAGTTATTGGAGCTCAAGGTCTACGCGCTTGGCCTTGCCGCTTTCGCCCGGGAAGCCGGTGAAAGCGCTTTGCACCAGGGCGGGCATGACCTCGGGCGTCGATTGTTTGCGGCTGGTGTTCTGCACCGTCACATCAAACAGCTTCTTGCCCTGCAGGTTGTTGATGGTCACGCGCAGGTTGCGGTCATAGTTGTGCTGGATGGTTTCGCGGAATTCCATCGGCCCCCACAGCCACGGATCGTAATACGGCCGGTAGAAGCCATAGTAGCGATAGCGGTAAGGATAGTAGCCCCAGCGCGGGTAATAACCCCATGGGCTGGGGTGGAACATCCACGGATCGGTGGCCGTCAAGACCTTGACCGGGCGGTCGATGGTGCTGAACTGCATGCCGACGCGCAGCGAAGCATCCTTGGCACTGGCAGCCTGGGTAAAGCCCAGCTTGGCCAGTTCGCCGCTCACCAGGTTCTGGTAGCTGCGGTACTCCAGCGTATCCTCGCCCGGCGATGGCGTCTCGAAGACATACGATTTGTCCTGCAGCTCGCCCGGCCAGGCATGGAACACGGTGACATTGCTGCGCAGGGTGGTCGCACAGCCGCTCAGCAGCAAAGTGGTGGCTGCCAACAGGATGGCTAGCGCTTTCATGGGAATGCTCCTTTATTAACCATTTCTACTTATAGGCCAGTTTAGTCTGGCAACATGCGTTTCACCTAATTATTACAGAATGTTACCCCCGCCGGGAGAAGGGAAAAGAATCGGGCGTGCCCGCTGCCGTGTATTGGTAAAATAGCCTTCTTTGTCCTTGTTCGCCCAAACCATGCGTACCGACAGCCCCCAAACGATTTATCGTAAGGATTACACCCCGCCCAGCTACCTGGTGGAGACCGTCGAACTGGGCTTCGACCTCGATCCAGCCTGCACCATCGTGGCCAACCGCATCCAGCTGCGCCATAACCCGGACAGCAAGAGCCGCGACCTGGTGCTGCACGGCGAAGCCATCACCCTGGTTGCACTGCGCATGAACGGCGTGGCGCTGAATCCCGGCCAATACATCGTCGCCAACAATACGCTGACCATCCGCAACGCCCCGGTCAACGCGCTGCTGGAAATCGAAACCACCTGCGCGCCGGTCGAGAACACCACCCTGTCCGGCCTGTACACCTCGGGCAGCGGTTTCTACACCCAGTGCGAAGCGGAAGGCTTCCGCCGCATCACTTATTTCCCCGACCGCCCGGACGTGATGGCGCGCTACACCGTGATGCTGCGCGCCGACAAGGAGCAATACCCGGTGCTGCTCTCCAACGGCAACCTGCTGGAGGAAGGCGACCTGGGCGACGGCCGCCATTACGCGAAGTGGGAAGACCCGTTCAAGAAACCGTCCTACCTGTTCGCCCTGGTGGCCGCGCGCCTGGTATGCCAGGAAGAGAAATTCAGGCTCAAGTCCGGCCGCCAGGTGCTGCTGCAAGTGTGGGTGGAGGAGGGCAACCTCGACAAGACCGATTACGCCATGCAGTCGCTGAAGAATTCCATCCGCTGGGACGAGGAGCGCTGGGGCCTGGAACTGGACCTGGACCGCTTCATGATCGTCGCCGTCAGCGACTTCAATATGGGCGCGATGGAAAACAAGGGCTTGAACATCTTCAACACCAAGTTCGTGCTGGCCAACCCGCGCACCGCCACCGACATCGATTACTCCGGCATTGAAGCCGTGGTGGGCCATGAATACTTCCACAACTGGACCGGCAACCGCGTGACCTGCCGCGACTGGTTCCAGCTGTCGCTGAAGGAAGGCTTGACCGTCTTCCGCGACCAGGAATTTTCCGCCGACATGATCGGCACCGACAGCGGCCGCGCCGTGACCCGCATCGACCAGGTGC
>CAMLRG010000352.1 GCA_946482335.1 uncultured Duganella sp. | reverse complement strand
ACCGATACCTACGCCTTGCGCGAACGTTCGCTGCGCCAGTTCGACGGCCGCATCGTGTATGTCGGCCTGTCCTATCGCTTCGGCGGCGCGACGGGAATGCAGCGCGAAGGGGGCCCGGAAGGCAGGCGCGGCCCCGGCATGCGCGGTCCAGGCATGGGTCCGCCGGGTGGCATGGGGCCTGGCATGGGACCCGGCGGTGACTAGTGCTACCATTCGGGCACTATGACCAAACGACTCTTCCAACAAGCCTGCGCGGCCGTGGCCGCAGCAGGCCTTCTTGCTGCTTGCAGCCCCAAATTTGACTGGCGCGATTTCCGCAGCACCGATGCGCCTTACACCATCATGTTGCCCGGTAAAGCCGCCACCCATACCCGCACCGTCAACCTGGACGGGCAGGAAGTGAAAATGACCATGTCGGCTGCCGAGGTCGACGGGACGATGTTCGCGGTCGGTACTGCTGAGCTACCTGACGCCGCCAAGGCGGCCCAGGCCGTGCAAGCGATGAAGCTTGCCATGGTGCGCAATATTGGCGGTACTATTACTAAAGAGGGCACCAAAAATGGTGCGTTCGAAGTCGAAGCCCGCGGTGCCGCCGCCAATGGCGCCCCGCTGGCCATGCATGGCCGCTTCCTGGCAAAGGATAAACGCGTGTATCAAGTGGTCATGCTGGGCAACCAGAAACATTTTGATGCGGATACGGTTGATACATTCTTGAGTTCGTTTAAATTGTATTAAGTAGCACGATGCGCGCGGCTGCACTCGTGCTATCGTATCAACACATCAACAACCTATGGGAAGCGCGCCATGTTGATCAAATTTAAATCCATATCGTCGCCGGAAGTCATGATGGCTCACGAACATGTCGAACGCATCATGGATCTGCTGAAGAAGAGTCCCACCCGGGGCGTCATCACGGCAGCGGAAGCTTCCCAAGCCTTGCAACTGCTCGAGAAAGAAGTTGCGCTAAGCAAACTGCATCCGGAGGTGGATTCCGAACATGCAGCCCACACGCCCACTCATGCGCTGCCAGACGATGACGGCGATGCTGAATTTGCGGAAACGCAGAAGGTCGGCTTTGCGCAGCGCGCCTTCCCTCTGCTGGAGATGCTGCGTGCCGCCCAGACGGGCGGGCACGATATCGTGTGGGGCGTTTAACGCTGCGACGGCACGAAGTCTTCCATGACCGCCTTGCGCAGTAGCGCAGGCGGCAACATGCCCTGGGCCAGCACGAAGTCATTGAAGGCTTTGCGGTTGAACTTCTGGCGCAAGGCCACTTCCGCTGCCTGGCGGGTTTCCATCAGACGCTGGTAACCATAGAAGTATGAAGTCGCCTGGCCCGGTGCGCGGAAGGTATAGCGCTGCATTTCCTGCGTCGCCATCCCTTCAGACAGGCCAACTTCGTCCATCAGGAACGATTTCACGCCATCCGGCGTAATCTCGCCCAGATTGACCATCGGGTCCAGGAAGGCGCGGGCGGCGCGCATCATACGGTGCTGCAGGGCGAACAACTGGCCATCCAGCGGTTCATACGGCTGCATTTCCGCTTCCGCATAAAGTGCCCAGCCTTCCACGTTCACGCTGTTGAAAGCGAAAACGCCGCGCGCCGTCGACACGCCCATCTCGATCATCTTGGCGAACTGCAGTTCATGGCCCGGGCGCGCTTCATGCGCGGTCAGGGTCCAGGTGCCGGCCTGGTGGGTAAAGTCGTCGAAGGTGAGCTTCTTGCCGCTGGCGTCCGGCGGCATGCCGGTTGTCAGCACGAACTCGCCATACTCGCCAGTGTTGCCGATCAGGCGCGGCGGATTCATGTGCGGCGCAGGCTGTTGTGCATTCTCGGCCTCGCTCGCCAAGCGGATCACCGCTTTGCGGTCTGGCAGCGTGACAATGCCTTGCTGGCGCACTGCGGACTCGATCTGCTGCAAGCGTTCGCCGTAAAGCGGCAGCACCTGCTCAACCGGAATTTGCTGCTTCTTCAGCTCACGCATCACAGCGCGATAGTCTGGGTTCGACAAGTTTCGTTCTTTAGCGACCAGGGCGGCAGTAATTGCCATCTGGTTGCGGATTTCAGCAAACGACGTCAACGCCTTGGCAATCAACTCCTTCGGCGCGATATCGACACCGAACTGGTGCAGATTGTCGGCGTAGACTTCCGGCGGCAGGCGATGGTCGGTGCGCGCCTTGGGCAGGACCTGTTCCTTGATTTTGGCGTTATATGCGGTCAGTTGTCCCTCGAGGGCGGTGAAAGCAGGCTCCCAGCCTTTCAGCTCACTCTTGCTGAGTAATTCTTTCATGCCCTTGATCAGGGCTGGCGCCGAGTTCAGGGATTGTTCGACCTGGCCTTTATAAGGGCCAAGCAAGTTCTTATTGGCTTTCTGGCGCTCCAGGTAACGCTCGTAGGCCAGCTCGGTGATCGGCCGATAACCCTTGGCGATGCCGGCATATTTTTCCAGGCGAACCAACAGGGTTTTCTGGCGTTCTTTCGGAATGCGCGGATCCAGCGTCTGGCGCACCACGCCGAAAATCAGCTGGGTCACGTCGGTGTATGGCAGCATGTACTTGCGATTGACGGCTGCCGACCGCAGCTGGTCTTCTGCGGTGCCGATCAGGATTTCGAGGTCTTGCTTGATCCGGGGGTCTGTCTCGGATTTCAGCCGCTTTTGCAGCTCGGCGACGACAGCGCGCGTGTCCTTGCTGAGGGGCTCGAAGGGGTCACGCGACATGTCGATGATCTGCTCGTCGAAGCCGTCCACGCCGAGACCGCTCGCTCCCTCGGGCTGGTATTTGGCGAGGACTTTCAACAGAAGCTTGGCGTTGTCGTTGCTCTTGGTAACCCAGGCCGGCTCGGTCGCGGCGGAAACGTGCAGGGATAGCAGGGCCAGGGTAAGGCCGCTGATGAGGTTTTTGATCGGCATCGTTATTCCTTTATAAAGAATTGCGTGCCGTATATTAAATCAAAACCGGTAAACCGGGGTCTGACCCGGAGGGTCAGACCCCGTCTGTTCGAACGG
>CAMLRG010000351.1 GCA_946482335.1 uncultured Duganella sp. | reverse complement strand
ATCGTGGCCGGCGCCGAACACCGGACCGACCTTGCCGTCATTAAAAGTCTGGAAGGAACCAACCGTGTCCAGCGCGTAAGTGCGCGGCGTTTGCCGGTGCAGCTGGCGCGACGTCAGGTTGAACAAGAAACCCGTGCGCAACGCGTCTTCCGTCGTGATGTGGAAGCCGCCGGTGGACGCCCAGCTTTGCGGGTTGTAGCCGCCCACCTTCCAGGTTTGGCCCAGTTCGGTCGTCGCTTCCATCACCGTGAACGTGCGGCCCTTGCCATCCACCGCAGCGTGGAAATCGGCTGCAGTCTGTCCGTCACGCTTCTTGTACAGGCGCTCCAGCCTGATCGGACCATTACCCAGCCAGTTGGATAGCTGGGCAATGTCCGCTTGCGTCAGCAGCGGAGTGGAGCCATACGCTACCGGCATGAGTAGCAGGAAAATAGCGCCCAACAGGCGCGTGAGAATCTTGGCCATGGCATTGCACCTCCACAGCCGACTATATCACTTCGTTCAGTTTATGCAGGCACGACTGCCGTGACTTCGATCTCGACCCTGGCACGCGGCTCCAGCAAGCCCGCCACTTCGACCGCCGTCATGGCGGGGTAATGGTTGCCGATCAGCTCCCGGTAGATGGCGCCGATGGCCTTGTAGGCCCCCATGTATTCGTGTTTGTCCACCACGTACCATGTCATGCGGGCAATGTGCTCGGGACCGCCGCCCGCTTCGCGCAGCACGGCCAGGATATTTTCCAGCGCTTGCCGCACCTGGCCCGCAAAATCATCGGTCTGGAACCGGCATTCGGCATCCCAGCCGATCATGCCGCTGACGAACACCATGCGGCCGCTGGCCGCGATGCCGTTGGCATAGCCGCGTGGACGCGCCCAGCCCGGCGGTTGTAATACTTGCATACCCACTCCTCAGCCTTCGCGCAGCAGTTCGCGCGCGATGATCAATTGTTGTACTTCGGTCGCCCCTTCGTAGATCCGCAGTGCGCGGATTTCGCGGTACAGCCGTTCCACCGGATGCCCACTGACCACCCCCATGCCGCCGAACATCTGCACCGCGGCATCGATCACTTGCTGCGCCGTTTCGGTGGCGGTCATCTTGGCCATGGCGGCTTCCCGGGTGACCTTGCGGCCCTGGTCGCGCTGCCAGGCGGCACGGTAGGTCAGCAAGGCGGCGGCATCGACCCCGGTCGCCATCTGTGCCAGCTTCGCTTGCGTCAACTGGAAGTCGGCCAGGGTCTGGCCGAACATCTGGCGGTTTTGCGCATGTGCCAGCGCTTCATCCAGCGCACGGCGCGCAAAGCCCAGCGCCGCCGCCGCCACCGAGGTGCGGAACACGTCCAGCGTGGCCATCGCCACCTTGAAGCCCTGCCCCGCGTCGCCCAGGCGCCGGCCGGCCGGAATGCGGCAATTGCTGAACTTCAGGCGCGCCAGCGGATGCGGGGCGATCACGTTGATGCGCTCGGCGATCTCGAAGCCGGGCGTGTCCCGGTCGACGATGAAGGCGCTGATGCCGCGCGCGCCTGGCTGTTCGCCGGTGCGCGCGAACACCACGTAAAAGTCGGCAATGCCGCCGTTGGAGATCCAGGTCTTTTCGCCATCGAGCACATATTCGTCGCCCTCCCGCACGGCGGCGCATTGCATGGCGGCGACGTCGGAACCGGCTTGCGGTTCGGACAGCGCGAAGGCGGCAATCGCTGCGCCGCCGGCAACGCGCGGCAGGTAGGCCTGCCGGTTGGCGTCGCTGCCGAACAGGCTGATGGCGCCCGAGCCCAGGCCCTGCATGGCGAAGGCGAAATCGGCCAGGCCATTGTGGCGCGCCAGGGTTTCGCGGACCAGGCAGATGGCGCGGGTGTCGATGGCGTCGCGCGCGCCGCCGTATGCGGTGCCGCCGACGGCATGGCGCAGCCAGCCCGCCCCGCCCAGGGCCCGCACCAGGGCGCGGCATTGGGCGTCGACGTCTTCGCTGCCATGGCCGTCGCCATCGGCGTCACGCACGTGCTGCGCGGCCCAGGCGTCAAGTTCGCGCTCCAGAGCGGCGTGACGCGGTTCGAAGAATGGCCAATCGAGGTAGGATTTGTCGGCCATATCAGTCACCCTCGAAAACGGGTTTCTGCTTCGCGACGAAGGCATGGTAGGCGCGGTGGAAGTCGTTGGTCGCCATGCAGATGGCTTGCGCCTGCGCTTCGGCTTCGATCGCTTCGTCCACGCCCATATTCCACTCCTGCTGCAGCATCTTCTTGGTCATGCCGTGGGCGAAGGTCGGGCCGCCGGCCAAGCCTTGCGCGAAGGCTTGCGCGGCGGCGAGCAGGCTCTCGGGCGCATGCAGGCTGTTGAAGAAGCCCCAGCGCTCCCCTTCCGCGCCGGACATGGAGCGGCCGGTGTACAGCAGTTCGGCGGCGCGGCCCTGGCCGATCACGCGCGGCAGCAGTGCGCAGGCGCCCATGTCGCAGCCGGCCAGGCCGACGCGGGTGAACAGGAAGGCGGTCTTGCTGCGTTCGGTGCCGAGGCGGATGTCGGAGGCCAGCGCCAGCATGGAACCGGCACCGGCGCACACCCCGTCGATGGCGGCGATCACCGGCTGCGGGCAGGCGCGCATGGCTTTCACCACGTCGCCGGTCATGCGGGTGAAGGCCAGCAGGCCCGGCATATCGAGCCTGGTCAGCGGGCCGATGATTTCGTGCACGTCGCCGCCGGAGCAAAAGTTTTCGCCGGCGCCGGTGACCACGACAGCCTTGACGTCGTCCGCGAAAGCGAGGGCGCGGAACAATTCGCGCAATTCGGCATAGGATTCGAAGGTGAGCGGGTTCTTGCGTTCCGGGCGGTCGAGCGTCAGCGTGGCCACGCCCTGCTCCACCGTGAACTGGAAGTGGCGGGCCTGGTAGCCGGCCAGTTGCGCGCGGTTGCCCGGCAGCTGTTGCGGTTCCCCTTGCAGGTATTTCATGGTTTGTCCTTATGTTCGCGGGCGTACAGGTGGCCCTTCATTTGCGACAGCAGTTCGATCAGCTGTCCCTTGTCATCTTGCGAAA
>CAMLRG010000350.1 GCA_946482335.1 uncultured Duganella sp. | reverse complement strand
ATCCGCCACATGGTGAACCTGGAAGTGGTCAACACCTACGAAGGCACGCACGACATCCACGCCCTGATCCTGGGCCGCGCGATGACCGGAATCCAAGCCTTCCAATAAATCCACCCCCCATCTTTGTCCACCCTGGGGTCAGGAACCAAAGTGGAAAAAAAATGTCCACTTTGGTTCCTGACCCCAGGGTGGACATTCTTTTCGTGCTAGCATGCCTGCCGATTCCATACGTCGAGGAGCGGCTGCATGGTCCCTACTTTGTACGAATGGCTTGGCGGTGCTGAGGCGCTGGACAGGCTGACTTCCCGTTTCTACCAGCATGTGAAGGCCGATCCGCTGCTCGGCGTAGTCTTTGCCCATATGGGCGATCAGCACCCGGCACACGTGGCGGCCTTCCTGGGCGAAGTGCTGGGCGGGCCGGCGGCCTATTCCGAGGCGCATGGCGGCCATGCGCACATGGTCCGGCAGCACTTGAACCGCCATCTGTCGCAGGAGCAGCGTCGCCGCTGGGTGGCGCTGTTGCTGGAGACGGCCGATGAATTGTCGATGCCGGACGACCCGGAATTCCGCTCGGCCCTGGTGGGTTACCTGGAATGGGGCTCGCGCCTGGCCGTCATCAATTCGCAGCCCGGCGCCACCGTCGATGCGGACCAGTCCATGCCGCAGTGGGGCTGGGGCGAGGTGAAGGGACCGTACACCGGCGGCTGACGGCCGCCCTTACTTGCGCGGCGCCTTCCCGTCGGCCAGCGGGCGCACGTAGGTCAACAAGCTGACCAGGGTTTTTCCGGGCTCTTCCCACGGCATCATGTGCGCCGAGCGTTCGAACCAAACGCTTTGCTTGTAGGGCGCTTTCAATTGCGCCATCCATTTCACCACCGGTTCGGTCGGCGTCGTGTAATCGTGGCGGCCGAGGAATTGCACGATCGGGATCGGGAATTCCTTCACCTTGAAGAAATCGACTTCGCTCCATTCCTGCAGCACGCGCCCGAGCGTCAGCAGGCTGCCTTCGTTGATGGCCTTCCAGTCGGACTGGTCGTACTCCGGCGCCAGGATGGGACCGGAATAGTAGTACCTGGAGTCGCTCCTGTACGCGCTCAGGCCGCCATAATACTGCGGCCACTTGCGGGCAACGATGATGCGTTCGCGCGTGATGGGCTGCTCGCCCGGATACGGGGCAATGGCCTCCATTTCCTTCAGCGCTTCGGCATTATTGTGTTTCCTGGCCTGCTCCATGCCGAAGTCAAAGCTGATGCGCTCGTTCTCGCGCACGCTGGCGACCTGGCCAATGCCGACGTAAGCATGGAACAGGTCGGGGCGCTTCAGTGCGGCGCGGGTGGCGACGATGGTGCCCCAGCTGTGGCCAACCAGGATCAGCTTGTCCTGCCGGTACTTGCTGCGCAAATGCTCGGCCACTTCGATCGCGTCCTCGACGAAGCGGTCGATATGGATCGTCGCTGCCACCTTGTCGACGTCGTTGGCGCGCAGCGTCTTGCCGACGCCGCGCTGGTCGTAATGGGCGACGGTGAAGTATTCCTCGACCGGCCGCTGCCATTGCCAGGTGGTCGGCATCGAGGGCGACGCGGGGCCGCCATGCACGAACAGGATCATCGGGTTGGAGCGGTCCTGGCCGCGTACGTTGATCCATTGGTCGATGCCGCCGATGCTGGCCTTGTACGTATCCTGCACGCCATTGGGCGTGACGATGCGCGTCAAGTCCTCGACCGCGCCGCGGGCGCGTACGCAAGGTGGGGATTCGGCGCAAGTCTGCGCCAGGGCGGCTGTGCCAAGGCACAGGGAGAAAATGCCGAGCATGATGTGTTTCATGCCCGGCAGGATACCCCAAATCGGTTTAGAAGCGGTAGCCGACGGACAGGCTGACCGCCAGCGGGTCGAGCTTGATGTCCAGCGTCTGGCCGGTGGAGAAGTGGGCGGTGGTCTTCAGCTTGGTCTTGACCACGTTGACGTCGGCGAACATGCGGTCGGTGATCTTGACCGTGGTGCCCAACGCCAGGCTGGCGGCGTGCTTGGCGTCCAGCGAATACGTCGACGGCGTGCCGCCAGTGTTCAGCACAGCGGTCAGCTGGGCCGATCCGGTCTCCTTCCGGAAGTAGGCATAGGTATAGCCCAGGCCGACATAGGGGCGCACCACCGCGTTCGGTTCGAACATGCGGTACTGCAGGAACAGGGTGGGCGGCAGCGCTTCCGCGGTGCCAAGCTTGCCGGTGCCGTCGATGGTGCCGGCGCCATACATATCATGCTTGTACGGCACGCCCAGCATCAGCTCGGTACTCACGTTATCGGTCAGCATGTAGCCGATCGTGAAGATGGGCTTGGTGTCGGAACCGACGTCGGCCTTGATGCCCGGCTTGGCCGGGGCGGTGATGTCGCCCGATTCGACGTGCGGGGTGATCTTGTTGATGCCGACCTTGCCCAGCCACTCACCCTTGGATTGCGCCGCAGCGCCCGGGGCGGCCAGCAGCGCGGCCGCCGCCGCCAGCAGTTTGAGGGCGGTGTTGATACGTTGTGTCATTCTGTCTCCGATCCGTTGATTACATCCAGCCCTTGGCTACCATTTTTTCCGACACGTAGCGTGCCAGCAGCAAGTGCAGGAACGGCGTCGGGTGGACGGTATCGGCATAGGAATAGTGGCTGACGTCGCCGGCGCGCAGGTTGCCGGCGTTGCAGCCGAGGGAGTTGCCCAGCGGGTTCCTGGCCAGGTCGCAGGCGGTATCCTTGACGTTGGTCAGGCCGTAGGGGCCGGGGTTGGTGGCCTGGTCGTGGCTGACACTGAACACGTCGACCAGCAACACTTTGGTTTCCCCGTTCAGGCCGGCCGCCAGGGTATCGTTGAAGGCTTTCACCATCGCGTTGATCAGGGTGCGGGTGCTCTCCGCTTGCGCCAGCCCCGATGGGGTGTTGGCGATGTCGGGCATATTGTTCACCACGACATAGCTGGCGCCATTGCCGACGATCTGGGTCTTGACCAGGGCCACCAGTTCGGTGGCCGCCTTGGCGATGTTCTGCACCAGGACCGG
>CAMLRG010000349.1 GCA_946482335.1 uncultured Duganella sp. | reverse complement strand
CATCGCCACCGCCATCGCCTCCCGGCCGCATTAAAAAAGGGGTACGTCCCCTTTTTCAAAAAAGGGGACGTACCCCTTTTTTCTCGGGCTCGGCTTTGGTTTAGAGGCGGGCGGCGAGTTCGGCGCCTTCCTTGATGGCGCGCTTGGCGTCGAGCTCGGCCGCCAGGGCGGCGCCGCCGATCTTGTGGAAGCGGGGCGCGCCCGGTACGGCGGCCTGGCCTTCCGGCGGCATGAGCTCGGTCAGGCTTTCCTGGCCGGCGCAAATCACCACATTGTCGACCGCGAGCAGGCGTTCTTCTTCGCCAACCTTGATGTGCAAGCCGTGGTCGTCGATCAGCTTGTACTGCACGCCGGGGATCATCACGACCCCGTTGCGTGCCAGCACCGCGCGGTGCACCCAGCCGGAAGTCTTGCCGAGGCCGGCGCCGAGCTTGCTGGTCTTGCGCTGCAGCAGGTAGAGCTGGCGTACAGGCTCGGCCACTTTGGCCGGCACCAAGCCGCCGCCGGTCTTGGCGTGCAGGTCCACGCCCCATTCGGCCGTCCAGTGCTCCTTCGCCAGCGGCAAGGCGTGCTCGGGATGGTGCAGCAGGTATTCGCCCACGTCGAAGCCGATGCCGCCGGCGCCGATGATGGCAACGCGTTTGCCGACCGGCTTCTTGTCGCGCAAGACGTCGAGGTAGGACAGTACTTTAGGGTGGTCGATGCCGTCGATCTTCGGCTTGCGTACCCGGATGCCGGTGGCGACGATGACGTCGTCGTAGCCGCCTGCCAGCAGTTCTTCGCGCGTGACGCGGCGGTTCAATTCCAGTTTGACGCCGGTCAGCTCGATCTTGCGGCCAAAGTAGCGCAGGGTTTCATTGAATTCTTCCTTGCCGGGGATCTGCTTGGCGATATTGAACTGGCCGCCGATACGGTCGCTGCTGTCGAACAGGGTCACGTCATGGCCGCATTCCGCCGCCACCGTGGCTGCCGACAGGCCAGCCGGCCCGGCACCCACCACGGCCACCTTGCGGCGCACTGTCGCCGGGCGGTACACCAGCTCGGTCTCATGGCAGGCGCGCGGGTTGACCAGGCAGCTGGCGCGCTTGTTCTGGAAGGTGTGGTCGAGGCAGGCCTGGTTGCAGCCAATGCAGGTGTTGATTTCATCCACGCGGCCTTCGGCAGCTTTGCGCACGAACTCGGCATCGGCCAGGAAGGGGCGCGCCATCGATACCATGTCGGCATCGCCCCGGCGCAGGATGTCTTCCGCCTCCGCCGGCATATTGATGCGGTTCGAGGCCACCACGGGAATGGTGACTTCCTTGCGCAGGCGGCCCGCCACTTCGGCAAAGGCGGCGCGCGGCACCGAAGTGACAATGGTCGGCACGCGTGCTTCATGCCAGCCGATGCCGGTGTTCAGGATGGTGGCGCCAGCGTGCTGCAAGGCCTTGGCAACGGTGACCACCTCCTCCCAGGTATTGCCGCCGTCCACCAGGTCCAGCAGGGAGTGGCGGTACATGATGATGAAGTCGCGGCCCACAGCCTCGCGCATGCGGCGCACGATTTCCACCGGCAGGCGCATGCGGTTCTCGATGCTGCCGCCCCAGCGGTCGGTACGCAGGTTGGTGCGCGCACACAGGAACTGGTTGAGCAGGTAGCCTTCGCTGCCCATCACTTCCACGCCATCGTAGCCGGCCTGCTGCGCCAGCTTCGCCGCCCGCACGTAAGCCTTGATGGTGGCTTCGATGCCGCCTTCGGTCAGTGCTTTCGGCTTGAAGGGCGAGATCGGGGACTTCTTGTCCGACGCCGACACTGCGAACGGCTGGTAGCCATAGCGCCCGGCATGCAGGATCTGCATCAGGATCTTGCCGCCCTCCTCGTGCACGGCACGGGTCAGCTTGCGGTGGTTGAAGATGTCTCCGATGAAATTCATGGTGCCGCCAAAGGGCAGCAGCCAGCCCTGGCGATTGGGCGAGATGCCGCCGGTGACGATCAAGCCGACTCCGCCCCTGGCGCGCTCGCGGTAGAAGGCGGCGAGCTTGCCGTAGTTAAAAAAGCGGTCCTCCAGCCCTGTATGCATGGAACCCATGATGACGCGGTTGCGCAGGGTGGTGAAGCCCAGGTCGAGGGGCGCCAGGAGGTGAGGGAAATTCATAGTCTTGAAGGTAGGCGGAGGTTCTGTGCGCTGCCTAACGATGGAAGCGCGCGGCGCTTGTATTCTGCCACCAGTTCCCTTACGCTGGTACCATGAAGCGACTGTTATTAGTATTGTTCCTCGGTTTCACCGCGCCTGCCTTCGGCGCGGGGCAGGCACCCCGGTTGGAAGTTCCAAAGCTCGAAGTGAACGTCACCCGGGTCAAGACAGACGCGCAGCAACTCTACGAAGTCAATGCCAGCGGCACGGTACATGCCTCATTGCCAACGGTCTGGCGCACGCTCACCACTTATGACCGCATGGAGGAATTCGTGCCCGACCTGGCTTCGTGCCGGGTGCTCTCGCGGAATGGCAATGAAGTCATTATTGAGCAATTTGGCACGGCCCGCTTCCTGTTCATGTCCCGCTCCATCCACCTGGTGGTGCGCGCAACCGAACAGCCCATGTCGTCGATCGACATTGCCCTGGTCTCGGGCGATATGAAACATTACGAAGCGCGCTGGGAATTGATACCGGTTCCGGAAACCGGCGGCACCCGCGTAGTCTATAGCGGGCGCCTGATGCCGAACTTCTATGTGCCCGGCATCCTGGGCACGAACATCATCCGCGGCGATATCGAACGCATGATGAGTGCGGTGCTGGCCCACCTGGACCGCCAGCCTGCCTTGCCGAAACAGTCGGAACTGGCGCGCGGGCTGGGCGGCTTGCCGGGCGTGCCCTGAACCTTAAGCCGTATAGTGGTCGCGGTCGCGCACTTCCGCGAAGTTTTCCAGGCTGCCGATACGGATCACCACTGGATTCATGGTGGATGCCGTCTGCATGGAACGCCAGGCGAATTGCCATTCTTTCTCGACCGCATCTTCACGCGTCTTGCTGAAGGCGGCGCCCAGGGCGGCGCGGCCGCCATATTCGACAGCACCATCGATG
>CAMLRG010000348.1 GCA_946482335.1 uncultured Duganella sp. | reverse complement strand
TGGCAGGAGCGCGATGTGTTCCTGCACATCGGCGCTGCAGGCGCGGCGTACTACATATGGGTCAACGGCGAGAAGGTCGGCTACTCTGAAGACTCGAAGCTGCCATCCGAATTCAATATCGGCAAGTATGTGCGGCCCGGCCGCAATACCATTGCCATCGAACTGTATCGCTGGGCCGACGGCTCCTACCTGGAAGACCAGGATTTCTGGCGTGTGTCCGGTATCGAGCGCAGCGTCTACGTGTATGCGGAACCGAAGTCGCGCCTGCGCGATTTCACGGTGACCGCCGCGCTGGACAAGACGCATTACCGCGACGGCATCTTCGCGCTGGAGCCGGTCATGGCAGGCATGCCGGCCGATGGCCGCGTCAGCGCCACCATCCTCGATGGCGGCAGGAGCGTGCTCACTTTGGAAGCGCCCATCGCGGCGGGCAAGGCCGCCCCGCTGCGCGGCAAGCTGCCCAACGTCAAACCATGGTCGGCCGAGACGCCGAACCTGTACCAGCTGCTCGTCGAGTACCGCGATGCAGGCGGCAAGCTGCTGTCCGCCACCGCCCGCAGGATCGGCTTCCGCACCGTGGAAGTGGTGGACGGCGAAGTGCGCGTGAACGGCAAACGCATCATGATCAAGGGCATGAACCGCCACGAGCACGACCCGGATACTTACCGTGTCATCTCGCTGGAATCGATGCGGCGCGACATGGAGCTGATGAAGCAGGCCAACATCAACGCCGTACGCACCTCGCATTACCCGAACGACCCACGCTGGTACGAGCTGGCCGACGAATATGGCATGTACGTGATGGACGAGGCCAATATCGAGTCGCACGAATACATGGAGAAGGGCGCCGCGTCGGGCGACCCGGCCCAGCGTGCCGCCATCCAGCTCGGCTACCAGGAAAGCTGGCGCGATGCCCACCTGGACCGCGTATCGCGCATGGTCGAGCGCGACAAGAACCATCCATCGATCATCTTCTGGTCGCTGGGCAACGAAGCGGGTACCGGCATGAATTTCGACCAGGCCGCCGCCTGGATCCGCCAACGCGACAGCAGCCGCCTCGTCAGCTACCTCGGTTACGGCACGATCGGCGAAGAACACTTGCCGAATGCCTTCACCGATATCTACGCGCCGATGTACGACGACATCGACAAGATGGTGGGCTATGCGCGCGACCCGCGCTTCCGCCAGCCGATGATCCAGTGCGAGTACGCCCACGCCATGGGCAATTCGCTGGGCAATTTTGAAGACTACTGGAAAGTGATCCGCGCCCACCGCAAGCTGCAGGGCGGCTTCGTGTGGGACTGGGTCGACCAGGGCGTGCGCGCCAAGGATGCGCAGGGCCGCCAGTACTGGGCATCCGGTTTTGACATCAATCCGGAGCGCGGTGACAACAGCGTAGTGGGCGATGGTGTGGTCAGCGCCGACCGCGTGCCCGATCCGGAATATTACGAACTGCAGAAAGTGTATTCGCCGGTCGTGTTTGAAGGCGACCCGCGCAGCGGCAAGCTGTCTGTCGTGAACCGCTACGACTTCCGCGACCTGTCAGGCTTTGACTTCGAATGGACGCTGGCGCGCGACGGCGAACCGGTCGCCAGCGGCAAGCTGGATGGCGTCAACGCGCCGGCCGGCGCCACCCGCCAGTTCGCGTTCACCATGCCGGCAGTCGCCCCGCAGGGCGGTGAGCTGGTCCTGACGGTGCGCGCCAAGGCGAAGCAAGGCGCCACCAAAGGCGTGGCCGCCGGCGCCATCCTTGGCTGGTCGCAATTCATCGTCGCCAAGGCAGCGGGCACCGCCAGTGCGTCTGGCGCCAAGCCTGGCGCCGCCGCCGGCAAGCTCGTCGCCCCGGTGCGTGGGCAGGGCGCTGTCACGCTGGCCTCCGCCAACGCCAAACTGGATATCGACACCAGCACCGGTCTGGTCAACTACAGCGCCAACGGCCAGCTCCTGCTGAAAGGCGGCATGCCAAACTTCTGGCGCGGCCTGAACGACAATGACGAAGGCACGGGCGTGCCGCTCAGCCACAAAGTCTGGCAGCAGTTCACCGAACAACGCCTGCTGCGCGCCATCGACATTGGCCGCGATTACGTGAAGGTGCAATACGCCTTCGGCGCCGGCGCGGTGGAGTGGGAGAACACCTACCGCATGGGCACGGACGGCAAGGTGCACGTGGACGCAGCCTTCACGCCGGTGCGCGACGACCTGCCCGACCCGTTGCGCCTGGGTTTGCGCTTCAACCACACCGCAGCATTGGATACGGTGACCTGGTATGGCCGCGGCCCGCAGGAATCCTACGCCGATCGCCTGACCGGCGCCGCGCTGGGCCGCTACAGCGGCAAGGTGGCGGACCAGTACCACAAGGATTACATGCGGCCGCAGGAAAGCGGCAACAAGACCGGCGTGCGCTGGTTGTCGCTGACCGACGCCGCCGGAACCGGTATCAAGGTGGCGGGCTCCGTGCCGCTGTCGATGAACGCTTTGGCCTTCCCGTACGAAGACCTGTACCTGCGTCCGCGCGGTACACGCCACAACTCGGACATCACGCCGCATGGCGACGGCAGCCTGCTGGTCGACCTGGTCCAGACCGGCGTCGGCGGCGATACCGGCTGGAGCACGGATGGCCGTCCGCTGGTGCGCTACCGCATCAAACTGGCGCCGGCGCGCTACAGCTTCACCATCGCACCGACGGCAAGCAAGCCGGTGGCGCAAGCGCTGGCGCCGGATTACAGCAACCCGATCCTGCACGCGGACTATTCCGACCCCGACGTGACCCGTGTCGGCGACACTTATTACATGACCGCCTCCAGCTTCAGCAGCGCCCCCGGCCTGCCGCTGCTGGAATCGCGCGACATGGTGCATTGGCAGCTGGTCGGCCACGCTTTGCCGCAGCTGGTGCCAGCCGCGCAGTTCGCGCGCCCGGCGCATGGCAAGGGCGTGTGGGCGCCGGCGTTACGCCACCACGACGGCAAATTCTGGATCTTCTACCCCGACCCCGACCAGGGCGTGTATGTGATGACAGCGCGCGACTTCCGCGGCCCTTGGAGCGCGCCGACGCTGCTGCTGGCCGGCAAAGGCATCATCGATCCCGCCCCGTTCTGGGACGA
>CAMLRG010000347.1 GCA_946482335.1 uncultured Duganella sp. | reverse complement strand
ACCCAGGGTTCCACCCCGTCCCGCACATAGGCGATATGCCCGCGAGTATGCCCCGGCACGTCGATTACCCTCAGCGGCAGGTCCAGGCCGGGCACCTCGACGCGGTCGCCTTCTCCCAGCGGCACGGTCACGGCCGCGATACCATCGTGCCGGGGACCGAAAACCGGCACCGGGAACCGCTCCAGGAGGCCCGGCACGCCGCCGATGTGGTCAGCATGGTGATGGGTGAGTAGAATGGCGGTAAGTGTCAAGCCGTGTTGGTGCAGGGCGGCAAGGATTGGCGCCGCATCGCCGGGATCGACTGCGGCGGCGTGGCGGCCATCATGGACCAGCCACAGGTAGTTATCCTTGAATGCCGGGACGGTAAGGACGGAAACAGGTTTGCTCATGGGCTCAAAAAAGGCAATGCATGGATAGCGCAACATCCGACCAATCCATTATAGCGTTCGACAAATGGCTGGAGACACCGCCAGGGGCATACGTGCGCGCCTGGGAGCAGGCCTTCCTGGACAAAATGGTGGCGGATATTTTCGGCTTCAACGCGGTGCAGATCGGCATGCCGCAACTCGACGCCCTGGCGGCGAACCGCATGCCGCACCAATGGCTGGCCGACATCCGCCTGCATCCGCGCCAGTCGGGCAGCCAACGCACCGTGGCGGTGACCCTGGAGAGCGAGGAGCTGCCGTTCGCCAGCAACAGCATGGACCTGGTCGTGCTGCCGCACGTGCTGGAATTCTCGGCCGAACCGCACCAGGTCTTGCGGGAAGTGGAAAGGGTGCTGATCCCAGAGGGGCAGGTGATTGTTTGCGGCTTCAACCCGCACAGCCTATGGGGTTTGCGCCAGGTCAGCGGACGCCTGACCGGATCGCATTACCTGCCCAAGGCCGGCGAATTCATCTCGATGCCCCGCATCAAGGATTGGTTAAAATTGCTGAATATGGGCGTCAGCCAGACCCACCTGGGCTGCTATGCACCGGCGTGCCGCACCGAGCGCTGGCTGGCGCGTTACGCATTCATGGACAGTGCCGGCGCGAAGTATTGGCCGTATTTCGGCGCGGTGTACATGGTTCACGCCATCAAGCGCGTGAAAGGAATGCGCCTTATCGGACCGGCCTGGAAGCAGAAATCGGCCAAGTCACCCGTCGCGGTGCCGGCCACCAACAAACACAAAGAAAGACTAGATGGACAAAGTTGAGATTTTTACCGACGGCGCATGCAAGGGCAATCCTGGCGTCGGCGGCTGGGGCGCGCTGATGGTTGCCGGCGACGCCAAGAAGGAATTGTTCGGCGGCGAGCTGAATACCACCAACAACCGCATGGAACTGACCGCGGTGATCGAATCGCTGAAGGCCCTGAAGCGCCCTTGTGAAGTGGTCCTGCACACCGACAGCCAGTACGTCCAGAAGGGCATCAGCGAGTGGATCCATGGCTGGAAAGCGCGCGGCTGGAAGACCTCCACCAAGGAGCCGGTCAAGAACGCCGACCTGTGGCAAGCCCTGGATGCGGCGCAGGCGGTGCATACCGTCGATTGGCGCTGGGTGCGCGGCCACAACGGCCACCCGGGCAATGAACGCGCCGACCAGTTGGCCAACCTGGGCGTGGAATCGGTGCGCCGGAAATAAGGCCTGTTATACTTCGCCGCTACGAACACTTCGTGAAGATTTATGCGCCAGATCGTCCTTGATACCGAAACCACAGGCATTAACCCGAAACAGGGTAACCGCATCATTGAAATTGGCTGCGTTGAGCTGTTCAACCGCAAACTGACCGGGAATAACTTCCACCGCTACATCAATCCCGAGCGCGATTCGGAAGAGGGCGCACTGGCGGTACACGGCTTGACCACCGAGTTCCTGCGCGATAAGCCGCGCTTCCACGAAATCGTGGAAGAACTGCGCGAATACATCAAGGATTCGGAAGTCATCATCCACAACGCACCGTTCGACCTGGGCTTCCTGAACCACGAGTTCAACATGCTGAAGCTGCCGTCGTTCGACTCGCATATCAATGGCGTGATCGACACGCTGGTGCAGGCGAAGGAAATGCGGCCCGGGAAGCGTAATTCGCTGGACGCGCTGTGCGAACACTTCGGCATTTCGAACGCGCACCGCAAACTGCACGGCGCATTGCTGGACGCGGAACTGCTGGCGGACGTCTACCTGGCCATGACCCGCGGCCAAAACAGCCTGGGCATGGACATCGTCATCGAGCAATCCAGCGGCGGCATCGCCATCGAAGAGATTGCGCTGGCTGAGATCATGGTGCTGCGCGCCAGCGATGCCGAAGAGGCTTCGCACATCGAATTGCTCGATGGCCTCGACAAGGCTGTCAAAGGAACTTGTATTTGGCGCACTCCTAGTCTATAATAGCGCCACTTCGGGAGGTTAGCTCAGGGGTAGAGCACTGCATTCACACTGCAGGGGTCGCAAGTTCGAAACTTGCACTTCCCACCAAAATGCCCATAAAATCAAGCGCTTACAGCGTCAATTCAAGAGTTTGTAATGTGCAGGGGTCGCAGGAAGGAAAACCTGTGCTGATCTCTTTAAATTACCAATCAAATCAACGGCTTGCGAACTTGTGTCGCAGGCCGTTTTTGTTTGGTACGGAAAAAGTACGGAAAAAGTACGGAAAAGTTCTCCCCACAGCAGGGCGTGAAGGGTATTCCGGCAAGGCGCTGGCCCCTGGAATGGCATTGAATTGGAAGACCTCTGCACTTCTACTGCAGGGGCTACTCGTGTCGTTGGTGTATTGACGGGGAGTTTTAACAATTAAATCAAAGATCTGCGCCTTTGAGAGAAAATGCTGTTGAGCTCAGTATGCAAGAAGCATGAAAGCTCCTTGTGGCGGAAAGGCAGAATACGTTGGGTCGCGATCGGGGATCTAGGTGAGGCAGGCTGGTTAGCGTTGCAGGTATTCGAGCGGTTCACTGGACAGAGAGTCATAGGCTCAGCGCCAGCGCAACCCATCTAGTGGGCAGAATGGTTGCTGTTCATTGTGCGACGAATACCGGAACTACTTCCCTAGTCGAGATCCAAGTGAGTCAGATTTCAATGCAACTCAGCACCATTCCGCTGCCGAAAGCTTGATGCAGGATGCGTTGCACGACGGCAATGTTGCGCCGATTTCGCGATCAGGTGC
>CAMLRG010000346.1 GCA_946482335.1 uncultured Duganella sp. | reverse complement strand
GCAGGACATCGAAGCGACGTTCGCTGTCAGCCAGCTCCCGACCGGCGAAGTGATGTCGGTGCGAAAGACCAAGAGCAGCGGCGTGGCAGCGTATGATGCGGCGGTGGAAAATGCGATCTGGAAGTCGTCCCCCCTGCCCAAGCAGAAGGATGGCACCGTGATGCGCGACCTGACTCTCGTGTTCAATATGAAGGACGTACCTTGATGAACAAAGCAAAATTGATGTTCGTATTGGCCGGCACGGCGTTTGCGCTGTCGGCCCAAGCGCAGCTGCGCGTCGAAATTTCCGGCGTTGGCAGCAACCAGATCCCGGTGGCGATCGGCCCCTGCGCCAATGAATCCGCGGCCCCGGCCCAGATCTCGGAAATCATCAAAGCCGACCTGACCCGCAGCGGCATGTTCAAGATCGTCGATGCCGGCGCCACCACCAACCTGATGCAGGTGGACGCCACCGGCTGGAAGGCGCGCGGCGCCGACGCGCTGGCCGCCTGCTCGGTGCAGCCGATGGGCAACGGCTACTTCGAAGTGTCGTACCGCCTGCTGTCCACCATCCAGGGCAACGACATCTCCACCATGAAGACCCAGGTGTCGACCCAGTACGGCCGCCTGGCGGCGCACAAGATCGCCGACGACATCTACGAAAAGCTGACCGGCATCAAGGGCATCTTCTCGACCCGCATCGCTTACGTAGTGCAGCAAGGCAGGCAGTACCGCCTGGAAGTGGCCGATGCCGACGGTGAAAACGTGATCCCGGCCCTGACCTCGACCGAGCCCATCATTTCCCCTTCCTGGTCGCCGGACGGCACCAAGGTGGCTTATGTCTCGTTCGAACAGCGCAAGCCGGTGGTCTACGTGCAAAACCTGGTGACCCGCCAGCGCACCGTCATCGCCAACGAGAAGGGCAACAACTCGGCACCGTCCTGGTCGCCGGACGGCACCAAGGTGGCCGTGGCCCTGTCCAAGACCGGCAATACCCAGATCTTCATTGCCAATGCCGACGGCAGCGGCCTGCGCCGCCTGACCACCGGCACCACCATCGACACCGAACCGCAATTCAGCGCCGACGGCAAGTACGTGTATTTCACCAGCGACCGCAGCGGCGGCCCGCAGATTTACCGCATGAGCGTCGGCGGCGGCGAGGCGCAGCGCGTGACGTTCGGCAGTTCCTACAATATCAGTCCGCGCATTTCCGCCGACGGCAAGTCGCTGGCTTATATTTCGCGACGCGACGGCGGCTTCCAGTTGTTCGTCCTCGACCTGGAATCCCGCCAGGAGCAACGCTTGTCCGACACCACCAACGACGATTCGCCAAGCTTCGCTCCGAATGGCAAGTACATCCTGTACGCCACGCAGAACGGCGGCAAACGCTCGCTGGCCGTGGCATCGACAGACGGCCGGGTTAAGCAACGCCTGAGCATTCAGGCGGGCAATATCAAGGAACCCACCTGGGGTCCTTTCATGAAGTGAGAAGTAAAAGAAGTAAACGAGAAGTAGCACCTTTAACGACCAGGAGAACTAAAAATGCGTAACGTAAAACACGTAGCCTTTATCCTCAGCACCGCCGCCCTGCTGGCAGCCTGCTCCACCCCGAAGCCAGTGGAAAAGGCTCCGGAAGTGGTTGAAAAGCCAGCCGCCCCAGTAGCCCAGCCTGACACCCGCCAAGTGGCTCCAGTACAGGCAGCCGTTGACGAACTGGACATCCCAGGCGGCAAGCTGGCTAACCGTTCCGTGTACTTCGACTTCGACAGCTACGTTGTGCGTGAAGACGGCAAGGACGTGGTGCAGAACCATTCCGCTTACCTGGTGAAGAACGGCCAGCGTAACATCCTGATCCAGGGCAACACCGACGAACGCGGTGGCTCCGAGTACAACCTGGCCCTGGGCCAGAAGCGCGCTGAAGCCGTGCGCAAGTCGATGGCCGCCCTGGGCGTGCCTGAAGCCCGCATGGAAGCCGTGTCCCTGGGCGAAGAGAAGCCAAAGGCTGAAGGCCACAACGAAGAAGCATGGGCGCAGAACCGCCGTGCCGACATCGTGTACAAAGCCAAGTAATTTCAAGGCTTAACAATGCCGCACAAGGGGCAGCGCGCAGTTTATACTGCGCCCTGCCCCATTTCTTTTTTTGTGCAAGGAAAGAACAATGAAATTCACCAAGTCTGCGCTGATGGCAGCCCTGTTCGCCGCCACCCTGCCCCTGACCGCATCGGCCGGCCTGTTCGACGATGAAGAGGCACGCAAGGCCATCACGAACTTGCAATCCAAGGTCACCAAGCTGGAAGCGGACCTGAAGAACCTGATCGACACCAAGACCGACAAGAGCGCCACGCTGGACCTGATCGCGCAACAGGACCAGATCCGCGAAGAGATGTCGCGCCTGCGCGGCCAGGTCGAAATCCTGCTGAACGAAATCCAGGTGTCGCAAAAGCGCCAGAAGGACTTCTACACCGACCTCGATGCGCGCCTGAAGAAACTGGAGCCGCGCCAGGTGACCATCGACGGCCAGACCGCCTCGGTCAACATGGATGAGCAAAACGCCTACGACAATGCGATCGCCCAGCTCAAGGGAGGCGACTACAAGGGCGCCGCCAACGCGCTGCAAGACTTCGTGAAACGCTACGGCGCCTCGGCCTATGCCGCCAACGCCCAATACATGCTGGGCAACGCCTACTACGCCCAAGGCGACTGCAAAGCCGCCATGGCCGCGCAGCAAGTGGTGGTCAAGACATGGCCCGACAGCCCGAAAGCCGCCGACGCCATGCTGAACATTGCCAGCTGCCAGACCGAGCTGAAGGCCGTCAACAATGCCAAAAAGACATTGCAGGAATTGATCAAGACCTACCCCGGCACGGCCGCCGCCGCCACCGCCAAAGACCGCCTCAAAGCAAAATAAACCGAAGGCGAGGTGTCTGACCCTGCGGGTCAGACACCGGTTTACCGGTTTTCGTGCCCAGAAGCATTTGACAGCCCGCCCCGTCCAGCCTATAATCTCGCTTCTTCTTTCGACGGGTCGTTAGCTCAGTTGGTAGAGCAGCGGACTTTTAATCCGTTGGTCGCAGGTTCGAGCCCCGCACGGCCTACCATTCGAATAGAGGAACCTTGGGTCGTTAGCTCAGTTGGTAGAGCAGCGGACTTTTAATCCGTTGGTCGCAGG
>CAMLRG010000345.1 GCA_946482335.1 uncultured Duganella sp. | reverse complement strand
AGTGCGACTGCCCGAAATGCGGCAAGCCGGCGCGCCGCGAGACCGACACCATGGATACCTTCGTCGACTCGTGCTGGTACTACATGCGCTATACCTCGCCGGGCAGCGATGCCGCGATGATCGACGCCCGCAACGATTACTGGATGCCGATGGACCAGTACATCGGCGGCATCGAGCACGCCGTGCTCCATCTGCTGTACGCGCGCTTCTGGACCAAGGTGATGCGCGACTTCGGCCTGGTGAAGTTCGACGAACCGTTCGTCAACCTGCTGACCCAGGGCATGGTGCTGAACGAGACCTACTTCCGCGAAGACGCTTCCGGCAAGAAGACCTGGTTCAACCCGGACGACGTGGCGCTGACCACCGATGACCGCGGCCGCCCGGTGTCGGCCGTGCTGAAGGCCGACGGCCAGCCGGTCAACCTGGGCGGCATCGAGAAGATGTCCAAGTCCAAGAACAACGGCATCGACCCGCAAGTGCAGATCCAGCAGTACGGCGCCGACACCGCGCGCCTGTTCACCATGTTCGCCTCGCCGCCGGAACAGACCCTGGAGTGGTCCGGCTCCGGCGTGGAAGGCGCCAACCGCTTCCTGAAGCGCGTGTGGAACTTCGGCTATGCCCAGCGCGAGGCGATCCGCGCCGCCGGCTCGCCGCTGGCCGCCGCCGCGTCCACCGACGAGGGCAAGGCGCTGCGCCGCGAACTGCACAAGGTGCTGCAGCAGGCCGACTACGACATCAAGCGCATCCAGTACAACACCGTGGTGTCGGCCTGCATGAAGATGATGAACACGCTGGAAGCGGCGAAAGCCGTGGAGCCGGCCGTGCTGGCCGAAGGCTACGCCATCTTCCTGCGCCTCTTGAACCCGGTGGCGCCGCACATCACCCATGTGCTGTGGCAGGAACTGGGCTATGCCGGCGACATCCTGGACGCGCCATGGCCGCAAGTCGACCCGGCCGCGCTGGAGCAGTCCGAGATCGAGCTGATGATCCAGGTGAACGGCAAGCTGCGCGGCAGCGTGAAGGTGCCGAAAGCCGCCGACAAGGCCGCCATCGAAGCCGCCGCCCTGGCCGAGGAAAGCGTGCGCAAGTTCATCGAAGGCACGCCGAAGAAGGTCATCGTGGTGCCGGGCAAGCTGGTCAATATCGTGGTGTAATAGGCAGATGACGACCACTTCGATTACCCGAGGCGCGCGCCGCGCCGTGCTGGCGCTGGCTGCGGCCGGCGTGCTGGCGGCCGGCCTGTCCGGCTGCGGCTTCCACCTGCGCGGCTCGGGCGGCAATTACACGCTGCCCTTCAACGCCCTGTACGTGGGCTTGCCGGAATCGTCGCCGCTGGCGATCGACTTGAAGCGCAATATCCGCGCCAATGGCCACACGGCCGTCGCCGCGCGCCGCGCCGACGCCGACGGCGTGATCGAAGTGATCACCGACCCGGAAAAGACCCGCACCAAGTCCATCCTGTCGCTCAACAGCAATGGCCGCGTGCGCGAATACCTGCTGAGCTACAACATCGTGTTCCGCGTCACCGACCAGGCGGGCAATGAATTGCTGGCGCCGACCCAGATCACCCTGGGCCGCCCGATCGAATTCAAGGAAACCCAGCTGCTGGCCAAGGAGCAGGAAGAAGCCTTGCTGTACAAGGATATGCAGACCGACCTGGTGCAGCAGATGATGCGCCGCATGGCCGCCATCAAGCCGGGCGCCCCGGCCGCCGCGCCGACGCCGTCGGGCGTGCTGCCCGGCGTGCTGCCGGCGCAGGACGTGACGCGCTAAGGCCCGCCATGCAGTTGCGCGCCGACGCCCTGGACGGCCACGTCGCCAAGACGCTGGCCCCGCTGTACGTGATCACCAGCGACGAGCACTTGCTGGCGTTGGAAGCGGCCGACAAGATCCGCCGCGCCGCGCGCGCGCAAGGCTATTCCGAGCGCGACGTGCTCACCGTCGAGCGCAACTTCAAATGGGGCGAACTGCTGGCCGCCAACCAGGCCATGAGCCTGTTCGGCGACAAGAAGCTGATCGAGTTGCGCATCCCGTCCGGCAAGCCGGGCAAGGATGGCGGCGCGGCGCTGCAGGCCTACGCCAAAGACCTGTCGCCCGACAACCTCACGCTGATCACCCTGCCCAAGCTGGACTGGCAGACGCAGAAGGCGGCGTGGGTGGCGGCCTTGCAGCAGGCCGCCGTGTACATCGACATCCCGGCCATCGAGCGCAATGCGCTGCCGGGATGGATCGCGCACCGCCTCGCCGCACAAGGGCAGAGCGCGGACCGCGCCAGCCTGGACTTCATCGCCGACCGCGTCGAAGGCAACCTGCTGGCCGCGCACCAGGAAATCCAGAAACTCGGCTTGCTGCACGAGCCGGGCAAGCTGACCCACGAGCAGGTGCAGGACGCCGTGCTCAACGTCGCCCGCTACGACGTATTCAAGCTGTCCGAAGCCATGCTCTCGGGCGACACCGCGCGCCTGATCCGCATGCTGGAAGGCTTGAAGGGCGAGGGCGAGGCGCTGCCGCTGGTCTTGTGGGCCGTCTCCGAAGAAATCCGCACGCTGCTAAAATTAAAGGCAGGCATGGCCCAAGGCCGTCCGCTGCCGGCGCTCCTGAAGGAATACCGCATCTGGGGCCCGCGCGAACGGCTGATGGAACCGGCGCTGCGCCGCATCTCGCTGCCCACCCTGGAGGCGGCGATGCAGCAGGCCGCCCAGGTCGACCGCATGGTCAAGGGCTTGCGCGCCAAGGCGTTCGCCGGCGACCAATGGGATGCCATGCTGCAGCTGGCACTGAAAGTCGCACGAGGTTAAAGTATGGACATCAAGCAGTACATGGAAGACATCGGGCGCCGCGCCCGCGCCGCGTCGCGCGGCATGGCACGCGCCGACAGCGCCACCCGCAACCGCGCGCTGGAACTGATCGCCGCCGCCATCGAGCGCGAGGCGGATGCCCTGCGCGCGGCCAACGAACAGGACCTGGCCGCCGCGCGCGCGGCCGGCATGGCGCCGGCCATGCTGGACCGCCTGGCGCTGTCGGACAAGGCGGTCGCCACCATGGTGGCCGGCCTGCGCCAGATCGTCTCGCTGCCCGACCCGGTGGGCGAAATCTCGAACGTGAAGAACCGCCCGTCCGGCATCCAGGTCGGCCAGATGCGCGTGCCGCTGGGCGTGATCGGCATCATCTA
>CAMLRG010000344.1 GCA_946482335.1 uncultured Duganella sp. | reverse complement strand
CGCGGGAAGCGCGAGAACACGAAGTCCATCGGCATCATGCGGATCGACATCACCGATTCCTGCAAGTCGCGCGTGTTGCGCGTGAGCTGGGAGATGCCGCTCATCAGCTTTTCGTGCAGCACCGGGTCCAGGCTGCCGGCACGCTGTTCGATCATGGCTTGCGTGATCACCAGCTCGCCCACCAGGTTGATCAGCTGGTCGACTTTTTCCACCGACACGCGGATCGAGGACGATTCGGCGCCGGCCGGCGCGTGCGCCTGCTTTTCCGCTTCCTTGCGGGCGGCTTTCTTTTCCTGTTCTTCGGTCGGTTTCGGCGCTTCCGCCGGCGCATCCTTGATGCCGGCCTGGGCGCGGATCACTTCCAGCGGCTGGAAGAAGCCGTAGCCGCGCGCATCGTCCGACGCGCCGGACGCATTGGCGCGGATTTCATCGAGCGGCTGGAAGAAACCGTACCCTTCGCCATCGCCGCTGGCCGCAGCCGGGGCTGCCGCCGGCGCCGGCGCGGCAGCCCCGCCCGGCGGCAGCGGGTCGAAGAAGCCGTAACCCATCTCGGCTTCCTTGCGCTGGCGTTCGGCATTTTCGCGCGCCGCCTGGGTCGGGCTCAGGGCCGGCAACTCCTTGACCTGCATCTGGTCGGCGTCGATCACGAAGGAGCAGATGGCCACGATATCGTCCAGCGATTCGTGGGTGGTGACGATCATCGCGTGGCGCTCGGCGTCCAGCGGCATCAATTCCACATTGCCCATCAAGCCCAGTTCGGCCGCCAGCGCTTCCACTTCACGGTGCACCATGGGCGGCAGTTCCAGGCGGTAGCGCTTGCCCCCGCTATGGTCGACCGCCTGCGCTTCGGGCGCATTGAAGGCCGACGCCACCGGCGCCATCGCTTCGATGTGCACGTCCTGTGCCAATTCCTGCAGCATCATGCGCACGTCGCCGACCGCTTCCTGGTCGACGGCGCTGCCCAGGCGGTGGCCGTCCAGCTGCATCTTCAGGATGTCTTTCGCCGCCAGGAAGGCGTCGACGTGGGTCGACGTCAGCGCCATTTCCCCCTTGCGGATGCGGTCCAGCAGCGTTTCCAGCACGTGCGTGACTTCGCTCATGTCGGTCACGCCAAAGGTCGACGCCCCGCCCTTCACCGAATGGGCGGTACGGAAAATCGCGTTCAAGTCTTCTTCGCTGGGCGACTCCACGTCCACTCCCAGCAGCAGGCGCTCCATTTCAGCCAGCAGTTCTTCCGCCTCGTCGAAGAAGACCTGGTAGAACTGGCTAATATCGATGGTCATGCCATACCCCTTAATTAGCCAATGACCTTCTTCACTACCTCAATCAAGCGTTGCGGGTCGAAAGGCTTGACCAGCCAGCCATTCGCGCCGGCGGCGCGGCCCTTGGCCTTCATCTCGTCGGACGACTCGGTGGTCAGCATCAGGATAGGCACCTTGGCGTAGGCCGGCTGTTCGCGCAGCAGCTTGATCAGCTGCAGGCCATCCATGCGCGGCATGTTCTGGTCGGTCAGCACCAGGTCCACGGTTTGCAGCTTGGCCTTTTCCAGGCCGTCCTGTCCGTCGACCGCTTCCACCACCTGGTAGCCTGCCGCCTTCAGGCTGAAAGCCACCATCTGGCGCAGCGAGGAGGAATCGTCGACTGCAAGAATTGTTTTAGCCATCTTCTTATCTCACTATGTGTATGTGTTTGTCGTCTATCTTCAGAACAGTTCGATGTCGCCGCTTTCCAGGTGCTTCTGGCTGACCGCCTTGCGCAGCACGCTGCGCAATTCCAGGCTCTGGATCGCCAGCGCCATGCTGACCTTGCTCAGCAGGTCCACGATTTCGTCGCTGCCCGATTCGGGCACCACTTCGGCGCCGTGGGCCCCCAGCGTGCCGAGGAATTCGCGCAAGCCGGTGACGCGCTTCAGGGTGCGGTCGATCAGTTGGCTGGTCATGTCCTGGAATTGCATGCTGGTGATGGCCGCATTGACATAGCCGCTCACCTGCTCGTTCATTTCCTGCAGGCGCGCCTTGTCCTCCGGCGACGGCTGGCCGCCCTGCAGCAGCAGTTCGATGGTCGCTTGCTGCGCATTGACCGCCTCGTGGATGGCCATGAAGTTGCGGGTCAGCTTGTCGATCGCCTCTTCCAGCAGGAGGTTGGTCTGCAGCAGGTCGGTCTCGACTTCCGTCAGGTGGCGCCGGCCATGGTCCGAGACGCCGGACAGCAGCCGTTTCACGTGGGAGCCAAGGATTTTCTTTCTGGTCATAACGGTCTCGATTATTTCTTCGCTGCCGGGGCCGGGGCCGGGGGCGCTGCTGCGGCGGCGGCGGCCTGCGTTGCTTCAGTCTCCAGGCCGACTTGCATCTTGCCGCCATCCCGCAACACGTTTTCCTCGGTCTTCTTGTTCATCACGATAATGCTGATACGGCGATTGATCGGATTGAACGGATCCTCGCGGTCGAGGTGGGTGGCACTGGCCAGGCCCACCACGCGCAGGATTTTATTGTCGGCCAGTCCGCCCTGCAGCAGCGCGCGGCGCGACGCGTTGGCACGGTCGGCCGACAGTTCCCAGTTACTGTACCCCGTTTCAGTGAAATACGGCGTGGAGTCGGTGTGCCCGGACAGGCCGATCTTATTCGGCACGTCGTTCAGGGCCGGGGCAATCGCTTCCAGGATTTCGCGCGCATACGGTTGCAGGTCAGCCTTGCCCACCAAAAACATGGGGCGGTTTTGCTGGTCGACGATCTGGATGCGCAAGCCTTCGCTGGTAAAGTCCAGCAACAATTGCTCCTTGAACTTTTTCAGCTCGGCGCTGGTATCGATGGTCATTTCGATCCGTGCGCGCAGTGCCTGCAGCCGGTTGCGCTCTTCCGCCTCCAGCATTTTCTTGGCCGCATCCAGGTTATAGGTCTTGGACGTGGTCGGGTCGTCCGCCATCTTCACCTGGCCGGTGCGGCGCGACAGGTCGGAACCGCCGCCCTGGATCACCGACGAACTGTCGCCGCTGCCCGAACCGCCCTGCATGGCCACTTTCAGCGGCGTCTTGAAGTATTCGGAAATGCCGTTCAAGTCGCCCTTGGTGGTCGAACCGAGCAGCCACATCAGCAGGAAGAATGCCATCATCGCCGTCACGAAGTCGGCATACGCGATCTTCCAGGCGCCGCCGTGGTGACCGCCGCCGCCTTTCTTGATCTTCTTG
>CAMLRG010000343.1 GCA_946482335.1 uncultured Duganella sp. | reverse complement strand
CGCCATCTCGGAAGCGAACAGCTTGGCCATCGCCGCCTCTTTCAGGCAAGGCTGTCCGGCATCCTTCAGCGAGGCGGCATGCCAGATCAGCTGGCGCGCCGCTTCCAGCTGCATCGCCATTTCCGACAGCTTGAACTGCACCGACTGGTGCTCGAAGATTGGCTTGCCGAAGGATTCGCGTTCGCGCGCATATTTCAGCGCTGCTTCGAATGCGGAGCGTGCCATGCCGACGGATTGGGAAGCGATGCCGATACGGCCGCCTTCCAGCCCTGAGAGGGCGATCTTGTAGCCCTGTCCCGGCTCGCCGATCATGTTCTCGGCGGGCACCCGGCAATTCTCGAACAGGATTTGCGCGGTGTCGGACGAATGCTGGCCCATCTTGTGCTCGATCCCGGCCACGATATAGCCCGGCGTACTGGTCGGCACCCAGAAGGCGCTGATGCCCTTCTTGCCGGCCGCCTTGTCGGTCACCGCAAACACGATCGCCACGTCCGCGTGCTTGCCGGAAGTGATGAACTGCTTGGTGCCGTTGATGACGTACTCATTGCCATCCAGCGTAGCCGTGGTGCGCAGGGCCGCCGCATCGCTGCCCGTGTGCGGCTCGGTCAGCGCGAAAGCGCCCAGCATCTCGCCTTGCGCCAGGGGGCGCAGCCACTGCTGTTTCTGCTGCTCGTTCGCGTACATCATACCGATGCTGCACACCGGGCAGTTGTTGACGGAAATGACGGTCGAGGTACCGCCGTCGCCGGCCGCGATTTCTTCCAGCACCAGGGCCAGCGAAACGTAATCGAGCCCGGCGCCGCCCAGCTCTTCCGGCACCGCCACGCCGAAAGCACCCAGCGCCGCCAGCTCTTTCAGTTCATCTTTCGGGAAGTGGTGCTCCTTATCCCAGCGCGCCGCGTTGGGCGCCAGGCGCTCCTGCGAAAACGCGCGCAGCGCATCGCGGATCATTTCATGTTGTTCGTCGAGGATCATTATTTTCTTTACCAGCCAATGGGGGAGCCGTCGTAGTCCCGGTAGACGGCTTGTTCGGATGCGGGGAGGTCGGCCAGCACCTTGCGCAGGCCGCGCACGCTTTCTTCCACCGACAGCGCGGCGCCGGCGCCGCCCATGTCGGTGCGTACCCAGCCAGGGTGCAGGGCCACGCAGGTGGCGCCTTGCGGGCCGAACTGGTGGGCGGTGTCGACCAGCACGGAATTCAGCGCGGCCTTGCTGGCGCGGTACAGCGAACCGGTCGAGCCTTTGCGCTCGCTGAGGGAGCCCATGCGCGACGACATCACGGCCAGCTTGCCGCGCCCCGCGCACACCAGCGGCGCGATGATGGGCAAGAGCCGCATCGCCGACAGTACGTTGACGTGCATGACCGTGTCGAAGTCGGCCTGCATCGGGAAGCCGTCGCTGCGTGGTCCATACACGCCGGCGTTCAGGATGGCGACGTCCAGCTGTTCGCCATCGAGCTTCCAGCCCAGGCCCGCCACGGCTTCCACGTTCGTGACATCCAGCTTGTGGGCTTCGGCACCCATCCCGGCCAGCATTTCAACGTCTTCCTTCCTGCGGGCCGTGGCGATCACGCGCCAGCCATCGGCCAGGTACTGGCGCACCAGTTCCAGGCCGATGCCGCGCGAGGCGCCAATGACGAGTGCCAGCGCCATCGTGCTTAAACCAGCTCGATGCCCATGGCGGTGGCTTCGCCGCCGCCGATGCACAGTGCCGCCACGCCCTTCTTGCCGCCCTTGGCTTTCAGCGCACCGATCAGGGTGGTGATGATGCGCGCGCCGGTAGCGCCGATCGGGTGGCCCAGGGCGCAGGCGCCGCCATGCACGTTCACCTTGCTGTGCGGGATGTCCAGGTCATGCATCGCTGCCATCGGCACGGCGGCAAACGCTTCATTGATCTCGAACAGGTCGACGTCGCTGACTTTCCAGCCGGTCTTGGCCAGCAGCTTCTGGATCGCGCCCACCGGGGCGGTGGTGAATTGTTCCGGCACCAGGGAGTTGGTGGCGTGGCCGGTGATCTTGGCGATCACGTTGGCACCCAGCTTTTTGGCGGTGGACTCGCGCATCAGGACCAGGGCCGCGGCGCCGTCGTTGATGGAGGACGAGGAGGCGGCGGTGATGGTGCCATCCTTGGCAAATGCCGGCTTCAGCGAAGGGATCTTTTCGACCTTGGCTTTCAGCGGGCCTTCATCCTTATCGATCACCACGTCACCGGCGCGGCCGGTCACCGTCACCGGGGTGATTTCCCAGGCGAAGGCGCCCGAAGCCTGCGCAGCCTGTGCGCGCTTGACGGATTCGATGGCGAAGTTGTCCTGCGCCTCGCGGGTGAACTTGTAGGCGGTCGAGCATTGCTCGGCGAAGGTGCCCATGGAGCGGCCGGCGCCGGTCTTGGCGTCGCGGGTGTAGGCGTCTTCCAGGCCGTCGTACATCATATGGTCGAACATCATGCCGTGGCCGATGCGGTAGCCGCCGCGGGCTTTCGGGACCAGGTAAGGCGCATTGGTCATGGATTCCATGCCGCCCGCCACGATCACGTCGGCGCTGCCGGCGGCAATGGTGTCGTAGGCGAAGATCGCGGCCTGCATCGCGGAGCCGCACATCTTGGACAGGGTCACGGCGCCGGCGGAAACCGGCAGGCCGGCCTTGATTGCAGCCTGGCGTGCCGGGGCCTGGCCCTGGCCTGCCATCAGGCAGTTGCCGAAGTAGACGTGTTCCACCGCTTCCGGCTTGATGCCGGCGCGCTCGACGGCGGCTTTGATCGCTACAGCACCCAGGTCATTGGCGCTCAGGCTGGAAAAGTCGCCCTGGAAGGCGCCCATTGGGGTGCGGGCTGCGCCGACGATTACGATAGGATCATTCATTTTCAAAGGTCTCCAAAAGGGATGGTGTGGCTTGCTTCGCTGCTTCTGGCAGCGAACCTTGGTTGCGGAACCGGACGTGCTGGGGATACGGGAACACGTCCTCGATGACGCCACTGGCGATGCGCTCCTTCTTCCCGGCCCACCAGGAAGGGGAGAGCAAGTCGGCGTGGTGCTTCATGAAGTATTTTCTGATCTTGGGATTACCCAGCAAGAACTTGTCGAACTGCTCGGGGAACACGTCATTCTTCCCCACCGGGTACCACGGCTCGGCGGACATTTCATCCTCCTCATGGCGCGGCGCCGGGATCGCGCGGAAGTTGCAGTCCGTGATGTATTCGATTTCATCG
>CAMLRG010000342.1 GCA_946482335.1 uncultured Duganella sp. | reverse complement strand
GTCTTCAGCGGCAAACTGGGCGCGCCGGCGCTGTGGAAACCATCGGCGGAAACGGTGCGCGTGGCCGATTTCTCCGCGCTGAAAACGCCCGGTGAATACCGCATCAAGATCGACGGCCAAACCCAGTCCGACCGCTTCGTCATTCGCGCGGATGTTTATCGCGCCCTCAATGCGGCAGCCATCAAATCCTACTACCTGAACCGCTCCGGCATCGCGCTGCTGCCGCAATACGCCGGCGCCTATGCGCGTCCAGCGGGACACCTGGACGACAAGGTGCTGGTGCATTCTTCCGCCGCGTCCCGACAGCGCGCCGAAGGCAGCGTGCTGTCCAGCCCCAAAGGCTGGTACGACGCCGGCGACTACAACAAGTACATCGTCAACTCCGGCATCTCGACCTACACCCTGCTGGCCGCGTTCGAGCACTTCCCGGAATACTTCCGCAAGCAGAACCTCAACATCCCTGAAACCGGCAACGGCCTGCCGGACATCCTCAACGAAGCGTTGTGGAATCTCGACTGGATGCTGACCATGCAAGACCCCAATGACGGCGGCGTCTATCACAAGCTGACCAACAAATCCTTCGACGGCATGGAGATGCCGGACCAGGTCAAGCCGACGCCGCGCTACGTGGTCCAGAAAAGCACCGCCGCCACGCTGGACTTCGCCGCCACCATGGCCACTGCCAGCCGCATCCTCAAAACTTATGAACAGCAGCGCCCCGGCCTGTCCGCGCGCATGATGGCGGCAGCGGAAGCCGCGTGGAATTGGGCGCAAGCCAATCCGGCCGTGGTGTTCAAAAATCCGTCCGACATCAAGACTGGCGAATACGGTGACGCCCATCTCGGCGACGAATTTTCATGGGCGGCTGCGGAACTCTACATCGGGACTGGCAAGGACAGCTACTACCGTGCCATCAAGACCGACCAGCTGCCGGCCACCACGCCAGCATGGAACGATGTCGGCGCCCTCACGTGGATCTCGCTGGCGCAGCACCGCGCGCACCTGACTCCAGTGGCAGACCGCAAACTGATAGAAAGCCGCATTGACGGCCTGGCTGCCAGCCTGGCAGCGCAGTGGAAAGCCTCCGCCTACCGCGTAGCGATACAGGAGAAAGGCTTCGTCTGGGGCAGCAACGCCGTGGTGCTGAACCAGTCCCTGATGCTGTTGCAAGGCTATCGCCTGAACGGCAAGGCCGAGTACCTGAACGCGGCGCAGTCGGGCCTTGACTACGTCCTTGGCCGCAACGCCACCGGCTACTCCTTCGTGACCGGCTTCGGTGCGCGGCCGGCAATGCATCCCCATCACCGTCCATCGGAGGCGGACAAAGTGGCGGCGCCAGTGCCGGGCTTTTTGGTTGGCGGTCCGCAGGCGGGCCAGCAGGACAAGAAGGATTGCCCAGCGCCCTACCCGGCCAACCTGCCCGCCACCTCCTATCTCGACCACGTGTGCAGCTACGCCAGCAACGAAATCGCCATCAACTGGAACGCGCCGCTGGTGTACGTCTCGGCCGCACTGGACCAACTCACCGCAAGGGCATCAATGGAACAAAAAGTAGAACTGTCCACGCTGATTCGTCAGGAAGAACTGCTGCAGTTCGACAGCTTCAACAACGACACCGCACTGGCGCTGGGCTTGAAAGTGCTCGAACTGGCGCGCGCCGCCGGCAAATCGGTGGCCGTCAACATCACGCGCGACGGCACCATGCTGTTCTACCACGGCATGCCGGGCACGAACGCCGACAACGCCAACTGGATACGCCGCAAGAGCAACCTGGTTAACCGCACCGGTCACAGCTCCTTCTACACCCACACCGAAGTGAAGAACGCCGGCGGCGACCACGACGCGCTGCCGGGCCTGGACATGAAAGAGTTCGCGGCACATGGCGGCTCCTTCCCGCTGGTCCTGAAAGGCAAGGGACGCATCGGCACCCTGACCGTCAGCGGCCTGTCGGGCGCGGAAGACCACGCGATGGCGGTGGCCGCGCTGAAAGCCTATCTGAACATCGACGCCAACATCTAAGGGATATACATGAGCGACATCCGTGCACGCCGACTTGAGCTTCGTCTCCAGTAGCGATCTTCTTAAACAACAGCGGGTTATCATCCCGCTGTTTTTGTTTGCAGGAGCGTCGCCCGCCGTCCAGTTATCATTTGGCGCTGGCAGGATCGGCCGGCTCTGTGGCGTCCCGGCGTTCCTTGCTGGCGTGAATCCGGCAACGCGCGTCGCGTATCTTCAGGCGCTTGTCCCACCAGCCGTAGTCGGACAATGTTTCCTTGGCCAATTCCACACATCGTTCGTAATCTGGAGCATGCTCGGAGCATGGAGGCACAGGGGGCTCGACACCCTGCGCCACGCAGTAGCGGACGGCATCGGCCAGTTCGCCCTCCTCCAGCAAATCTCGGCACACCGTCGAATGAATAAGTGCGGGATTCATGATTGTTACCCTTTGCTACATGTTCGGATGCCCCGCCGCAAAGGCGACCGCGTCGCACAGCTGGCCATATCGATAATCGCCGTAAAGGTAGTGCGCCTCAACAAAGGCGATACCGTGCCGCCGCATCAACTTCTCGTCCTCTTCGTCGGGATGGTAGGATGCCCGCCAGTCAGGCTGGAAAGCTTCGTCGCGCAGGAAACCTTGCTTGCCATGCTCCGCGACGGCATAGCGCAAGGCGTCGCGGAACATATCGTAGTGATGGTGCCGGAAGGCATAGCGCCTCCCATCAAACGAAATCTCAAATCGTGCCGCCAGGGTTTCGTCCGATTCCTGGCGCTCGCCAGTATTATGTGTATTTTCCATGATGCTGCTCCCGTGAAGTTCGGGAACCGGCGTTTCACCGCCCCGGACATGCTGGCCCGTCTTTTACGATGGTTGTCCCGAATGGTGACCTAAGTTCAGTGTACGCCGAATCCCGTGCGGGCGTCGTTTGCTGGTTTGGGCTCGGCGGCCCGACCGATGAAATGCCGGCAGCGACGGCGGCGCTATAAGCCTATACTGTAAGCAGCAGTCCATAACCGGAGGCGCTATGCAACTGATCGACGCCGATGATATTGCCGAATTTGAGAACATCTTGCGCAAGCATCGATTGGAGCGCAACGACTTCTCGGTAAGTGCAACCGACACCACAGACCCAAAGACCGACGAGATACCGGCTTTACAAGGCGAACTGACTGTACGCCGCGCTTCAACCGGCCAGGCGAAACAGTACCTCATCAGCGACAGCACATCATGGCTGGAATTGTTTCGGAACGATATCAAAGGGGGTGCGTTCGTC
>CAMLRG010000341.1 GCA_946482335.1 uncultured Duganella sp. | reverse complement strand
CGTCTTGCTGACCACCTGCTTCAGCGCCCGTTCGGCGCCGTCGATGTCGCCCGCCTCCAGCGCCACTTCGCCCAGCCGGCGCAGGCGCCGCACCGCATGCGGCGACAGTTCGACCGCATTGCCCAGCACCGCCTGGGCGGCCGCCAGGTCGCCATTGGCTTCGTGGGTGCGGGCCAGCCAGTCGTAGGCGTCGAGGAAGCGGCTATTCTTGCCCAGCAAATCCTCCAGCATCTGCCGCGCTTCGTCGTAGCGGCCGCGCAGGTACAGGGTCTTGGCCTGGCCCAGGCGCGCCCAATGGATCTGGCGGCTGTCCCACAGCTCGGCATAGATCGGTTCCGCCAATTCCGGCTCGCCGGCCTGGATATGCATTTCCGCCCGCAGGCGCTTGAAGTCGCAGGCGAAGCGCGGCTGCGCCACCTCGCCGGCCTCGCAAGCCTCGATGGCGGCGCGCAGATCGCCCATGTCGACCAGCTGGTGCACCGGCAGCAAGGCATTGCGGCGGTCGAGGGCGCGCCAGATGCGCTCCAGCATGGCGTCGGCGGCGAACGGCTTCAGGATGTAATCGTTGGGCATCAGTTCGGCGGCGCTGACCACCTTGCTGAACTGGCCCTCCCCGGTCACCATGAAGAACATGGTCGAGGCATTGATCAGGCGATGGTGACGCAAGTCTTCCAGCATTTGCTGGCCATCCTGGCCGCCTTCCAGCGCGTACTCGCACAGGATCAAGTCATAGATTTTCGCTTCCAGGGCGCGGATGGCCTGGTTGGAGCTGGCTGCGTCATCGATACGGTCCAGCCCGCACAAGCTGAGCACATTGTGCAGGCTGGCGCGCATGCTGGGATTGGGCTCGATGACCAGCGCTGTCAGGCCCTTCAGTTCATTCATGGCTTTCGGCGGTTGGGCAAGGGCTGCCCTTATTCTAGCGCCCCGCGCACCAGGCGCCGTGACTTTTCGAGAGAATGCGTGCGGCAGCGCGGCGCGGCTGCCACAGCCGGGCTCACACAGCGGCTATCCCTGGCCCAGGCCCGGGCTGCGCTCCACCACCTCGTTCAGGGCCGTCACCACTTCCGGGTCGAACTGGGTGCCGGAACGGTCGCGGATATAGGTCATGACTTCCGGATACGGCCACGGCTCCTTGTAGGGACGTTCGTGCAGCAGGGAGTCGAACACATCGACCACCGCCACGATGCGCGCCGACAGCGGGATTTGCTTGCCTTTCAACTGGTTCGGATAGCCGCTGCCATCCCAATGCTCATGATGGCCGCCTGCGATTTCCGCGCCATAGGTCAGGTAGCTGACGCCATCGACCATATTGGCCGCGCGTTCCAGCACGCTGCGCCCGACGGCGGCGTGGGTTTGCATCAGGGCCCGCTCTTCCTCGGTATGGGCGCCGGGCTTGAGCAGGATATGGTCCGGGGTCGCCACCTTGCCGACGTCGTGCAGGATGGAGGCAAGGCCGATCATGTCCACCAGTTGCGGCGTCAGCTCGTCGTCGTACACGCCGCGCTCCTTCATGCGCGCCGCGATGGCCGAGGACAGTTGCTGCACGCGCCGCACGTGGCCGCCGGTGCAGCCATCGCGGAACTCGGCCAGGTCGGCCAGCGCCACCACGGTGGCTTCCTGCGCCTTGCGCAGCTGGCCGAACATGTACAGGTTGTCAAAGGCAGCCGCGATGCGCTCGCAGAACACTTCCAGCAAGTCGCGCTGGATCTGGGCCAGCGGCCAGGGCGGCGTCACCGAAATCAGCACGTCGCGGTTTTCCTGGGTGTGGATATAGAGCACATTGGCCGGATGGTCGAACTGGCTCTTCTTTTCCTCGAAGGCCTTGCGGATGGTCGGCCACAGCGGGTGGTTGTCCGGCATCTGTTCCGACTCGGCCAGCGGCGCATAGCCGCCGGTGGCGGCCACCACGGTGGTTTCGCCGGTGTCGGCCTGCATCAGGCACAGCACGCCGTCCGCGCCGACATCGAGGATGGCGGACACCTGGTTCAGCACGCCCGAGGCGAATTCGCGCAGCGAATGGATCTGGTACAGGTTGGTGGCGCCGGCCAGGATCTTGCCCAGGCCGATGCGCGAACGCTCCAGCATGTTCAAGCTTTCATACGCGCGCAGGGCCGAGATCACCGTGGTGAACAGCTTTTGCGTGGTGAGCTCGGTCTTGGCCTTGTAATCGTTGATATCGTATTCGATGATCACCCGTTGCTCGGGCGCCTGGCCCGGCTGGCCGGTGCGCAGCACCACGCGCACGATAGCGTTGTGCAATTCCTCGCGGATGCGGCGCGCCAGCAGCAAGCCGGCATCGTCGGTTTCCATCACCACGTCGAGCAAGACCAGGGCGATATCGGGCGTATCGCGCAGGATTTCGAATGCTTCGCGGCCGCTATAGGCGGAAAACAGTTCCAGTTCGCGGCCCTTGAAGCTGACATTGCGCAGGGCCAGGCGGGTGACCGCATGCACATCCTGGTCGTCGTCGACAATCAGCACGCGCCACAGGCGCTGTTCAGGGGAGGCGGCCGACGGCGGCTGCTTGTCTTCTTCGTCTTCTTCCAGCAGCCAGTTGTCATCGACGGCATGGGGGTCCGCCATGAAATCTCCTTGGATAAAATGCGCTAATCTTTACACCCAGCATAATCAGATTTGACTTAGCTAGCAATTAAAAATTGCCCGCTCGTAAATCGCTTTACACTCTGATACGCTTTGACAACACAGGTCTTTGCTAAAGGAAAAAACCATGCAAGAAAACACTGCGCTGGAAGACGGCAGCCAGGGCAAGGAGTTCCTGGCATTCAAGCTCGGCGCCGAGGAATATGGCATCGATATCCTGAAGGTGCAGGAAATCCGCGGCTATGAAGCGGTGACCCGCATTGCCAATGCGCCCGAGTTCATCAAAGGCGTGATCAACCTGCGCGGCATCATCATCCCGGTGGTGGACATGCGCATCAAGTTCAAGCTGGGCGAACCGGTGTATGACCAGTTCACGGTGGTGATCATCCTCAACATCAATGGCCGCGTGGTGGGGATGGTGGTTGATTCGGTGTCGGACGTGACCACGCTGACGCCCGACCAGATCAAGCCAGCGCCGGACATGGGCACCGCCTTCAGTTCCGAATACATGATCGGCCTCGGCACGGTGGGCGAGCGCATGCTGATCCTGGTGGACATTTACCGCCTGATGGCCAGCCCGGAAATGGGCTTGAGCGAAACCCTCAGTGCAAAATAAAGGCCGGGGAATCAGCTCTCGACATGAAAGTCGGGGTCAGCTCTGGCAACCGGACATTTCGCGCAGCGAAAT
>CAMLRG010000340.1 GCA_946482335.1 uncultured Duganella sp. | reverse complement strand
GGCCAGCTTGACTTCCACCTCGTCGGCAAAGATTTCGCAATTGCTGGCTTCCTCCACCACCACCTTGGGTGCGCTGATCACGCAGCTTTCGGCGCGGCCGGCCAGGGTCACCGTCCCGCCGGCGGCCTGGATGGTGGAGCCCGATGCCACGCCAGCGATGCGGATGTCGCCGCGTGCATTGATGGCCTTGCCGCCCACCAGGTTGCCACCCAGGACGATGGTGCCGCCGCTCGAATGGATATTGCCGTACACGTCGCCGTGCACCGTGATGTCGCTGCCATTGACGTCGCGCAGCTCCTGCACGTCGCCGAATTCCTCGAAAGCCCCCACCAGCTCCAGGTTGCCGGTGGTGCGGCCGGACACGCCTTCGCGGCTGATGATCTTGTCGCTCAGCGCCACCTGGCCGCTCTTCGGGTCCACATTCAGGAAGCCTTCGCGCGCCGCCACCAGGAATTCGCCACCCTCCTCGCGCACGATCACGGTGCCTTCGCCGGCATAGCGCGGGAACTCGATGTCGGCCGGCGCCAGGGCCGGCAACGGCTGGCCGGCGATATTGCGCCCCGGCGCACCCGGCACGCCCGGCAGCTTTTGCAGCAGGCGCACGCCCTGCTTGATCTGGGGGAAACGGTTCTGGAAGCTGGTCAGGTCGACGGTGCCGTCGGCGCGCTGGCGCGGGGCATCGCTGCGGTGCAGTTCGGACGCCACTTCCACCACCCGCGCATCCTGCGCCGGGGTCGGTTCCAGTTCGCGCGCCACCGCCACCCGCTCGCCCTTGGGCGCCGCCATGGCGGCCCGCACCGCCGCTTCCTGGATGCCGAAGCGCACATTCTTCAGCCACATATCGGCCACGAATTCGTCGAAGTCGAGCAGGGCCGGACGTTCCGGCAGCACGCTGCCGTCGGCCTGTTCCTCGGCCGGCAGGTAGAGCGGTTCGAAGTAATATTCCGCTTCACCGTCGCGTATCTTGACGTTGCGGTACAGCGGCCTGCGCTGGGGCGGGAAGGCTTCCACCCGGTCGGCCACCCGCAGCAGCAAGCCGGCGGCGGGCGCCAGCTCGGGCCCCACCCCGTACAGGGCGCGCACCAGTACCGGGTAATCGAGGCCGCGCAGCACCCAGCCGGCGCGGAACAGCGCATCGACGGCCGCGGTCAATTCCGGCGCGAGCAGGCGCCCGTCCAGGAAGACCCCGTCGGGCCGCTGGACCACGCCCGGCGGCAAGGTGCCGGCATTCTCTAATTGCTGGGACAAAGCTCCTCCTCCAGTGCCCTGAGTGTGGGCGCGCCGGGGCGCGATGTCTTGCGGGCAATCAATCTTACACGCAAAACATCAAAAATCGGAGCTTTCGGGGGCCGGAATCTGTCTTAACGTTACGTAAACGTCACACATTCTCACCGCCGGGGCGGCAGGGAATAGACTTGCTGGCCCGCTTCATTGATCTGGCGGCGCAGGTCGCGGCGTTCGTCGGGCGTCATGCGGCCCATGCGGCGCGACACTTCTGCGTTGTTGCTGTTTTCTTCCATGAGGCGGCGCTGTTCTTCCGCGCGCGCTTCAAAAGAACGCGGATCGCGGGCATCGCTCCAGCGGCTATCGCGGAAGTCGCGGCGGCCTTCCTTGCGCTGGTGCTGGCTGTTCGGCTGGTCGGATTGCGCCTGCACGCTCGCGCTCCAGGTGCAGCACAGGCTGGCGCACAAGGCGATTGCCGCCGCTTTGCCCATTCCCGATTTCGCACCCAAGTCCATTGCCAACCTCGTCGTACTTGCCGTATCCATGCCCGCAGTGTATGCGCTCCGACTTTCTATAGTAAGAGTGTCGGGGTAAAGTTTGTAAGAATTTGTAATGAGTTTTCTCCGGGGTGGCCCCGGCAACGAATATGACGTTACCATAGCGACATGCATCTGACAATTCAACAATATCAACATTGATATGAATACGACCACTACCCCTCCTGCCGCACCGGGCGGCCAGCACGGCCACCAGGCCAAGATCATGGTGGTGGACGACGACGTCCGCCTGCGCGACCTGTTGCGCCGCTACCTGACCGAGCAAGGTTTCAACGTCGTCACCGCCGAAAACGCCACCGCCATGAACAAGCTGTGGCTGCGCGAGCGCTATGACTTGCTGGTGCTGGACTTGATGCTGCCGGGCGAAGACGGCTTGTCGATCTGCCGCCGCCTGCGCGGCGCCGGCGACCAGACCCCGATCATCATGCTGACCGCCAAGGGCGAAGACGTGGACCGCATCGTCGGCCTGGAAATGGGCGCCGACGATTACCTGCCCAAGCCGTTCAACCCGCGCGAACTGGTGGCGCGCATCGGCGCCGTGCTGCGCCGCAAACAGCCCGACGAAATCCCCGGCGCGCCGTCCGAAACGCCGCAAACCTTCGAATTCGGCCAGTTCGTGCTCGACCTGGGCACCCGTACGCTGAAGAAAAATGGCGAAACCGTGCCGCTGACCACCGGTGAATTCTCGGTACTGAAAGTGTTCGCGCGCCACGCGCGCCAGCCGCTGTCGCGCGAAAAGCTGATGGAATTGGCGCGCGGCCGCGAATACGAAGTGTTCGACCGCAGCCTGGACGTGCAGATTTCGCGCCTGCGCAAGCTGATCGAACCCGACCCGTCCAGCCCGCTGTACATCCAGACGGTGTGGGGCCTGGGTTACGTCTTCATCCCTGAGGGCCAGCCGCGCTGAACCTGGGTAGTCGATGAAATTCCGCCTGCCGCGCCCGGCGTCGCTGACCAGCGGCCTGTTCTGGCGTACCTTCCTGTTGCTGAGCGTGCTCACCACGCTCTCCATGTCGGCCTGGTTCGCCATGGTCAACGTCGTCCAGCGCGAACCGCTGGCGCAGCAAACCGCAGCACAGGTGGTGTCGGTGGTCACCATCACGCGCGCCGCCCTCACCCACTCTGCGCCGGAACTGCGGCGTGAATTGCTGTTCGAACTGGTGTCGAACGAGGGGATCCGCGTCTTCACGATGGAAGATGAAGACGAAGTCGCGCCGCCGCCCAAGACCGCGCTGATGGCCGACGTGCAAGCCCTGGTGCGCTCCAAGCTGGGCGCCGATACCCGGTTCGCCTCGGAAGTCAATGGCGTGCCCGGCTACTGGGTCAGTTTCAAGATTGCCGACGACCGCTATTGGCTGATGCTCGAGCGCGAGCGCTTGCAGGGCCCGGTCGAATGGCTGGGCTGGGCCGGCGTGGTGTCGGTGGTGTCACTGCTGGGCGCGGCCCTGATCTCCAGCCTGATCAACCTGCCGCTCAAGCGCTTGACGGCGGCCGCGCGCGAGATCGCCCAGGGCCGCCACCCTGCCCCGCTGCCCGAAGTGGGGCCGCAGGAAGTG
>CAMLRG010000339.1 GCA_946482335.1 uncultured Duganella sp. | reverse complement strand
ATTTCGCTGCGCGAAATGTCCGGTTGCCAGAGCTGACCCCGACTTTTATGCCGAGAGCAAGGCTGCCAGCGGCTTGATGAGGCCGTCATCGGTCCAGTAGGCGGAGTGGGACAAGGGGTTCCAGCTCTTGGTCATGAAGTCGAGCATGCCCTGGCCGGCATTGATCGCGCGGTCTTCCACCAGGGTTTCGTAGCCGCCTTCCAGCGGCTGCAGCGGCCACCCCAGCGCATCGTCCGGGTCATACAGGTTGAGCCAGCTGAACGCGGGATGGGGCTTGGTGATCGGCTTGACGTGCATGCGCTGGTGGGCGGCGACGAAGACCGGGATGTTGCAGCCAGTGGTGACGAAAGCGCGCACGGTGCCGCATTGCAGGAACTGGCGCTGCGCCGGCGTCAGGCTGTCGGCCATGCGGCCCGGCTTCCAGATGCCGGCGGCGACGGTGCCGCCGCCGGCGCGCTTCTGCGCGTCGTAAATGAAGCTCGACATGACCTGGCAGCCGAGCGAATGCGCCAGCAGCACCACCGGCATGCCGGGGCCATGGCTGGCATGGATCGCCAGCAGGGCGCGCGCGATTTCCGTTTGCGCCTGTTCATAGACCGAATCGTCGAATTCCTTGCGGTTTTCGAGCCCGGCCGCATCGGCAAAGCCGAATAGGATGAACTTGCGCAGCCGGTCGTAGCGCACGGTGGCGCGTTCGTTCACGCGCCGCCAGACGTCCTGCTCGTTGGGTTTCAGCAGGTGCTGGTAATACACGCTGTGCACATCGACGCCGGTGAAGGACGCTCCCATCCGGTGCTGCAGGGAGCGTTTCAGGTCGTCGGCATAGTCGAGCGGCTGCTCGCCCATGCCGTGGATGGTCAGTAGCGCGACGCGGGCCATCTACGCTGCCGCGGCCACCGGCGCGCCGCGGAAGCGGTAGCCGATGAACAGCACCGCCAGCCACACCGGGATCAGGTAGACCGAAATGCGCAAGCCTTCGGTCAGGAACATGATGACCAGGATGCCGGCCAGGAATGCCAGGCACAGGTAATTGGTCAGCGGGTAGCCCCAGCTCTTGAAGGCCGTTGCGCTGCCTTCGGCGTGTTTCCGGGCGCGGAAGCGCAGGTGGATCCAGCTGATCATGCCCCAGTTGATCACCAGCGAGGACACCACGAGGCCCATCAGCAGGCCGAACACCTGGCCCGGCATGAAGTAGTTGAGCACCACGCACAGGCCGGTGGCCAGGGCCGACACGCCCAGCGCGGCCAGCGGCACGCCGCGCTGGTTCACCTTCAGCAGCGCTTTCGGCGCATTGCCCTGTTTGGCCAGGCCATACAGCATGCGGCTGTTGGAGTACACGCCGCTGTTATACACGGACAGCGCGGCGGTCAGCACCACCACGTTGAGGGCATTGGCGACGAAATTGCTGTTCAGGGCGTGGAAGATCATCACGAACGGGCTGCCGCCGGTGACCACTTTCTCCCACGGGTACAGCGACAGCAGCACGCCCAGCGCGCCGACATAGAAGATCAGGATGCGGTAGATGGCCTGGTTGGTGGCCTTGGGGATGGTCTCGGACGGGTTGCTGGCCTCGGCGGCGGTGATACCCACCAGTTCCAGGCCACCGTAGGAGAACATGATCACGGCCATGGCCATCACCAGCCCCGACACGCCTTTCGGGAAGAAGCCGCCGTGCTGCCACAGGTTGGCGACGGTTGCTTCCGGCCCGGCATTGCCGGAGATGAGCAGCCAGGCGCCGAACACGATCATGCCCACCACCGCCACCACCTTGATGATGGCGAACCAGAATTCCATCTCGCCGAAGGCGCGCACATTGGCCAGGCTGATGGCGTTGATGATGAGGAAGAAGGCCAGGGCGCTGGCCCAGGTCGGGATGGCCGGCCACCAGTACTGGACGTAGATGCCCACGGCTGTCAGTTCGGCCATGCTGACCAGCACGTACAGCACCCAGTAATTCCAGCCCGACATGAAGCCCGCCATGTGGCCGCAGTATTTGTCGGCAAAGTAGCTGAAGGAGCCGGCCACCGGTTCGTCGACCACCATTTCACCCAGCTGGCGCATGATGAGGAAGGCGATGAAGCCGGCAATCGCATAGCCGAGCAGCACGGCAGGGCCGGCCATCCTGATGGTGTCCGCGATGCCCAGGAATAGGCCCGTGCCAATCGCGCCGCCCAGCGCAATCAGCTGGATGTGGCGGCTTTTCAGGCCCCGTTTCAGTTCTGTCATGTATGGCGTCCCGCTGTCGAAGTGTCAAAGGCCCTGATTCTACCTCCTCGCACGGCAACAATGTCATTTTCGCACTGCCCTGATTTCACAGGGTTCTGTTTGACCTGGATCAAATATTTTGTGCGCGCGCTTGGATATGCTGCAAATATGCTTACTTTAAAATTCCTCGGCGCCACCGGCACCGTTACCGGCTCCAAATACCTGTTGCGCCACGACGACGATCAGGTGCTGGTCGATTGCGGCCTGTTCCAGGGCTACAAACAGCTGCGCCTGCGCAACTGGCAGGCATTGCCGGTGCAGCCGACAGCGATCCGCAGCGTGGTGCTGACCCATGCACACCTGGACCATAGCGGCTGGCTGCCGGTGCTGGTCCAGGCCGGCTTCCGCGGCAAGGTGTACTGCACCGAAGCCACGCGCGAGCTGTGCCGCATCCTACTGCCGGACAGCGGGCGTTTGCTGGAGGAAGAGGCGTTGTATGCCAACCGCCACAATTTCTCGAAGCATAAGCCTGCCTTGCCGCTGTACTCCGAAGCCGATGCCTTGCGTGCGCTGGAACATCTGGTGGCGGTGCCGGCCGGCGAGGAGTTTTCGCCGGCGCACGGCATGGCGGCGCGCTTGCAACTGGCTGGCCATATCCTTGGCGCCGCATCGGTATCGGTGCGCTGCGGTGGGCGCACGGTGGTGTTTTCCGGCGACCTGGGACGGCCGCACGACCCCGTCATGCGGCCGCCGGTCGCGCTGGGCCCATGCGACTACCTGGTGGTGGAGTCGACTTACGGCGACCGCTGCCACGATCCGGCCGATCCCGCGGGACAGCTGGCGGCCGTCATCGCCCGGACTGCCGCGCGCGGCGGGGTGACCGTCATCCCTTCGTTCGCCGTGGGACGTGCGCAGGAAATGCTGTATGAGATCTGGCGCCTCAAGGAGGCTGGTGCGATTCCGGCGGCACTGCCCATTTACCTCAATAGCCCGATGGCGGCCGACGCCACGCGGCTTTACATCAAGCACCACGACCAGCACCGCCTCGACCAGCGCAGCTGCCGTGCCCTGGGGCACGTTGCGCACATCGTCAACAGTGTGGAAGAGTCGATGGCGCTGAACCGGCGTCAGGCGCCCATGGT
>CAMLRG010000338.1 GCA_946482335.1 uncultured Duganella sp. | reverse complement strand
GCGGCGGCCGGTGGCGTGGGCCTGATCGCCTGCCAGTGGGCGCGCGCCCTGGGCGTGAACCTGATCGGCACCGCCGGTTCCGACGACAAGGTGGCGCTGGCGCTGAAACATGGCGCGGCCCACGCGATCAACTACAACACGGAGAACTTCACCGAGCGCGTGCGCGAAATCACGGGCGGCAAGGGCGTTTCGACGGTATTCGATTCGATCGGCAAGGACACCTTCACCGGTTCGCTCGACTGCCTGCGTCCGCGCGGCATGATGGTCAGCTTCGGCAATTCCTCCGGGCCGGTGGCCAGCTTCTCGCTGGGCGAACTGGCATCGCGCGGTTCGCTGTTCCTCACCCGCCCGGCGCTGGGCAATTACACCGCGACCCGCGCCGAGCTGGAGGCATGCGCGCAGTCGCTGTTCGACGTGGTGGCGCGCGGCGCGGTCAAGGTCGACATTAACCAGCGGTATAATCTGGCCGGTGTGGGGCAGGCGCACCGCGACCTGGAAGCGCGCCGCACCACCGGATCCACGATTATTCTGCCTTGACGACATGACTGACCAGAACCAACCCGCCGACGACAACGGCTCCCCGAAATTTGGCCGCCTGCTGCTGGTGCTGCTGTCGGCGGTGGCCCTGATCGGCGTCATCACCTTCGCCAGCGAAGCGTACTATCGCTGAGCACCGCATGCGGCGACGGATGATTAACCTGCTGGTACTTGTCCTCGCCGCCTACCTGGCACTGTGCGCGCTGCTGTTCCTGCGCCAGCGCAGCATGATGTATTTCCCGCAAGCTTTCCAGGGCGGCACCGTGCTGGCGCTGCGGGATGGCGCACGCGTCGGCGTCACCGTGCATGAACAGCCCGGGCCGGGCGCCGTGCTCTATTTCGGCGGCAATGCGGAAGCGGTAGGCGACAGCCTGCCCGAGCTGCAGCAAGCCTTTGCCGACCAATCGCTCTACCTGATGCATTACCGCGGTTACGGCGCCACCCCGGGCGAACCGACGGAACAAGGCTTGTTTGCCGACGCGCTGGCACTGTACGAATATGTGCGGGCACGCCACCCGCAAGTCACGCTGGTCGGGCGCAGCCTGGGCAGCGGCATCGCCACCCGCTTGGCCGGCATGCGTACCGTGGACCGGCTGATCCTGCTGACGCCGTACGACAGCATGGCCAACGTGGCGGGGCACCACTACCGCTGGCTGCCGGTGCGCTGGCTGCTGCGCGACCGTTACGACGCTGCGCGTTACGCCGCCCAGGTCAACGCGCCCACCACCATCGTCGCCGCCGGGCGCGACGAAGTCATCCCGCTTGCCAGCAGCGAAGCGCTATTCCGCAGTTTCCGTCCCGGCCTGGCGACATTCCACGTCATACCCGGCGCTGGCCACAACGATATTTCCTTGCAACATCTAGTGAATGTCGGAATTCTTTACAACTGACGCTTTGCAACTAAGTCAACAATCGTTTCCCAATTGAAAAATTCTCAGTGCTTTCAAGGGCTTATTGTTGAGCTGTATTCTCGCGGCATAATTCTTGCTTCAATGCCGCGAGGACACAGTCGAATCCAAGGAGAATTATGAAAGCATTCACGCCAAGCACACTGTTGCGCGCCATCGCCGTGGCCGGTCTTATGCTGCTGGGCTCGGCCGTGCAAGCGACCCCGGTCAACCTGGTCAAGAATGGCGGTTTCGAATCGAGCAGCAACGGCACCGGCCAGATCAACTTCAATACCGTGGTGACCGACTGGTCTTCGCCGCGCGGCTATAACTTCCTGTTCGAACCCGGCACGGCCGACACGACCGGCGTCAAGACCTGGTTCAACGGCCCGCTCGACAGCATCCTGCACCTGTGGGGCGCGAACAATGGCGGCGCCAATGCGCTGGCCGTCAGCGCCAACGGCGGCAACTTCGTCGCGGCCGACGGCGTCTACGGGGTGGTCCCGATCCAGCAAGCGATCAGCGGCATGGTGGTGGGCCAGACCTATATGCTGAGCTTCGAATGGGCGGCGGCGCAGCAGGCCCGCTTCCATGGCGTCACCACCGAACAGTGGACCGTCAGCATCGACGGCAACACCTTCCAGACAGCGAGCTACCAGAACAAGAGCCATGCTTCGAGCAACTGGATGCAGGAAGCGTTCTACTTCACCGCCAGGCAGAGCGACAGCATCTTGTCCTTCCTGGCAGCCGGTACGCCGCAAGGCTTCCCGCCATTCTCGCTGCTGGATGGCGTGTCGCTGACCGCGGTTGACGCCAGCCAGGGCAACCCGGTGTCCGAGCCGGGCAGCTGGCTGACCATGATGTCCGGCATCGTGCTGCTGGGGATGGTCCTGCGCCGCCGCAACGCCGCCAAACGCTAAGGCGCGCTTGTGGCAGCCATCGCCTACCAGCTGCTGCGCCTGACGATCTGGCTGTGCGTGCTGTGCGCGATTTTCCTGCCGCTGGAGCGCTGGTTCGCCGTGCGCCAGGCCGATGGCGCCAGGCCGCAACGCTGGCATGACCTGTTCTATTACTTCGCCAACAGCCTGCTGCCGATGATCGTGCTGGCCGCGCCGCTGGCGCTGGCCGCCCAGCTTGCGCACAGCCTGTTGCCGCCTGCCGTGCCCGCGGCGCTGGGCGCCCTGCCGCTGCTGCCCAAGCTTCTACTGGCGCTCGCAATCGGCGACCTGGGCGCCTATTTCGCGCACCGCCTGGCCCACGCCTGGCCCCTGCTATGGCGCTTCCATGCGGTGCACCACAGCCCGGCCCACGTCTACTTCCTGGTCAACACGCGTGCCCACCCGCTTGACCTGCTGTTTTCCCGCATGTGCAGCCTGCTGCCGCTTTACGTGCTCGGCCTGGCCGGGCCCAGTGCCGGCGGCACCGCGGTGCCGGTGGCGGTGGTCCTGGCTGGCACGCTATGGGGTTTCTTCATCCATTCGAATATCCGTGTCCGGCTTGGACCGCTGGAATGGCTGCTGACAACGCCGGCTTTCCATCACTGGCACCATACGCGCAGCGGCCACGTCGACCGCAACTTCGCGGCGATGCTGCCGGTGCTGGACCGGATTTTCGGCACCCACCACCTGCCGCGCAGCTGGCCGGCCGAATATGGCACCGATACGCCGGTGCCGCAATCCCTGTCAGGGCAATTGGCCGAGCCGTTCAGCGCGCCGGAACAGGCGCCGCGCCCAGGCACTCAGTGAAACGCCGCGAGTTTGGCGCGGATGGCGGGACCGGCGGAAAGCTGGGGATTCGAGTAGCCGTCATCCTTGCCCGCTTCGATCTCGCGCTGGCGGATCACTTCGCGCGCAGCGGCATGGGCTTGCTCGAAGGAACGCGTGTGGCTGCGCAACTGTTCGTCGAACATGGCGCGGCCGAAGAAAGTCAGTTCCGACTTGTAGCCGCAGCCGTAGGAGGTATGCTCCGCGTCGGCTGCCGTGAGCACCATGGCGGCATCGCCGGCCAGGGCCGGGATCCAGCTGCCGGAAT
>CAMLRG010000337.1 GCA_946482335.1 uncultured Duganella sp. | reverse complement strand
GGTTGAACGGTTGCCGCTTGTCGCGCGGCAGCGTTTCGGGCAGGCGGCGGTAGCACACGATGAACAGCAGCACCGTATAGCCGGCCAGCGCCAGGAAGATGGTGCGCCAGTCCGAATACTTGACGATGAAGCCGCCCAGCACCGGCGCGATGGCGGGCGCGATGGAAAAGATCATGGTGACCAGCGACAGCAGGCGCGCGGCCGCCGCATCGGCATACAGGTCGCGGATGATGGCGCGCCCCACCACCACCCCGGCGCCGGCCGACACGCCCTGCAGCACGCGGAAGAACCACAGGTACTGCACGGAATGGGCGGCGGCGCAGCCCACGGTGCCGAGCAGGAAAGCCACCAGCGACACCAGGATCACGTTGCGCCGGCCGAAGGCATCCGACAGCGCGCCATGCCACAGCACCATGGCGGCGAAGGCCAGCAGGTAAGCGGTCAGGGATTGCTGGACTTCCAGCGGCGTGGCGTGCAGCGACGCCTGCACATTGGGAAACGCCGGCAGGTAAGCGTCAATCGAGAACGGGCCCAGCATCGACAGGCTGGCCAGCACCGCGGCCAACGCGCCGGGCCCCAGCGGTTTCCGGTGCGGCGCCTCCGGCGCAGGGATGGCGGGCGGAGCGGCGTCCGGTGGCGGCGGGGGCGTGGGCGTAGCAAGCATCCGGCGATTCTACGCCCAACCGCCCCCGCCCGCAGACATCATTTTTGTCCACCCTGGGGTCAGGAACCAATGGGGACAAAATTGGACGTTGCGCAAAAAATGTCCGCTCTGGTTCCTGACCCCGGGGTGGACAAAAATTACTCGCCGGCAGGTTTGCGGTTGAAGCCGGCCACCATGTCGAAACGGAACAGGCGGCATTCGAGGGCGCCGTTGAAGAAGGGGGTCTTGCGCGATTCCTTCAGGCGCAGCAGCTTGGGCAAGCCGAGGTCGGCGGTGAACAGGTAGGCGGTCCAGCCGGTGAAGCGTTGCTTGAGCGTGGTGGAGAAGGCGCTGTAGAAACTCTTGGCCAGCTCGTCCTCTTCCAGGCTGGCGTCGCCGCGCACGCCGATGCGCTCGCCGTACGGGGGGTTGGTCAGCAGGATGCCGGGCTCCTTGGTCGGCGCTTGCACTTGCTGCGCTTCGATCTGCTTGAGCGGGACCTCGAACAGGATGCCGGCGCTCTTCAGGTTGTGGCGCGCCATCGCGACCATGTCGCCGGAAATGTCGGAGCCGAAAATCGTGGGCTCGGCCGGCAACGGGTTGGGCTTGAAGTCGGTCTTCATCTGTTGCCACGGTTCGGGGTCGAAGTCGTGGAATTTTTCGAAGGCGAAGCGGCGGCGGGCGCCGGGCGGGATGCCTTGCACCATTTGCGCGGCTTCGCACAGGATGGTGCCGGAGCCGCACATCGGGTCGAACAGCGGCACGCCGGGCTTCCAGCCGGACACGCGCAGCAGGCCGGCGGCCAGGTTTTCGCGCAGCGGGGCGTCGCCGGTCTCGCTGCGCCAGCCGCGCTTGAACAGCGCTTCGCCGGAGGTGTCGAGGTAGACCATGAACTGGCGCTGGTCGAGGAAGCCGACAATGCGCATGTCGGGGTCGCGCGTGTTGACCGAGGGGCGCTTGCCGTACATGTCGCGGAAGCGGTCGCAGACGGCGTCCTTGATTTTCAGCGTGGTGAATTCGAGCGACTTCAGGGGCGACTTGATGGCGGTGACGTCAACCCGGATGGTGTGGTGGATGCCGAACCATTCTTCCCAGGGCTGGGCCAGCACCAGGTCGTAAATGTCGTTCTCGTTCTGGTAGTGGCACACGCCCATGCGCATCAGCACGCGCGAGGCGATGCGCGAGTGCAGGTTGATGCGGTAGGCGTCGTACAGGTCGCCGGAGGCGTGCACGCCGCCGGGGACCTGGTTGTGGACCTTCAAGGTCGGGCTCATGGCCGCGATCTCGGTCAGTTCTTCCGCCAGGGCGGCTTCCAGGCCGCGCGGGCAGGGGCAGAAATAGGATGGCATTTGGGGGGACCTTTTATCCGTTGTTTAAAGCAAAACCGGTAAACCGGTGTCTGACCCGCAGGGTCAGACACCGGGCGGCACCAAGGCCAGCGGCTGCGGCCCCGCCTTACCGGTTTTAGAAAGGCTTGACGACCACCAGGATGGTGATCGCCAGCAGCATCAGCACCGGCACTTCATTGAACCACCGGTAAAACACGTGGCCGCGCGTATTGGCGCCACGTTCGAACTTCTTCAGCAGCCGTCCGCAGGCGTGGTGGTAGCCCAGCAGCAGGAACACCACGAACAGCTTGGCGTGCAGCCAGCCCGGCATCCGCGCGCCGTACTGCAGCGCCACCAGCCAGATGCCGAACACCACCGCCGGCAGCGCCAGCATGGTGGTGAAGCGGTACAGCTTGCGCGCCATCGTCAGCAGCCGCTCCGTGGTCGGCCCCGGCGTTTCCAGCGACAGGTTGACGAAGATGCGCGGCAGGTAGAACAACCCCGACATCCAGGACACGATGAAGACGATATGCAGCGCTTTAATCCAGAGCATGCGGTTACTTTCTGATCTCGCCGTGCCCGAACACGACGTATTTGAGGGAAGTCAGCCCTTCCAGCCCGACCGGGCCGCGCGCGTGCAGCTTGTCGTTGGAAATGCCGATCTCGGCGCCCAGGCCGTACTCGAAGCCGTCGGCAAAGCGGGTCGAGGCGTTCACCATCACCGACGAGGAATCGACTTCGCGCAGGAAACGCATGGCGGCGCTGTAATCCTCGGTGACGATGGCTTCGGTGTGCTTGGACGACCAGGTATTGCAATGTTCGATCGCCGCGTCCAGGCCGTCGACCACGCGCACCGCCAGGATCGGCGCCAGGTATTCCGTGGCCCAGTCTTCCTCGCTGGCGTGCGCCAGGTGCGGGTAGGCGGCGGCGGACAGGATGGCGTGCGCTTCGGGGTCGGCGCGCAGCTCGACCTGTTCGGTGGCGTAGCGCGCGGCCAGCTGCGGCAGCACCTCGGCGGCCACGGCGCGCGCCACCAGCAGCGTTTCCATGGTGTTGCAGGTGCCGTAGCGGTGGCATTTGGCGTTGAAGCCGATGTCGAGCGCCTTGGCCAGGTCGGCCTTGGCGTCGATGTAGACGTGGCAGATGCCGTCCAGATGCTTGATCATCGGCACCGTGGCTTCCTCCATCAGGCGCGCGATCAAGCCCTTGCCGCCGCGCGGCACGATCACGTCCACGTATTGCGGCATGGTGATCAGGGCGCCGACGGCGGCGCGGTCGGTGGTGTCGACCACCTGCACGCCGTCGGCCGGCAGGCCGGCGCCGGACAGGCCCTCGGCCACCAGCCTGGCCAGGGCGCGGTTGCAGTGGATCGCTTCCGAGCCGCCGCGCAGGATGGTGGCGTTGCCGCTCTTGATGCACAGGCCGGCCGCGTCGACGGTGACGTTGGGGCGCGCTTCGTAGATGATGCCGATCACGCCCAGCGGCACGCGCATCTGGCCGACCTGGATGCCGG
>CAMLRG010000336.1 GCA_946482335.1 uncultured Duganella sp. | reverse complement strand
GCGGGCGGCAAGGCGGCGCGCAAGGAAACCGGCGGATTCTATGTGGAGCCGACGCTGTTCGACGGCGTGCAGAACTCCATGAAGATCGCGCAGGAAGAGATTTTCGGCCCGGTGCTGTCGGTGCTGTCGTTCCGTGACCTGGACGAAGCGGTGAAGCAGGCAAACGATACGCCGTATGGCCTGCACGCCGCGGTGTGGACTGCCGATATGTCGAAAGCGATCCGCACTGCGCGTGCGCTGAAAGCGGGCACCGTGCACGTCAACCAGTACGATGGCGACGACATCACGGTGCCGTTCGGGGGTTACAAGCAGTCAGGCAATGGGCGCGACAAGTCGCTGCACGCCTTCGACAAGTACACCGAATTGAAGACGACCTGGATCCAGATCTAGGCTAGGCGCCGCAGCACTTCTTGAACTTCTTGCCGCTGCCGCAAGGGCAGGGGTCGTTGCGGCCAGCCTTGGGCACCTTGGGCTGTGGCGCGTGGAAGAATGCGTGGATGCCGATGACGGACGGCGTCACCTTCGCGGCATTCACCGGCGGCTGGAAGGGCAGCAGCAAAGCCGGCTGCCGGGCGCGCAGTGGCGCCCAGTCAGCGGCCGCGATATCCACGCCGGCCATGAAGCCTTCGCACCATGCCTGTTCGGTCCAGCTGCCGCCGCATTCGTAGATGGGTTCGAAGCTGGCAGGGTCCTTCTGCATCCACAAGCGCATGTAGTCGTGGTGGCGCACGGCCAGCGCGGCAGCTTCGGCATTGCCCGGCGCGCCGCCCCAGACCAGGGGCAGCCACTGTTCCTGCGCCAGGTCGGCCGGGCCGACCACCAGGGCAGTGAGGAAGCCTTCCAGCTTGGCGACGTCCATGCTTTGCGGCCCCATTGCCGCCAGCAGGTCGTCAAGCCGGTCGTATTCCTCGTCGTTGAGCGGGGTGCCCATGCTTTAGAAGCAGTGCTCCAGTGCCGGGAAGGAGCCGTCCTTGACAGCGCTGATGTAGGCCGACACCGCCCCCTGGATCGAAGCCTGGCCTTCCATGAAGTTCTTCACGAAGCGTGCCTTGCGGCCCGGGAACACGCCCAGCATATCGTGCATCACCAGCACCTGGCCGGAGCAATCCGGACCGGCGCCGATGCCGATGGTCGGCATCGACAGCATGTCGGTCACTTCCTTGCCCAGCGCGGTAGGGATGGCTTCCAGCACCACCATCGCAGCGCCGGCCGCCTGCAGCTTCAGCGCGTCCTGTTTCAGCAGTTCGGCGCTCTGCACGGTCTTGCCCTGCACCTTGTAGCCGCCCAGCGTATGCACCGACTGCGGCGTCAGCCCCAGGTGGGCGCACACCGGGATCGAACGCTCGACCAGGAAACGTACGGTGTCGGCAACCCAGGCACCGCCTTCGATCTTCACCATATGCGCGCCGGCCTGCACCAGCTGCACGGCGTTGGCGAAGGCCTGCTCAGGGGTGGCGTAGGAACCGAACGGCATGTCGGCCAGGATCAGGGCATTCTTCGCGCCGCGCGCCACGGCGGCGGTATGGTAGGCCACTTCCTGCACGGTGACCGGCAGGGTGGACTGGTGGCCATTGCACACCATGCCCAGCGAATCGCCGATCAGCAGCACTTCGACGCCGCAGCCGTCCATCATGGAGGCGAAGCTGGCGTCGTAGCAGGTCAGCATGGTGATCTTCTCGCCCGCCGCCTTCAGGGCGTTGATCGAGGGTATCGTCACCGCCTTGGTCGGGATGGCGCGGGTCGGCGCCGGGTAGGGGTTTTGCAGGTTGCCAGACATGGGATGTCCTTTGATACGAAAACCGCTATTCTAACTGCGGAAAATAAAGTACACAGCGCCCACCAGGCACAGGCCGGCCCAGATGAAATCGGTCTTGAAGGGCTGGTCCATGTAGTACATGGCGAAGGGGACGAATACGCCGAGGGTGACCACTTCCTGCAGGATCTTCAGCTGGGCCAGGCTGTATTGGCTGAAACCGATGCGGTTGGCGGGAACCTGGATTAGGTATTCGAACAGGGCGATGCCCCAGCTCACCAGTGCGGCAACCAGCCAGGATTTGTTAGAGAAGTTCTTCAGGTGTCCGTACCACGCAACGGTCATGAAGATGTTGGACAGGATCAGGAGACCGGTGGTCTGGACGATGATTGGGATTTGCATTCTTTGGGTCCTTTTTGCTTTAAAACCGGTAAACCGGGGTCAGACCCGCAGGGTCTGACCCCCAACGGTCTTAAGCCCGCGGCTGCGGCGCAGAAGGGGTCTGACCCTGCGGGTCAGACCCCGGTTTACCGGTTTCAAAGCCGGCGAATACCTTGCCCGGCAACGCCAGCCGCGAAGTCCGCAGCGCAACCAAGCCCAGGCAGTACGATATCGGGCGCGATCTCGAGCAGCGGCATCAGCACAAACGCCCGTTGGTGCATGCGCGGATGTGGTACCGTCAGGCTGGGGGTGGCGATCTGTTGGTCGCCATACAGGAGGAGGTCGAGATCCAGCGTACGCGGCGCATTGCGGTAAGGCCGCTCACGCCCATGCGCCTGCTCGATTTCGAACAGCGCCTCCAGCAGTTGCTGCGCCGGCAAGGCAGTACCCAGCCGCGCCACCGCATTGACGTAGTCATCGCCCGAGGAATCGACTGGCGCCGTGCGGTACAGCGAAGACACCGCCTCCAGTTGGGCGCCGGGCAGCCTGCGCAAACGCTCGACCGCATCCAGCACATTGGCGCGCGCATCGCCCAGGTTGGCGCCGATGCCGATATAAGCCGTGACGGACATCAAGCCTCGCCGGACGGTACGCTATCGCCGCCGCCACCGCCGCTGCGGCGTCCACGGCGTGGACGGCGGCGGCGCTTGCGCGCCGGTGCTTCGCCTTCCGGCCGCGGATTCAGGAAATCGTCGTCGTCCGACTCGTCGCCCTCGTCGCCGTCGTGGTTGGCTGCAGCCAGGTCGGCCGCACCTTCGGCGCCGGCGTCGACATCCTTGCGGCTGCGGCGCGCCGGTTTCTTCTTCTTGCCTGCGCCCGACGACACGGCCGACACCAGCTCGGCGCGCATCGTCTCGTCGGAGTTCGCGGGCTTGAACCGCGTCAAGCAGCACCAACTTGTGTACCGGGCCCTGGGCGGTCGCATGGGCGGCGAGCTTCATGCGCTGCAACTCGAGACCGCGGCGCCAGGAGAAGAATGATGAGTGATGTGAAGGAGCGGATCGACGCTCTGGTGAAGGCCAATGAAGTGGTGCTGTTCATGAAGGGCAGCGCCCTGTTCCCGCAGTGCGGCTTTTCCAGCCGGGCGGTCGCGATCCTCGATCATCTGGGCGTGCCGTTCGAGACGGTCGACGTGCTGCAGGACCAGGAGATCCGCGCCGGCATCAAGGATTATTCCGACTGGCCGACCATTCCCCAGCTCTATGTGAAGGGCGAGTTCGTCGGCGGATCGGACATCATGATGGAAATGTTCGAGAGCGGCGAGCTGAAGACGCTGGTCGGCGCCCAGGCCGAATGA
>CAMLRG010000335.1 GCA_946482335.1 uncultured Duganella sp. | reverse complement strand
CTGTGGAGAGCCGGTGCAGTCAGGCCACTCTGTGAAGCAGGAACCCACCGAAGCGGCTATGCAAAGGACCGTGTAGCGCGGTAGGAATCCTCGTCCTTTAGGGCGAGGAGGAGGTCAACTGGATCATTCAAAGGCTTAGTACAGGCTCCTAAGATCAAATTGTTTGCAGACCAACAGTCCCGGCTGGAGCCCATCATGCAGCGAACACCGATCATCCGCGCCAACGCGGCCCAATTGACGGTGCACCCAAACTGGTACGATTATGCGGGCCAACGGGCCGGCTGCAACTGGACCCAGGTGTTCCTGATGGGCGAAGATGTCGGCCGTTACGGCGGCACCTATGCCGGCTCAAAGGGACAAGACGGGCATCACGGTGGCGGAAACCGACTACGCGCGGCTGCGCAGCGTCAACGACCTGCTGGACTACATTGCCGTCCAACCGCACGCGAAGATGTAAGCATCATTGCCAACGCAACCACCAGAAAGCGGCGACCGCGAGCAGCATCAGCAAGCCGATGCCGCGATAGCGATGTTGTATGCCGGTTCCCGGCTGCCCGTGTTTTTTCCCGTTCAGCATAGGCGCGACAAGGTTTTCGTGGTGCAGCCAACTGCTGGCAACGACCGCAACGATGTGGAGGGCCACCAGGCCAAGCATCAGGTTTGCCAGCACTTCGTGAATCTCTTCCCAGATGTCCTGGCTCGACTCCTGGAGCGCCACCCAGCCGCTCAAGGTTACCGCGGCGCCAATGGCGAGTAATGCGACGATGGCCAGGCCGCCGGCCGGGTTGTGGCCAATGAAGTGTTGTGGCCGTCCTGCCCTCAGCGAGCGCAGGTAACCCAGCGCGGCGGCCGGGGCATGGACGAAGTTGCTGAATCTTGCATAGCGCGTCCCGACGACACCCCACACCAGGCGGAAGACAATGAGCCCGGCAGTGGTGTAGCCGAAAGCAGTGTGCAGCGGCCGCCAGATCCGTTCTTCCGAAGTCAGGTAGGCGCCGATGAAACATAACACGATAAGCCAGTGGAAAATCCGGACCGGGACATCCCACACCACGACCATGTCCGGGCCCGGTTTTGGCTGTGATTTCCTGCTGCGCATACACCCTCCCGCGCCGTAATGGTTGGCAGCCCACCCCAGGTTGCCGGCAAATCCATCGTACGGCCGCGGCCACGCCCAATCCATGACCTATGTCAACCATAGGCCCGACGTTGCAGGCCCGTCAGCCGGGTTCGCGTTGTGCCCCTTCGAGCGCCCGCGCCAGCTTCTGGTCCAGGTGGTAGATATCGTCCAGGAACAGGGCGCGGCCCTCGCGGTCGACCACCGCTGTCGCGTATAGCAGCACCACCGGGATCGGCCTGCCCAGCGTCACGGTCCGGGTCGGGGCGGGCTGCATGGCTTGCGCAACACTGGCGCTGTCCCAACCGCCTTCATTGCGCAGTACGAACTCGGCAAGTGCCGCTGGCTGTTCCAGCCTGATGCATCCATGGCTCAGGTCGCGCCGCTGCTTGGCGAAGAGCTCGGTTGCCTGCGTGGCGTGCAGATAAATGTTCATGGGATTGGGCATGCCAAACTTCACGGCGCCCAGCACGTTGCGCGGGCCGGGCCGCTGTCGCACGCGCGCGCTGCCGGACCGCAGCGCTTCCAGTGGCGCCGTCCCGGCCGGGGAGGCTGCGCCATTGGTGGCGACCAGCTCCATGTCCTGCTTTGACAGATAGTCGGGGTCGCGCGCCAGCTTGGGCATGATCTCCTGGGTGGTGATGCTGCGCGGCACGTTCCAGGCGGGGTTAAATTCCAGGTAACGCAATTCGCCGATGAACAACGGCGTCGGTGTGCGTGCGGCAGTGCCCACGATGACGCGCATCTCCATCTGTGGCGCGCTGCCCGGCGCCCGCGTGTCCAACGCCCACAAGCGGAAGGAGGGCACGTTGACCACGATGACCGGGCCGCGCGGCAGCAAGGGCATCCAGCGCAGCCGCTCCAGCGTGAGTTCGAGCTGGCGGATACGCTGCGATAAGGGGACGCTCAAGGCGGACATGGTGGCTTTGCCCGGTATCCCATCCGGCTCCAGTCCATGCCTGAACTGGAAGCGCTTGACCCCGGCCTCGAGGTCCGCGCCGTAGACGTCGTCCGCCATGGCGGTGCCGTCGTCGGCCAGGTCGCCGAGCAGGACAAGCCGCGCGCGCAGCGCTGCGGCGCCGGCGTAGGGCATGCCGGGAAGCAGTTTGACCCCCGCCGGCACTGGCGGCAGGGGCAACAGGGTCCGCGACCGGGGTTCCAGCTGGCGGTAGTGCGCCAAGGCCTGCTTGACGCGTTGGTACAGTGCGCCGCGCGGCTCGGCGGCGCTGACCGCAGCTTCCAGCCGGCCTTGCTGGAGGGCCAGGCCGAGTTGCGCGGCGGGGTCAAAACTGTCCGGCTCCAGCGCGCGCACGAATGATTTGAAATCCGGGGCCGTACGTCCGCTATGCAGGTCGGATAAGAACTCCAGTACAGCTGCGGTGAGTGCGACGTCGAAGCGCGCCCGTTGCTGCGAAGCCGCGTCGATATCCGGCAGCGGTGCGGATACAGCGTAATCCCCGGCGCCCAGGCCATGGCTGGCGGCCTCGCCCAGCATTTGCAACGCCATCCTCGCCATCCGCAGGCCGTCCCCATCCCATGCCAGGGAATGGTTGCGGTCGCGGTAGAAGCGCTCCAGCGAGGCAGCGACGCTGACGTGACGCGGCCCGGCTACGGGAGCCTGTAGACGAAATGCCTCCACCGCGCTGACGATTTCCGGTGACGGTGAGATGACGGGCGGGGGAACATTATTTGGCAGGGCAAACGGTGCGGCAACGATCAAGCTTGCCGCCAACAAGACTGCGCCAGCGAAGCGGCGGTCGCACATGTGGCTCTCCGGTCAGTAGGTGCTGCAGGCTGTACCGAAGGTAGCGCCGGACGGAGGTTGATGGCCATGATCTGGGTCAAGTCCGGCTTGCATCCTATTTCAATGGAGGCACCTTGAGGCCTGTGCGCGAAGTCAGCGTAATCGCAATGGCATGGGCGGGCTTCGCGGCTTTGCAGCAAGTCGCGCAGGCGGGGCGCGGCGGCCCCGCTGGCGCGCTTAAAACTTGTATTGCAGGTGGGCGAACATCGAGCGGCCGCGTGGGTCGCCATAGGTGGGGTCCCAAGTCACTTCGAAGTAGCGCGACTGGTTGGTGAAGGGCGGCGGCGTATCGAACAAATTGATCACGCCGGCGCGCAGCTTGAGGTTCTTGTTGAATGCATAGCTGCCCGTCAGGTCCCACAGCGAATAGGCTTTCACGTCCCGGTCGTTCCAGCCCGGATCGGCCAGGCCGGGAATGTTCTGATCGCGATAGCTGGAGAAGAATGTATTGCCCAGGCTCAGATTGACGGGCCCCTGGGTCCAGTCAATATTGAGCTTGTGGCGCCAGCGCTGCACGGCCTTGTCGTCGCGGAATACGCCCAGGCCGTCCGTCATCGGCGAGTGCGGATCGGACTGGAACTCGTACTTGGTGATCAGCGTGCCATTCAGGCTGGCGCTGAAGCGGCCCAGCGCACTGGCCTCGCCGCGCCAGTTCACCGCGATATCGAGACCGGAAGTATTGAGCTTGCCGCGGTTCTCTTTCTTGAA
>CAMLRG010000334.1 GCA_946482335.1 uncultured Duganella sp. | reverse complement strand
CACGGTAATGCGCTGCAGCAGCGCACCGGGCAGGGCGCGGTTCACTTCCGCCCACGGCACGGTGATGGTTTCGGCGGGACGGGCCTGGGCCAGTGCGTGGCTGGCGGTGATGGTCAGGCGTTCGGCGGCTTGTGTGCTGCCGGCGGCAGCAAGCAGGAAGAAAAGTGCTTTCATGACGATTACCAGTGTTTGGGGACGATGATATGGGAACGGTTGGCTTCGCGCACATCGCGGATGCCCGACAGGGCCATCGATACGTCGAGTTCCTTGCGCATGATCTCGAGCGCCTTGGCAACGCCCGGCTTGCCCATGGCACCCAGGCCGTAGATATAGGAGCGGCCAGCCATCACGCCGCGCGCACCCATGGCGCAGGCTTTCAGGATGTCCTGCCCGGAGCGGATGCCGCCATCCATCCACACTTCGATATCGCTGCCGTCGGCCCGCAGGGCGTCGATCACCTGCGGCAGCGCGCGGATCGAGCTGATGGCGCCATCGAGCTGGCGGCCGCCATGGTTGCTGACCACGATGGCATCGGCCCCGGAACGTGCCGCCATGCGCGCATCTTCCGGATCGAGGATGCCCTTCAAAATCAGCTTGCCGCCCCATTGCTTGCGGACCCACTCCACGTCTTCCCAGTTCAGGGTCGGGTCAAATTGCTGGCCGACCCAGGCCATCAGGGTCGACAAACCTTCCGCGCCCTTGACGTGGCCATCGAGGTTGCCGAAAGTCTTGCGCTTGCCCATCAGGACGCTGGCGCACCAGGCGGGCTTGCTCAGCATGTCGAAAATATTGGAGAAGGTGGGGCGTGGCGGCACGGTCAGGCCGTTGCGCAGGTCGGCATGGCGCTGGCCGAGGATTTGCAGGTCCAGCGTCAGCACCAGGGCCGAGCACCCGGCGGCTTTGGCGCGGGCAATCAGGTCCGCCGCGAAAGCACGGTCGCGCATCACGTATAGCTGGAACCAGAATGGCTTGGAGGTGGCAGCGGCCACGTCTTCGATGGAGCAGATGCTCATGGTGGTCAGCGTGAAGGGGACCCCGAATTCTTCCGCCGCCTGCGCCGCCAGGATTTCGCCATCGCCGTAATTCAGGCCGGTCAGGCCGACCGGGGCCAGGGCCAGCGGCATGGCGGCCGGCTGGCCGGCCAGGGTGGTGGCGGTGTTGCGCCGGTCCACATTGACGGCGACACGCTGTCGCAAATGAATCGCGTCCAGGTCGCCTTTATTGGCGCGCATGGTACCCTGTGTATAGGACCCGGAATCGACATAGCCGAATATGGCTTTCGCGACGCGCCGCCTGGCTTGCCGGCGCAGGTCTTCAATCTCGGTGATGACGGGCATGGTAGATTGCTCTGATCATAATAGTGTTCCGAGTATTGGATTTCGCGCAGGGAGTGTCAACGGAGCAAGCCATAGTAATCATGTAAATGAGCAGATACACGCGAAGGAGAATGGCATGGCCGACCATACCAGCCTGGCAACCCAAGCCGTGGAATACTGGACCGACGCCTGGCAGCGCTCCGTCCTGTTCATGGACGTACTTTACCGCCGCGGCACCGAGCGCAATGCGCGCGAGCGCGAGACTGCGCCCCATGTGCTCAATTTCGAATTCGAGACCATCATCGATGGCCGCACCCTGGCGCGGCCCGTGAATTATTCGCTGATGCGCATCATCGCCCCCGAAGGCATGGAGATCGACGAAACCAAGCGCCCCTTCATCGTGGTCGACCCGCGCGCCGGGCATGGCCCCGGCATCGGCGGCATGAAGCAGGACAGCGAAATCGGCGTGGTGCTCAAGGCCGGCAACCCCTGCTATTTCATTGGTTTCCTGCCAACGCCTGTGCCGGGCCAGACCATCGAGGACGTCTGCCATGCCGAAGCCCAGTTCATCGAGCAGGTGGCCTACCTGCACCCGCAGGCCGAAGGCAAGCCGGCCCTGATCGGCAATTGCCAGGCCGGCTGGCAGATCATGATGACGGCCGCCCTGCACCCCGAACTGGCCGGACCGCTGGTGCTGGCCGGCGCGCCGCTCTCTTATTGGGCCGGGGTGCGCGGCAAGAACCCGCTGCGCTACCTTGGCGGCCTGACCGGCGGCACCTGGGCCACCTCGCTGGCCGGGGACCTGGGCAACGGCAAGTTCGACGGCGCCCACCTGGTCAGCAATTTCGAGAACATGAACCCCTCCAATACATATTGGAAGAAGGGTTACCACGTGTACGCCAACGTCGACACCGAGGAAAAGCGCTTCCTCGAGTTCGAACGCTGGTGGGGCAACCCGGTGCTGCTGAATGCCGAGGAAATCCAGTTCATCACCGACAACCTGTTCGTCGGCAACCGCCTGAGTAACGGCACCATCCACGACAGCGCCGGCCGCCGCATCGATTTGCGCAATATCAGTTCGCCGATCGTGGTGTTCTGCTCCTGGGGCGACGACATCACGCCGCCGCAGCAGGCGCTGGGCTGGCTGCTGGACCTGTACGAAGACGATGCCGCGATGGTGGCGGGCGGGCAGACGGTGGTCTACACCCTGCATGAATCGATCGGGCACCTGGGCATTTTCGTATCCGCCTCGGTGGCGAACAAGGAACATGGCGAATTCACGCGCTCGATGGACTTGATCGACGTGCTGCCGCCCGGCCTGTACGAAGCGGTTTTCATCGACAAGGGTGGCGAGGGCGTGCACGGCATTGAACTGGTCGAAGGCGATTATGTGGTGCGTTTCGAACGGCGCGACCTGAACGAGCTGCGCGCGCTGGGCGGCAACGACGACGAAGACGAGCGCCGCTTCGCCACCGTGGCGCGGCTGTCGGAAATCAACCAGGGCCTGTACCGTACCTTCGTCAGCCCTTTGGTGCGCGCGGCCACCAACGAACAGGCGGCCGAATGGCTGCGCCGCATGCACCCCTACCGCATGCGCTATGAACTGTTTTCGGACATGAACCCCTTCCTGGCAGGGGTCGGTGCGCTGGCCGACCAGGTGCGCGCGCAGCGCAAGCCGGTATCGCCGGACAATCCCTTCCTCAAGATGCAGGAGGCGGCTTCGCAGCAGATCGTCGCGGCGCTCGACAGGTACCAGGTGCTGCGCGACCAGGCGGTGGAACAGTTTTTCCTGTCCGCCTACGGCCACCCACTGTTGCAGACGCTGGTGGGGCTGCGGGCGGATTCGGCCAATATCCGCCGCCGTATCGGACGCGACATTGCGCGCGAATCGGTGATGGCCGCGCGGCGCACCGAAGCGGCCAAGCGGCTGGCCAGCGGAGGCGAACGCGAAGCGGTGCTGCGTTCCATCCTGTATATAGCACGCAGCCCGGAAATGCGGGCGGCCGACGAGCGCGCCTTCGCCACCCTGCGCGAGCTGCGCATGCGCCTGCCGGCCAAGGAACGCATGCCCCTGGCGCGCTTCAAGGAAGTGGTGCACGAGCAGCACATGATCCTGCAGTTGGACGAAGAGCGCGCGATGGCCGCCTTGCCCAAGCTGCTGGCCGAAGCCGACCGCCAGCGTGCGCTGGACGGCATCCGCCAGATCATCACCGCCTCCGGCGCCCTGACCGGCGAAGCCGCCCGCCGCATGGCCCGCGTCGAGGAGCTGTTCAAATAAAAGTCGGGGTCAGCTCTGGCAACCGGACAAAAGGCGCACGAACG
>CAMLRG010000333.1 GCA_946482335.1 uncultured Duganella sp. | reverse complement strand
TCTGGGGCACCCAGCAGACCAACCTGTTCGAAGACGCCAAGTACGACGGCGTGTTCGCCATGTGGTACGGCAAGGGCCCCGGCGTCGACCGCTGCGGCGACGTGTTCAAGCACGCGAATAATGCGGGGAGCGCCAGGCACGGCGGCGTGCTGGTGCTGGCCGGCGACGACCACGCGGCCAAGTCCTCCTCCACCGCGCACCAGTCCGACCACATCCTGAACGCCTGCGGCATTCCGGTGCTGTACCCGTCCTCGGTGCAGGAATACATCGACTACGGCCTGCACGCCTGGGCCATGAGCCGCTACACCGGCCTGTGGGTGTCGATGAAGTGCGTGACCGACATCATCGAGTCCGGCGCCGTGGTCGACTTCGACCCGGACCGCGTGCAGATCAGGATGCCGGAAGACTTCGAACTGCCGCCCGGCGGCTTGAACATCCGCTGGCCGGATACCGTGCTGGACATGGAAGTGCGCATGAACAGCTACAAGTGGTACGCCGCCCTGGCTTACTGCCGCGCCAATAAGCTCAACAAGATCATCTGGGATTCGCCCAAGGCCAAGATCGGCATCATCACCGCCGGCAAATCCTACCTGGACACCCGCCAGGCGCTGGCCGACCTGGGCATCGACGAGCAAGCCGCTGCCGACATCGGCATCCGCCTGTACAAGATCGGCATGACCTGGCCGCTGGAAGCGGACGGCGTGCACGAATTCGCCAAGGGCCTGGACGAAATCATCGTGGTGGAAGAGAAGCGCCAGATCCTGGAATACGCGCTGAAGGAAGAGCTGTACAACCTGCCGGACGCCGAGCGCCCGCGCGTGGTCGGCAAGTTCGACGACACCGGCGAATGGAGCAACAAGGGCAAGACCGGCCACGGCGACTGGCTGCTGCCTGCCACTTATGAGCTGAACCCGGCCCAGATCGCCCGCGCCATCGCTTCGCGCATCGCGCACTACTGCGACGGCCATCCGGTGGCGGCAAGGGTGAAGGAGCGCATCGCCTTCCTGGAAGCCAAGGAAGCCGCGCTGAAAAACCTGCCGGCCAAGGCCAATCCCGAGACCGACCGCATCCCCTATTTCTGCTCGGGCTGCCCGCACAATTCCTCGACCAAGGTGCCGGAAGGTTCGCGCGCCATGGCCGGTATCGGTTGCCACTACATGGTGCTGTGGATGGACCGCGAAACGTCGACCTTCACCCATATGGGCGCGGAAGGCGTGACCTGGGTCGGCCAGGCGCCGTTCACCAACGAGAAGCACGTCTTCACCAACCTGGGCGACGGCACCTATTTCCACTCCGGCATCCTGGCGATCCGCGCCGCGGTGGCGGCCAAGGTCAACATCACCTACAAGATCCTGTACAACGATGCGGTGGCCATGACCGGCGGCCAGAACGTGGATGGCCCGCTGGACCCTGGCATGATCTCGCGCCAGATCGCGGCGGAAGGCGTGAAGCCGATCATCGTGGTGACCGACGATCCCGACAAATATCCGGACGATTACAACTGGGCGCCTGGCGTCACCGTGCGCCACCGCTCGGAACTGATGGAAGTCCAGAAGGAATTGCGCGACATGCCCGGCGTGTCGGCCATGATTTACGACCAGACTTGCGCATCCGAGAAGCGTCGCCGCCGCAAGAAGGGCGAGTATCCCGACCCGGCCAAGCGCGCCGTGATCAACGAAGCCGTGTGCGAAGGCTGCGGCGACTGCTCCGTGCAGTCGAACTGCCTGTCGGTGGAACCGCTTGAAACGGAACTGGGCCGCAAGCGCCAGATCAACCAGTCGTCTTGCAACAAGGACTTCTCCTGCGTGAACGGCTTCTGCCCGTCCTTCGTGACGGTGGAAGGCGGCGGCCTGAAAAAGCCGAAGAAGGCTGCCGCCGGCGGCGGCGAAATGCCGGCCCTGCCTGCGCCGGCCCTGCCGACGACCGAAAATCCGTACGGCATCCTGATCACCGGCATCGGCGGTACCGGCGTGGTGACCGTGGGCCAGATCCTGGCCATGGCCGCCCACGTGGAAGGCAAGGGCGCCATCGTGCTGGACATGTCCGGCCTGGCACAGAAGGGCGGCCCGGTGATGTCGCACGTGCGCCTGGCGGACAGGCAGTCCGACCTGCACTCGACCCGTGTCGGCACCGGCAGCGCCGACCTGGTGATCGGCTGCGACCAGATCGTGACCGCATCGAAGGATGCGCTGTCGCGCATGGGCGAAGGCCGCACTTACGCCGCCATCAATTCGACCGGCGCCACCACTGCCGCCTTCGTGAAAAACCCGGACTGGCAATTCCCGGGCGCTTCCTCGCAGGGCGAAATCAAGCGTGCCTGCGGCGAAGCCAATGTGGACTTCGTCGATGCCGGCAAGATCGCGACCGCGCTGTTGGGCGACTCGATCGCCACCAATATGTTCATGCTGGGCTATTCCTTCCAGAAGGGCAAGGTGCCGCTGTCGGAAGCCGCCCTGATGAAGGCGATCGAACTGAATGGCGTCTCGGTGCCGTTCAACAAGGCCGCCTTCAACTGGGGCCGCTACTGCGCGCACGACACGGCAGCGGTGACCAAGCTGGCGACCCCGGCCACCGTGATCGAGTTCAAGCGCACCCAGTCGCTGGAAGAAATCATTGCCAAGCGCGTGGAACTGCTGACCGCCTACCAGAATGCCGCCTACGCCAAGCAGTACAGCGATTTCGTGGCGCAAGTGCAGGCAGCGGAGGCGCCCCTGGGCAGCAAGAAATTGACCGAAGCCGTAGCACGCTACTTCTACAAGCTGATGGCGTACAAGGACGAGTACGAGGTGGCCCGCCTGCACAGCGACCCGGCCTTCCGCGCCAAGATCGCCAATATGTTCGAAGGCGACTACAAGCTGAAGTTCCACCTGGCGCCGCCGCTGCTGGCCAAGAAGGACAAGGAAGGCCACCTGGTCAAACAGGAATTCGGTCCCTGGATGCTGAAAGCCTTCGGCGTGCTGGCCAAGTTCAAAGGCTTGCGTGGCACCGCCCTCGACGTGTTCGGCTACACCGCGGAGCGCAAGATGGAGCGCGCCCTGATCGGCGAATACCGCAACACCGTGCAAGGCTTGCTGGCGAAGCTGAATGCCGACAACCTGGCCACCGCCGTCGCGATTGCCCGCGTTCCGGAGGACATCCGCGGCTACGGCCACGTCAAGGAGCGCCACCTGAAGGCCGCCAAGCAGAAGGAAGCGTCGCTGCTGGCCAGCTTCAACGCCCCGGCCGCAGCCAGCCACGCTGCATAAGGCTGGAAATAGCCTGTTACAAACGGCGCCCTTCGCGGCGCCGTTTTTCGTTCCTGGCCGCGTTAGAATGGGAGGCTATGATCTTCCGTTCCCTTGTCATTTACGCCAGCATGCTGGCTGCTCTGCCGGCCGTCGCCGCCGAGCCCTTGCCGCCGGGCCTGCCCGAATCCTATATGGGCCGCTGCGAAAAGCCGGCCGGCCCCCTGGACCGCCAAGGCACGCTGCAGGACGAGATGAGCTTCCTGCGCCTATGGGCGAATGAGACTTATCTGTGGAACAAGGAAGTGCCGGACGTGAAAATGGCCGACTACCACTCGGCTGCCGATTACTTCCAGGCGCTGAAAACGCCGGCGCTGACCGCCTCCGGCCAGCCCAAGGATCGTTACCACTTCACCTACCAGCAAAAGCAGTACGAAGAATTGCAGCAAGGCGTTTCGC
>CAMLRG010000332.1 GCA_946482335.1 uncultured Duganella sp. | reverse complement strand
CCAGGCCGCCGCCCAGCACGCGGTCGAATTCCTCGATGCCGGTGCCGAAGCGCGGCACATCCAGCGCTTCGATATCCTGCAGCGACAGCACGGGCGCAGTCTGCGCCAGCGACTGGTGCTGGGCCTGCGAGAAGCGGTTGGCGCCGGCGGCTTCCACCACGGTTTCCACCATGGTGTTCCATTGGTGGCAGGACGAGCACTGGCCGGTCCATTTGCTGCTGATGCCCCCGCATTCGCTGCAGGTGTAGTTGGTCTTCGCCTTTGCCATCGCTTAGGCCTCGACCACGCGCACGCGCTGCGCCAGGGCGCACATCAATTCATAGCCGATGGTGCCGGCGGCAGCGGCCACCTCGTCGATCGGCATGCCCTCGCCCCACAGCACGACCTTGCTGCCGACGCGGGCTTGCGGCACGTTGCCCAGGTCCACCGTCAGCATATCCATCGACACCCGGCCGACCAGGCGCGTACGCACGCCATCGACCAGCACCGGCGTATCGACCGGCGCGTGGCGCGGATAACCGTCGGCGTAGCCGCACGCCACCACACCGATGCGCATCCTGCGTTCGGCCTTGAACCGGCTGCCGTAACCGACATAATCGCCAGGCCCGATTTCCTGCACGCCGATCAATTCGCTGGACAGGGTCATGGTCGGCTGCAGCCCGAATTCGGCCGCTGTCTTGCCGCCCGGCGTGCCGCCGTACAGCATGATGCCGGGACGGATCCAGTCGGTGGCCAGCACCTCGCCCAAGTCCGGCATATGCAGGATGCCGGCCGAATTGCACAAGCTGCGCGGGCCTGGCAAACCGGCCGCCCCCTGGTTGAAGCGGCGCACCTGCTCGGCCAGCGGCATGCACGGGTGGTGCAATTCGTCGGCGTTGGCGAAGTGGGTCATCAGTGTGATGCTGCCGACGTGCGGGATGGCACGCAGGCGGGCATGGGCCGCGGCGTATTCGGACGGCAGGAAGCCGAGGCGGTTCATGCCGGTATTCATCTTCAAGTGCACATTCACCGGCCGCGCCAGCGGGGTGCGTTCCAGCATTTCAATCTGCTCAATACAATGGGCCGCCCCCTCGATGCCATGTTCGGCCATCGCCAGCAAGTCCGTGCTATCGAACCAGCCTTCCAACAACAGGATCGGCTTGGTCCAACCCAGTTGGCGCAGGCGCACCGCGTAGTCCGGCTCGATCAGCGCCAGCCCGTCGGCCGCGGCAAAGCCGCGCATGCCGCGCTCCAGGCCATGGCCATAGGCGTTCGCCTTGACCACCCCCCAGGCCTTGGCGCCCGGCGCGCACGCTTTGGCACGCGCCAGGTTATGTTGCATTGCAGCGAGATGGATCTGGGCGACGATCGGCCTTGGCATAGTAAAAACCGCGAGAAAAAGAATGCAGCATTTTACCTTTAGCGCAGCCCGAATGCAGGCTGAAATCTTTGGAAAGCTTCCTTTCCATGGTATAAAGCATGCCGAGATAATTTTCTGGCGTCCTGAATGAATCGTGGTTTCTATACCATCATGGCCGCGCAGTTCTTTTCGTCGCTGGCGGACAATGCTCTGCTGATCGTGGCGATCGACCTGCTGGTGACCATGCACGCTCCGGCCTGGGTGACACCATTGCTGAAGCTGACATTTGTGCTGTTCTATGTGCTGTTGGCGGCATTTGTGGGGGCGTTCGCCGATGCCCTGCCCAAAGGGCGGGTCATGTTCATTTCCAACCTGATCAAGATCTTTGGCTGCGCGCTGATTTTTTATCACGTGCACCCGCTGGCCGCCTACGCCGTGGTGGGCTTTGGCGCCGCCGTCTACTCCCCTGCCAAATACGGCATCCTGACCGAATTGCTGCCGCCGGAAAAACTGGTGATCGCCAATGGCTGGATCGAGGGGTCGACCGTCAGTTCGGTCATCCTCGGCATCGCCATGGGTGGCGCGCTGGTGGGCGGTCCCGTCTCGGCCGCGCTGAACAGCATTGACTTGCCGGGTATTGAAACCGGCATCGATACCGTGAGCGAAACGGCACTGCTGGTGGTGGTCGGGGTCTACGTCCTGGCCGCCGGATTCAACCTGCGCATTCCCGACACCGGTGCACGCTATGCCCACCAGGAGCGCCATCCGCTGCGCCTGATCAGCGAATTTGCCGGCTGCTGCAGCATCCTGTGGCGCGATAAGCTGGGCCAGATTTCACTGGCGGTGACCACGCTGTTCTGGGGCGCCGGCGCCACCTTGCAATTCATCGTGCTGGAATGGGCCAAGCAATCGCTGGGCATGACGCTCGACAAAGCCACCAGCACCATCGCCGTGTTTGCCGTCGGTGTGGCCCTGGGCGCCGGCCTGTCGGCCCGTTTCATTTCGCTGCGCAATTCCCTGAAAGTGATCCCGCTCGGCATCGCCATGGGCATCGTCGTCATGCTGATGATCTTCGTGCATGACGTGCGCCTGGCCTATCCGCTGCTGGTCCTGGTGGGCTTGCTGGCGGGCTTCTTCGTGGTGCCGATGAATGCGCTGCTGCAGCATCGCGGCCACGTCCTGATGAGCGCGGGCCATTCGATTGCCGTGCAAAACTTCAACGAGAACCTGTCGATCCTGACCATGCTGGCCATGTATGCGCTGATGGTGAAACTACATTTGAGCATCAACGCCATCATCGTGCTGTTTGGCCTGTTCGTGGCCGGTTCCATGTTTGCGATCCAGCAGCTGCATGCCGCCAACCAGCGCCAGCACGATTCGCTCGGCCTGATCGGCGAGCACAAACACTGATTAGGCGGGCAGGGTCCCGCCGCCGCGGCGCGCCTGGGCCCGGGCGCGCCAATCGTCCGGCACCACAAAGCCGCGCTCCGTTTCCTCCAGCCAGCCGACCTCTTCCCGCACGGTTGCGACCAGCACCGGGCTGGGATCGGTGCCGAATTTTTCCGCCAGGATGTCGAGCAGCGCGCCACGTGCCAGCGCGGCGGGTACGGGTGGCAGCTGCACCGGCGATGCGGCCGCCCGCGCGCCGGCCGTGGCACCGCGCGCCGGCGTGCGCAGCGGGGCAAGCCATTGCAGTCGCGGCATCACGATGAATTGCTCGCCCGGCGCGGCTGCCTGTTCGCCCAGGCTGCGCCAATGGCCGCGGCAGTGGTCGGGGGAAATGCCTTCGATAAGCGGCGCCGGCTCGCCGGCGTGATAGAACAGCCAGCCCTTGACCAGGGCTTGCGCGGTCCCCACCGGTGCCGGCACCGCCTGCTGGGCGGCAGGGTGCAGCGAAAGCTGCAACTGCGCGTTGAAAATCTTGCGCATCTTCAGGCCCAGCGTGTCGGCCAGGTTGGGGCCGACCAGGCGGTCGTGATCCTGCGCAGCGGCCATCGGCGCGCGGCCGCCGTCCAGCAGGTAGAACTTGGTGGCGAACTCGATATGGCGCAGCCGGGTGCTGCCCTCTTCGCGCAACAGGAAGTCGAACTCGCCGATGGTGCCATGCCTGCCGTCCCGCACCTGCAGGCCGTGCGCGGCCAGTGTCCCTTGCTGGGCGAAGTAGAAGGCCATCAGCTTTTCGGCATACAGCCCGAGCCGCGAGTAGTAGCGGTTGCCGAGCGCGGCATCGAGCGGCGATGGGTCGGCGTCGAGGTCCGCCAGCCAGTTCGCCACGGCGGGCGCCACGGGGCCCAGCGTGGCGATCCTGCCCTGCCAGTGCGGGCTGGCCGGATCGAGCAGGTCGG
>CAMLRG010000331.1 GCA_946482335.1 uncultured Duganella sp. | reverse complement strand
TCCAGGCCACGGCCAGGAAACCGCCGATCACCACGTACACCAGCACGGCCAGGGTGCCGACGATCATGCCGGCAGTTTCCGACATGGCGCCATTGGTCAGCACGGTGAATACCAGGCCCAGGGCGGTAATCTGCGCCGCCACCCAGCCCAGGTAGGAAATGATGATGGCGACCGAGCAGAAGACCTCGATGCCCTTGCCGAAGCGCTGGCGGTAGAAGTCGCCGATGGTCAGCAGGTTGAGCTTGTACAGGCGGGCGGCGAAGAACATGCCCACCAGGATCAGGCAGGTGCCGGCACCGAACGGGTCTTCCACGATGGCGTTCAGCCCGCCCTGCACGAATTTGGCGGGAATCCCCATCACGGTTTCCGCGCCAAACCAGGTGGCGAAGGTGGTGGTGATGACCATGATCAGCGGCAGGCTGCGGCCGGCTACTGCGAAATCGGTGGTGTTCTTGATGCGGGTGCCGGCCCATGCGCCGAGGGCCAAGGTGCCCAGCAGGTACAACACAACGAAGGAAATCAGGGTGATGTTCATCGCGGAAACGGGCAAATTCGGCGATTATAGCGGCAGGAAGGTTGCTGGTTTAATGAAATTTTTGGAGGCTTTGGGGAAAACCAACAAACCCGGCAAACCTGGGTCGGACCCAAGGGTCCGACCCGGCCCGGGCCTGACCCGGTTTACCGGGTTTAACGGTTCAACTTCCCATAATTCGGGAAGAATTCCAGCATCAGGAAAGCCGCCAACTCCTTCTCATCCTCCTTGCGCGCGCTCATCGGCACATTGCGCCCCAGGCGATGCGACTCCCAGATGAAGTCCCCGGGCTTTTCCTTGCGGATCATCTCGATCATCTTCTTGACGATGGCTGTTTCAATATCCTTTTCCGAGCCCTGGTCCACCCGCACCTGCTGCAGCCACTGGCGCTTGAAATTCGAGCTGAAGCCCCGGAACTTGATCTCCGCGCTGTTGAAGGTCTGGTTAATGATCTGGAACACGCCGCCCGTATCATTGCGCTCGCCATTGGCATTGCGCCCCTGGGCGCCCATGATATTGGCCATGGCCCGCGCCTTTGCCGCGGCGCCGGCATCCTCTTCCTGCGCCGGCTGCTGCGAATCGCCCTGCCGCGCACGACGGCGCTGTTCGACCAGGGCCGACATATCCGGCACGCTGTCCGGCACCGGCGTCAGCTTGGCCTGTTCTGGCGGCACGATCTTTTCCTGCGGCCTGATGATTTCGGTGATCGCATTCCTGTTCGGCGGCAGGTAGGTACGCGTCGAACGCGGGGTTTCCTTGGCCGGTTTCGGCTGCGACTTGGGCTTGGGCTTGGGCTGCGGCGCTGGCTTGCCCGGCGTGATATAGACCATTTCACCAGCCTTGGAGGGCGGCGTCAGGTCGATCTTTTCCTTGGGCTTGATGAAGTAAATCAGTACCACCAGCAAGTGCAGGCCAATGGTGAACGCGATCCCCCAACGGTTCGGCTTGCGATCGCCATATTCGAGCACCTTGTTTTCCGGCCAGGGCTGACCGCAAGTCGGGCAGGTATGCCCGTCGTGGGCCGCGAGTTCGGCGTGGGAATGGGTGTACTGATGCAAGATAGTGGCTTTTACTGGGGATGCTGGGGTGGCAGCTTACCGACTTTCGTCCTTGACGAATGTTACAGGTTGTAAGCGCCGCCCCGCATATTATCAGTGTTTGGCCGACTTGAATGCCCTCAGTTCGACCGGCTGGACAACTTCCGTTGCCGAACCGTCATCAATGACTTCATCCTTCATCGGGCCGCTGCCGGAGTATTTGTCAAGGAACAGGTAAATCACCGGGGTGATGTACAGGGTGATCACCTGCGAGAAGATCAGGCCGCCGATCACGGCCAGGCCCAAGGGCTGGCGCAGCTCGGCACCGGCGCCCAGGCCGAGGGCGATCGGCAAGGCGCCCATCAGGGCTGCCAGCGTGGTCATCATGATCGGGCGGAAGCGCAGGATACAGGCTTCGCGGATCGCCTCCAGCGGCGCCTTGCCTTCTTCACGTTGCGCCACCAAGGCAAAGTCGATCATCATGATGGCGTTCTTCTTGACGATGCCGATCAGCATCAGGATGCCGATGATGGCAATCATGGTCAGGTCCATCTTGAAGATCCACAGCGTCAACAGCGCCCCCACCGCCGCCGACGGCAGGCCGGCCAGGATGGTGAGCGGGTGGATGTAGCTCTCGTACAGCACGCCCAGCAGCACATAGATCACGCCCAGCGCCGCCACGATCAGCACCAGCTGGCTGCCCTGGGAGCTTTGGAATACCGCCGCATCGCCGCCGTAGCTGGTGATGATGGAAGCTGGCAAGCCCATCTGCTGGCCCATCTTGTCGATCTTGGCCGTGGCATTGCCCAGCGGGACATCCGGCGCCAGGTTGAAGGAAATCGTGATCGCTTGCAGCTGGCCCTGGTGGTTGACCGAGGTCGGGCCCACGGTGCGCTCGACGCTGGCAAAGCTCGACAGTTGCACCAGCTGGCCGGCGCTATTGCGCACCGACAGCTTGGTCAGCGAATCGTCGAACTGGCGGTCTTCGGTGGCCGCCTCCAGGATCACGAAATAACTGGCGGCCGACGAATAGATGGTCGACACCTGGCGCTCGCCGAAAGCCAGGTAGAGCGCGGTGCGCACGTCAGCCAGCTTGACGCCCAGCATATTGGCCTTGTCGCGGTCGATCTTCAATTGCGCCTGCAAGCCCTTGTTCTGGGAATCGCTGGTCACGTCACGGAAGTCCGGGTCGGCGCGCATCGCTTCCTGGAACTTGCCGGCCCAATCGCTCAAGGCATCCGGGCTGACCGATTGCAGCGTGTACTGGTAGCGGCTCTTGGATGGGCGGCCGCCCAGTTGCAGGTTTTGCACCGGGCTCAGGTACACCTGGATGCCGGCGATCTTCCTGGTCTCCTTGCGCAGGCTGTCGAGCACCTTGGTCATGTTCTCGCGCTCGCCGCGCGGCTTCAACACCAGGAACATGCGGCCGGTATTGCCGCCGCCGGTGAACGAGGTCACATCCTTCACGTTCGGGTTGGCCTGGATCACCGCAGCCACCTTTTCCTGCAATTCCAGCATGGCCGAGGTGGAAATGTCTTCCGCCGCTTCGGTGTTGACGCGGATCTGGCCCAGGTCTTCCTCGGGGAAGAAGCCTTTCGGGATGGCGATGTACAGCCAGGCCGTCAGCGCGAAGGTGCCGAAGGCGATGCCCAGCACGATGAAGCGATGGTGCAAGGCCACGTCCAGCGTGCGCGCATAGGAATCGCGCACCGCGTGGAAGGCGCGCTCGAAATGGCGGCCGATGAAGCTGTCGTCGCCCGAGGTTTCGTGCGAGTCGGCCGGCATGAAGCGCGCGGCCAGCATCGGCACCAGGGTCAGCGACACGATGGCCGATACCAGCACGGACAAGCCCACGACCACGGCGAATTCATGGAACATCAAGCCCATCACGCCGGGCATGAAGAAGATCGGGATGAACACGGCCACCAGCGAGATCGAGATCGAAACGATGGTGAAGCCCATTTCCTTCGAGCCGACCAGGGCGGCCTGCAGCGGTTTCTTGCCCAGCTCGATATGGCGCACGATGTTCTCCAGCACCACGATGGCGTCGTCGACCACCAGCCCGACCGCCAGCGTAATGCCGAGCAGGGACACGTTGTCCAGGCTGTAGCCCAGGGCGTACAGCAG
>CAMLRG010000330.1 GCA_946482335.1 uncultured Duganella sp. | reverse complement strand
ACGACCTTGACGATGGTTTCCTCGGCCTGGCGGAAGTCGTCCTCGCCCAGCTCCTCGCGGTCGAGCACGAGGCGGATTTGCGCGGCAAAGTCGGCATAGGTCTGGGTCATGGCCCAGATCGCGAACAGCAGGTGGGTGGCATTCACGGGGGCGATGCGGCCTTCGGCGATCCAGCGTTCGAACACTTCGATATCCTTGCGCAGCAGCGGTACCACGCGTTCGCGGATTTGCGCGCCGTAGAGTTGGGCGCCGCTGATCACTTCCATCGCGTACACGCGCGACGCCAATGGCTGTTCGCGCGAAAAATCCAGCTTGGCCTTGATGTAGGCGCGCAGCACGTCGGCCGGCTCGCCATCCGGCGCGGCCAGGCTGGCCATGCGCTCCAGCCAGTCGTCCAGCACATCGTCCAGCACGCGCTGGTAGAGCGCTTGCTTGGTGGGGAAGTAGTACATCAGGTTCTGCTTGGACAGGCCGACGTTTTCCGCGATGGCGGCGACCGAGGCGCCTTCGTAGCCGTTTTCGGCGAACACGCGCACCGCTTCGGCGGTGATGTCCGCCTCCAGCCGGTCGCGGTTGAGCACCCGGCGCAGTTTAGCTGATGCCATATTCCCTCCTCATGGCTTGCAGGAAGTGCCGCAGTTGCGGACTGTCCGAATAAGCGACGTTGAAACGGAACCAGACCGAGGACGGCTGCCGCAGCTGGAAGAATTCCCCGGGCGCGAGCAGGATGCCGGATTTGAGCGCTTGCTCGGCCAGCAGCTTGCCGTTGCATTCCGGTGTCGGCGCCTGCTGCCAGCCGGCGCTGACGAACATGCCGCCGCGCGGCCGGGCGATCGGCGCCATGCCGGCCTGGGCCAGCAGTTCGATGGTGCGTTCGCGTCCTTCGGCCAGTTGCGCCACCAGGCGCTCCACCGTGCGCTTGTATGGCCGCGCGGTGATGGCGTGGTAGGCGGCGCGCTCATTGACTTCCGAGGTGGTGAGGCCGGCCAGCATCTTGACCCGCACCAGCTCCGGCAGCAGCGAGGCGGAGGCGCAGATGGAGCCGACGCGCAGCACCGGCGACAGGGTCTTCGAGAAGCTGCCGACGCGGATCACGCGCCGCAAGCCGTCCATCGCGGCCAGCGAGGCCTCGCCGCGCGCGGTGAGCTCGCGGTAGATATCGTCTTCCACCAGCCAGAAGTCGAACTGCTCGGCAAAGCCCAGCAGCCGGTGCGCCTGCGCCTGCGACAGGCTGGTGCCGAGGGGATTCTGCAGCACGGTATTGACGAACATCAGCTTGGGCTGGGTTTCGCGCGCCTGGGCGGCGAGGAAGTCCATGTCCAGGCCCTGCTCGCCGCGCGGGATGCCGATGGCGTGGCAGCCGTGGTGGCGGATCAGGGACAGCAGGTTGCTGTACACCGGGTCTTCCACGAAGACGGTGTCGCCCGGCTTGGTCAGCGTGCGCAGGATCAGGTCGAAGGCGTGGGTGGCGCCATGCGTCAGCAGGATCTGTTCGGCTTCGACGATGAACAGCTCGTCGCTCAGGGTGAATGCCATGTGCTGGCGCAAGCCGGGGAAGCCGAGCGGGTGGCCGTAGCCGCGCAAACGGTTGGCGGGGATGCGCATGGCATGGCGCACGGCGTCGAGGATGGTGTCTTCGCCATACCATTCGGGCGGCAGCCAGCCGGCACCGACGGGCAGCGCTTCGGAAGCGCCGGAATACAGCTCGGGGGTGAGGGCGTCGACCGCGGCCGGGGTGGCGAACAGGGCGGCCGGGGCGGCCAGCGCCGGCGGCTCCTGCCTGGCAACAAAATAGCCGGAACCGCGGCGCGAGGACAACAGTCCGAGCGTCACCAGGCGGTCGTAAGCCTCGACAACTGTGAAGGTACTGATGCCATTACACTTGGCGAATTGCCGGACCGAAGGCATTTTCGTGCCAACCCGCAGCTCGCGGCTGGCCACCATGGCACTGATGGCGTCCACGATCTTTTCGACCAGGCTGCCTTTCTTGGTGCGCTCGATGGCCAGCTCGGGCCAGACGGGTGGGGACATGGGTGACCTTTAAAACTGTACTGTTTTTGCTACCTGTACGGTTGGGACGTTTCCGCGTGTGTGTATATGTGCCATAGTTACCTTGCTGTCTATTATTGCATCATGATTTTGCCAACTGGTAAAGTTTTTTGAGCATTGTAAAAAACCGCGAAAACCAGCACACCGGTGTCAGACCCTGTGGGTCTGACACCGCCTTACCGGTTTTCGCGGTTTTAAAAACAGGGAGATAGCAATGAACGAAGCCCGGCCCCAATCGCTGGCATCCTTCTGGATGCCCTTCACCAACAACCGCGACTTCAAGGCCAACCCGCGCCTGCTGGTCTCCGCCGAAGGCGTCTATTACAAGGACGTCGACGGCAAGCAGATCCTGGACGGCACCGCCGGCCTGTGGTGCGTCCCCTGCGGCCACCGCCAGCCGAAGATCGTGGCCGCGGTGAGCGAAATGGTTGGCCAGCTCGACTTCGCGCCCACCTTCCAGATGGGCCACCCGGCCGCCTTCGACCTCGCCGAAAAATTGATGGAATACACCAACCATCGCTTCGGCCACGTCTTCTACACCAACTCCGGCTCCGAAGCGGTCGACACTGCGCTGAAGATTGCGCTGGCCTACCACAAGGCGCGCGGCGATGCATCGCGCACCCGCCTGATCGGCCGCGAACGCGCCTACCATGGCGTCGGCTTCGGCGGCATTTCGGTCGGCGGCATCGCCGGCAACCGCAAGCCTTACGGCACCTTGCTGCCGGGCGTGGACCACTTGCCGCATACGCACAATATCGAGAAGAACGCCTACACGCGCGGCGAACCGGAATACGGCGCCCACCTGGCGGACGAACTGGAACGCATCGTCGCGCTGCACGACGCTTCCACCATCGCCGCGGTGATCGTGGAGCCGGTGGCCGGTTCCACCGGCGTGCTGGTGCCGCCGAAAGGCTACCTGAAACGCTTGCGCGAGCTGTGCACCAAGCACGGCATCCTGCTGATCTTCGATGAAGTGATCACCGGCTTCGGCCGCCTCACCACGCCGTTCGCCACCGACTACTTCGACGTCGAACCGGACATGATGACCACGGCCAAGGGACTGACCAACGGCACCATCCCGATGGGGGCGGTGTTCAGCAAGAAGTTCATCCACGACGCGTTCATGGATGCGCCGGCGGGCATCGAGCTGTTCCATGGCTATACCTATACCGGGCATCCGGTGGCTTGCGCGGCGTCGCTCGCCACGCTGGAAGTGTTCAGGGAGCAGAAGCTGCTGGACCATGCCAAGGAAATCCAGCCGTATTGGGAAGACGCGGTGCATTCGCTGAAAGGCATGCCGCATGTGATCGATATCCGCACCATTGGGCTGGTGGCCGGCATCGAGCTGGCGCCCAGGCCCGGTGCGCCGGGCGCGCGCGCTTATGCCGCGTTCAAGCAGGCTTTCGCGGATGGTGTCCTGATCCGCGTTACCGGCGACATCATTGCGCTGTCGCCACCGTTGACCTTTGAGAAAAGGCATATCGATGAGTTGTTCGACAAGCTTGGGAAGGTGTTGAAGACGCTTGATTGAAACCGGCAAACCGGGGTCAGACCCAAGGGTCAGACCCCCGACGGATCAAACGCCGGCGGTTCTGGCTGGCTAGCGGCGGCCGAGCCGAAGGGGGGCTGACCCTCGGGTCTGACCCCGG
>CAMLRG010000329.1 GCA_946482335.1 uncultured Duganella sp. | reverse complement strand
TCCAGCGGCGCCACGAAGGTCTGGATCAGGTCCATATGCATGGCATTGGCGCGCTGGATCACCTCCGACAGTTCCGCCTTCACCAGGGTCGAAAAGACGATCGGTTTGGTGCCATCCTCGGCCGCCACCTCGTTAATTTTGCGCACTGCATCATAGGCCTTGTCGCAGGTATCGATGAAGGGCAGGCGGATCTGGCGGAAGCGCAGGTCGAACTGCGTCAGCACCGAATGGCCGAAGGTTTCGGCGGTGATGCCCGTGCCGTCAGAGACAAAAAACACCGTGCGGCTAGAGGACGGCAATAAACGTTGATCTTGTGGCATCAAAAATGCTTTTCCAATGGATGAATCGTCAATTTGCTGCGCAGGCTGTAAAATGCTTGCCAACGGTAAGATTGTGCTGCACGGCGCCAAGAATGACAAGAACGATGCCAAGCATGCCTGCGTAAAGATTTTTATCATCAAAAAGGTGTCTTTATGACTAACGCAGCATTGAAGGAGCAGTCCGACGGGGCGGTTTACGTCGCCTCGTTCGAGAACTTGCGCATGACGGATGTCGAATCCGTCGGCGGCAAGAACGCATCGCTGGGGGAGATGATCTCCCAGCTGGCAGGTGCAGGGGTGCGGGTGCCAGGCGGTTTCGCCACCACCGCCCAGGCTTTCCGCGACTTCCTGTCGCACAGCGTCGACGGCGGCCCATCGCTGGCCACGCGCATCGCCGACCGCCTGCAACACCTGGACGTCGACGACGTCCGCGCCCTGGCAGCATCGGGCGCCGAGATCCGCCAATGGATCATCGATACCCCTTTCCAGCCCCGCCTGGAAGCCGAGATCCGCTCCTTCTACGACAAACTGGTCGCCGACTCCACCTCCGAGATGTCGTTCGCCGTCCGCTCCTCCGCCACCGCCGAAGACTTGCCTGACGCGTCTTTCGCAGGCCAGCAGGAAACCTTCCTGAACGTGGTCGGCATCGACAACGTGCTGGACGCGATGAAGCACGTGTTCGCCTCCCTGTACAACGACCGCGCGATCTCCTACCGCGTGCACAAGGGCTTCACCCACGCCGAAGTGGCGTTGTCGGCCGGCGTGCAGCGCATGGTGCGTTCCGACGTGGGCGCGGCCGGCGTGATGTTCACCATCGACACCGAGTCGGGCTTCCAGGACGTGGTCTTCATCACTTCCTCGTATGGCCTGGGCGAGACCGTGGTGCAGGGTGCCGTCAACCCGGACGAGTTCTACGTGCACAAGCCGATGCTGGCGCAGGGCAAGTCGCCCGTCATCCGCCGCAATATCGGCTCCAAGCTGATCAAGATGGAATTCACCAACGAAGCCAAGGCTGGCCGTTCCGTGAAGACCGTCGACGTGCCGATCGAGCTGCGCAACCGCTACTCCCTGAACGATGCGGAAATCGTCGAACTGGCCAAGTATGCCGTCATCATCGAGAAGCACTACGGCCGCCCGATGGATATCGAATGGGGCAAGGATGGCCGCGACGGCAAGCTGTACATCCTGCAGGCGCGTCCGGAAACCGTGAAGTCGCAGCAGAAGTCGCATGAGGCGCAGCAGCGCTTCAAGCTCAAATCGACCGGTACCGTGCTGACCTCCGGCCGCGCCATCGGCCAGAAGATCGGCGCCGGTCCCGTGCGCGTGATCCACGACCCGAGCGAGATGGAGCGCGTGCAGCCGGGCGACGTGCTGGTGGCGGACATGACCGACCCGAACTGGGAGCCGGTGATGAAACGCGCTTCCGCCATCGTCACCAACCGTGGCGGCCGTACCTGCCACGCCGCGATCATCGCGCGTGAACTGGGCGTGCCGGCGGTGGTCGGCTGCGGCGATGCGACCGAGGTGCTGAAGGATGGCACCTTCGTGACCGTCTCCTGCGCCGAAGGCGACGAAGGCAAGATCTACGACGGCTTGCTGGAAACCGAAGTATCCGAGGTCATGCGCGGCGAACTGCCGGAATTGAAGACCAAGATCATGCTGAACGTGGGTAACCCGCAATTGGCCTTCGACTTCCAGTCCGTGCCGAACGCCGGTGTCGGCCTGGCCCGCCTGGAGTTCATCATCAATAACAATATTGGTGTGCACCCGAAAGCGATCCTGGAATACCCGAACATCGACGCCGACCTGAAGAAGGCGGTCGAATCGGTGGCGCGCGGCCATGCTTCGCCGAAGCAGTTCTACATCGACAAGCTGGCCGAAGGCGTGGCCACCATCGCCGCCGCGTTCTGGCCGAAGAAAGTGATCGTCCGCCTGTCCGACTTCAAGTCCAACGAGTACAAGAAGCTGATCGGCGGTTCGCGCTACGAGCCGGACGAAGAAAACCCGATGCTGGGCTTCCGCGGCGCCGCACGCTACCTGTCCGAAGACTTCGCGCAAGCCTTCGAGATGGAATGCATCGCCATGAAGCGGGTGCGCGAAGAGATGGGCCTGACCAACGTCGAACTGATGGTGCCGTTCGTGCGCACCCTGGGCCAGGCGGAAAAGGTGGTCAACCTGCTGGCCAAGAACGGCCTCAAACGCGGCGAGAACGGCTTGCGCGTCATCATGATGTGCGAAGTGCCTTCCAACGCCGTGCTGGCCGAGCAATTCCTGCAGTACTTCGACGGCTTCTCGATCGGTTCCAACGACCTGACCCAGCTGACCCTGGGCCTGGACCGCGACTCCGGCATGGAGCTGCTGGCGGCCGACTTCGACGAGCGCGATCCTGCCGTGCAGGCGCTGCTGGGCATGGCCATTTCGGCCTGCCGCAAGCTGGACAAGTACATCGGCATTTGCGGCCAGGGTCCTTCCGACCATCCTGAGCTGGCCGTATGGCTGATGCAGCAAGGGATCGAAACCATGTCCCTGAATCCGGACTCGGTGATCGACACTTGGCAGAAGCTGGCAGAAATGCAACAATAAACCGCCGATAAGCGGCTTGAACCCCCGTAGCCTTATCGGCGCGGGGGTTTTTCACTTCTGGAGGGTGCGATGTCTGATTGGATGTTGTGGGCGATCGGCGCGGGTGTGCTGGTCATCCTGGAACTGTTTAGCGGCACGTTCTACCTGCTGATGATTGCGGTCGGCCTGGCCGCCGGCGCGTTGACGGCGCTGGCGCGTGTCGACATGCCCGGTCAAACGCTGGTGGCGGCGATCGTGGCCGCGATCGCGACCTTGCTGCTGCGCCGCAGCCGCTACGGCAAGACCGTGCAGTCGCCGGCGTCGGCCAACCCGGATGTCAACCTCGACATCGGGCAGACCGTCAGCGTCCCAGCCTGGCAGGACGGCGTGGCGCGCGTGATGTACCGCGGCGCGATGTGGGATGTCGAGCTGGCGCCGGGGCAGGCGGCGGCGCCGGGCGTATTCACCATCCGCGAAGTGCGCGGCAGCCGGCTGATCGTCGGCCTTTGAAACCAATAAGGAGCAGGGAATGGAATTCAGTTTTGGCACCGTCACGCTGGTCGTATTCATCGTTGCGCTGGTATTCGTATTCAAGACCATCAACGTCGTGCCGCAGCAGCATGCCTGGGTGGTCGAGCGGCTGGGCAAATACCACGCCACGCTGGGCCCGGGGTTGAACATCGTGGTGCCGTTCATCGACCGCATCGCCTACAAGCACGTGTTGAAGGAAATCCCGCTCGACGTGCCCTCGCAGGTCTGCATCACCAAGGACAATACGCAGCTGCAGGTGGATGGCATCCTCTACTTCCAGGTGACGGATGCCATGCGCGCCTCGTACGGCTCCTCCAACTACATTGCCGCGATCACGCAGCTGGCGCAAACCACGCTGCGCTCGGTGATCGGCCGCATGGAGCTGGACAAGACGTTCGAGGAACGCGACCACATCAACTCCACCGTGGTGAACGCGATCGACGAATCGGCCGCCAACTGGGGCGTCAAGGTGCTGCGCTACGAAATCAAGGATTTGACGCCGCCGCAGGA
>CAMLRG010000328.1 GCA_946482335.1 uncultured Duganella sp. | reverse complement strand
CTTGACCGTCAGCGACGCGTCGTCCACCGCGGTCAGTTCGATGGAAATCTTGTTCGATCCGGTTTCGCCCTTGCCGTGGTCGGCGCGCAGGCGGATCGGCACGGCGCGCGTTTCGGTCGGTCCCACGTCGACCAGGTCCGGTACCGCCACCTGCAGGGTGTCGATGCCGCTGGCGCGGATGCGGTAGGTGTGGCCCTGCTCGGTGGTATTCATGATCTGCAGGCGGTACACGTTCTCGATCATGCCGTTCTCCACTTCGCGGCCCATCGAGCCGCGGTCGCGGATCACGTCCAGCTTGAGCGGCGTGCGCAGGGCCAGCATGGTGAACACGGCGGCGATGAATAGCAGCAGGCCGCCGGTGTACAGCAGCACGCGCGGACGCAGCAGGCGCTTGCGGATGGCCTTCGCGCCCAGCCCCTGCGCCATGGCGCGGTCGGTGCTGTAGCGGATCAGGCCGCGCGGCTGTTCGATCTTGTCCATCACGATGTCGCAGGCGTCGATGCAGGCGGCGCAGCCGATGCATTCGTATTGCAGGCCCTTGCGGATATCGATGCCTACCGGGCAAACCTGCACGCACAGCGAGCAATCGATGCAGGAGCCCTCCGATTTCGGGCCGCGCGGCTCGCCGCGCTTCTCGTCATAAGTGATGATCAGCGTGTCGCGGTCGAACATCGCGCTCTGGAAGCGGGCGTAGGGGCACATGTACTTGCACACCTGCTCGCGCATCCAGCCGGCATTGCCGTAGGTGGCGAAGCTGTAGAACAGCACCCAGAAGCTTTCCCATGGCCCGAAATTGAAGGTCTGCGCTTCCTTGGCGAGGTTGTGCAGCGGCGAGAAATAGCTGACGAAGGTGAAACCGGTCCACAGCGCGAGCAGCAGCCAGGTGGCGTGCTTGCCGCCCTTGCGCCAGATCTTGTCGAATGACAGCGGTGCCTTCTTCAGCCGCATCTGGGCGCTGCGCGAACCTTCGAACTTGCGTTCGATCCACAGGAACATCTCCGTGTAGACCGTTTGCGGGCAGGAATACCCGCACCAGACGCGGCCCGCGACCGCCGTGACCAGGAACAGGCCCCAAGCGCAGGCGATCAGCAGGGCCGCCAGATAGATGAAGTCCTGCGGCCACAAGACCAGCCCGAAGATGTAGAACTTGCGCTGCACCAGGTCGAACAGGATGGCCTGGCGGCCATTCCACTGCAGCCATGGGGCGCCGTAGAACACCAGCTGGGTCAGGATCAGGCAGATCCAGCGCAGGCGGGTGTAGTGTCCTTTCACCTCGCGCGGGAAGATATCCTCGCGCTTGGCGTACATCTTGATGACTTGTGGTGCAGGGGCGTTCATGATGCTTTGCGACTTACTTCATTGCGGTTTTCACCGGAGGGTTGGACAGGCCCCACACGTAGGCGGCCAGCACGTGCACTTTGCCTTCGCCGAGGAAGTCCTCGAAAGCAGGCATGGTGTTGTTGCGGCCCTTGCGGATGGTTTCCATCACGGTTTCGGCGCTGCCGCCGTACAGCCACGTCTTGTCGGCCAGGTTCGGTGCGCCCAGCGCAGGGTTGCCTTTGCCGGTCGCGCCGTGGCAGGCCATGCAGGCGCTGAACTTGGACTTGCCCATCACCGACTTGATCGGGTCATGGGTGCTGTCCGACAGGCTCAGGACGTACTGTGCAACGTTCTCGATATCCTTTTCCGAACCCACGGCGGCGCCCATCGGCGGCATCACGCCGTGACGGCCCTTCAGGATGGTGTCCTTGATGGTGCTTGGCTCGCCACCATACAGCCAATCCTTGTCGGCCAGGTTGGGGAAGCCTTTGTTGCCGCGCGCATCGGAACCGTGGCACTGTGCGCAATAGGTCAGGAACAGGCGTTCGCCGATGGCGCGCGCTTGCGGGTCCGCCGCCACGGCTTGCAGGTCCTGGCCCTTGTATTTGTCGAACAGCGGGCCGTATTCCTTCTCGGCCTTGGCCAGTTCTTCCTTGTGCTCGCCGGTCGAGGTCCAGCCCAGCGAACCCTTGTAGCTGCCCAGGCCCGGATACAGCCACAGGTAGCCGATCGAGAACGCAATGGTCAGGTAGAACAGGATCATCCACCAGCGCGGCATCGGCGTATTCAGCTCGGTCAAGTCTTCGTCCCAGATGTGGCCGGTGGTGCCGACCTTGCCGTCCACCGATTTCAGGGCGGCGCCCTTGACCGACGACTGGGACCACAGCAGCACGCCACAGCCGACGATGCCGATGACGGTCAGGACGACGATATACAGGTTCCAGAATTCATTGGTGAAGTCAGCCATTTTTCTTCTCCTCGTCAGCGAACGGCAGCTGCGCGGCTTCGTCCCAGCGGCCACGGGCGGCCCACCACACGATGCCGAGGAATGTGGCGAACGAGATCACTGTCATCACGTTGCTCGCATTGCTAAAAAAGTTTTCCATTTCAGTTCCTCGTCTTGATCAGGGTGCCCAGGCCTTGCAGGTAAGCCACCAGCGCATCCTCTTCCGTCTTGTTGGCCAGTTCGGCCGGTGCAGCGGCGATTTCCTGTTCCGTGTACGGGTCGCCCATGCGCTTCAGTGCACGCATCTTCGGCACCACTTCTTCCGGCTTCAGCTTGGTCTTGGCCAGCCACGGGTAGTTGGGCATGTTCGATTCCGGCACCACGTCGCGCGGGTTGTTCAGGTGGATGCGGTGCCACTCGTCGGAGTAGCGGCCGCCCACGCGCGCCAGGTCGGGACCGGTGCGCTTGGAGCCCCACTGGAACGGGCGGTCGTAGACGAACTCGCCCGCCACCGAGTAGTGGCCGTAGCGCTCGGTCTCGGCGCGGAACGGACGCACCATCTGCGAGTGGCAGGTGTAGCAGCCCTCACGCACATAGATGTCGCGGCCGGTCAGGCGCAGCGCGGAGTAAGGTTTCAGGCCCGCCACCGGTTCGGTGGTCGACTTCTGGAAGAACAGCGGGATGATTTCCACCGCGCCGCCCACCGATACCACCAGCGTCACCAGGACGATCAGCAGCCAGGGGTTTTTCTCAATCCATTCATGGGAAAATTTCATTTTTTCTACTCCGTTATGCAGCCAGGCTCAGTTCAGGAATGCGCGCACGCGGGGTTTCGCGACCCTTCAGGGTCATCCAGGCGTTGTAAGCCATGATGCACATGCCGCCGAGGTACAACAGGCCGCCGATCACGCGTACCACGTAATACGGGTAGCTTGCTTTCACGCTTTCCACGAAGGTGTAGGTCAGGGTGCCGTCGGCATTGACCGCACGCCACATCAGGCCCTGCATCACGCCGGCGATCCACAGCGCGGCGATGTAGAGCACGACGCCGATGGTGGCGACCCAGAAGTGCACGTCGATCAGCTTGGTGCTGTACATCTTGTCCTGGCCGGCCAGGCGCGGGATCAGGTAGTAGATCGAACCCATGGTGATGAAGCCCACCCAGCCCAGCGCACCGCCGTGGACGTGGGCGATGCCCCAGTCGGTATAGTGCGACAGCGCATTGACGGTCTTGATCGACATCATCGGGCCTTCGAAGGTCGCCATGCCGTAGAAGGACAGCGAGACGATCATCAGCTTCAGGATCGGGTCGGTGCGCAGCTTGTGCCATGCGCCGGACAAGGTCATGATGCCGTTGATCATGCCGCCCCAGCTTGGCGCCAGCAGGATCAGGGAGAACACCATGCCCAGCGATTGCGCCCAGTCAGGCAGCGCGGTGTATTGCAGATGGTGCGGGCCGGCCCACATATAGGTGAAGATCAGGGCCCAGAAGTGCACGATCGACAGCTTGTACGAATACACCGGACGCTCGGCCTGCTTGGGGATGAAGTAGTACACCATGCCCAGGTAGCCGGCGGTCAGGATGAAGCCGACCGCATTGTGGCCGTACCACCACTGGATCATGGCGTCCTGCACACCGGTATACATCGAGTAGGACTTGAACAGCGAGGCCGGCATCGACATCGAGTTCACCACGTGCAGCAGGGTCACCGCCAGGATGTAGCCGCCGAAGAACCAGT
>CAMLRG010000327.1 GCA_946482335.1 uncultured Duganella sp. | reverse complement strand
CACGGCCTGGCCGCTGATCGTCACGCCCACCGGCGCGTCGTTCCCGATGGCGACGCGCACCGTCACCGTGCCGTCCCGCCGCATGGCCTTGCCCTGGTGGCCCTCGAATAGCAGTTCCTTGCCGTCGTGCGGCACCAGTTTGTGGCGCACCAGGTAAGCGCCGAGCGGGCCGTTGGCGTTGCCGGTCACGGGGTCTTCGGGAATGCCGATGGCCGGCGCAAACATCCGCCCTTCCGTGGCGCGGTTCCCCTTCAGCACGAACGGAAACCATCCGTTGCAGCCGATCTCACGGCTCAACGCCGCCAGTGCCGCCATATCGGGCGCCAGATGCTCCAGCGCGAAGCCATCGGGCAGCGGCACCATGACTTTGCTGTGACCGGTGGAGACGAGCTGCAATGGCCGACCAGCGGCCAGCCCATCCCCGCCCGGCACGCTTGGAATGCCGAGCGCCCGGGCCGTCCGCTGGCGCCAGCGCGCGTCGAGCGGCTGGCCGAACTGAGGGGCGCCCTGCTCGATCTCGATGCGCCAGTCCGCAGCGTCAATGCCTTGGCCTGCGCCGCTATCGCGCACCGTACGGATGCGCTGCAAACCGGCGCCGGTCTTCTGGACGACGCTGCGTTCAGCGCGCCTGCCGGCGGCGCGGGCGGACCAGGCAAGCGCATAGTGCGCGGCGATGGTGGCATGCCCGCATACCGGCACCTCGACAGTTGGCGTAAAGAAGCGCACGCGTACATCGTGGTCCCCGCCATCGGGGCGTAACACGAAAGCTGTCTCCGAGTGTTTCAATTCCCGCGCAAGGTCCTGCATCTGCGCGTCGGTCATGCAATCGGCGTCGAGCACGACCCCTGCCGGATTGCCCCGCAATGGCGTACGGGTAAACGAATCGATGTGGAATATCTGCGGCATCAAGTCCTCCTGGCGGCAAAACCCCAGTCTATTCAATGCCACATCACGCAACAATTGGAGCAGATATTGATAAACTCTCCCAATATTTGGGAGAATCAATGAGTGAACTAGACGACTACGCGACCTTCGTTGCCATCATGGAGACAGGTTCCCTGACCGCCGCCGCCCGCCGCACCGGCCGCTCCCTGCAGGCCGTCAGCCGCGCACTGGCGGAGCTGGAATCGTCGCTCGGCACCCAGCTGATCCAGCGCACCACGCGCAAGCTGCACGCCACGCCGGCCGGCACAGCCTTCCTTGACCGCATCCGCCCGGCCCTCGCCGATATCGAGGCCGCCCGCGAAGCAGCCCGCAATGAGGGCGACGCCCCGCACGGCACACTTCGCGTTGCCGGCCCGACCTTGCTCGGTGCAAGCTGGCTGACACCCGTCGCCGCGGCCTTCATGCAACGCTGGCCAGGCATCGAGATCGAACTGGTGCTGTCCGAACGCCAGGCCGACCTGGTGGGAGAAAGCATGGACCTCGCCGTGCGCGTCGGCGAGCTCCCCGATTCAACGTTGAAGGCCCGCCCGCTTGCCCGGTTGCGCCGCGTCTTCTTCGCCGCCCCGCGCTGGCTGCAACAGCACGGCACGCCTCGCCATCCCGAGCAACTGGCCGGGCTGCCCTGCGTGTTGCGCAACACCGGCAAGTACCGGCGTCAATGGCCCGTTCGCGTTGACGGCGCCAGCCGCCACATTGCCGTCAACGGCCCATTCAGCGCAAACGATGCCGCCGCAGCCAACGAAGCGGTGGCCTGCGGCCTGGGCATCGGCATGGCACCGCTTTGGCAACTGCGCCGCCTGCTCGACGAAGGCCGCATCGAGCTGATCCTGCAAGACTTCGAGCCGGCCCCCATTCCGCTTCAAGCCGTCTGGCCCAATGCGGGCAAGCTTGCACGGCGAACCAGATTGTTCATCGATCACCTGGCGCAGATGGCAAGCACACAATATTGGTAAAGATTTGACATGTGTCATGTGCCTTCCGGCCTGGCCGAGGGCACAATTGCCCATCAACACGACTGGAGAGCCCCATGGATTCCATCGTCTTCGGACCTGACCTCGCGCTTGGCATCCCGGTACTGGACCACTCGCACCGCATCGTCTTCGACATGCTGGAAACGCTGGAACGCCTGCCGCGCCCTGCCTTTGATCAAGGCTGCCGTGAACTGGCGGTGGAAGTCAGGGAACACCTTCGCGAGGAAGCCAGACTGATGGAACAAATCGCCTATGCCGCGGCGCCAGCCCATCACGCGGCTCACGACGAGTTGCTGGACATGGTCGCCCGGGTCCTGGGCCTATTGCAGGAAGACGAGGAAAACGCGGCCCGTGACATTGTCCGCACGCTGCCGGACTGGATCGAGGCTCACATCAACACCATGGATCTCGCGCTGGCAGTCGCCGCCAGCCACCTCGGCTGACGCGACCCGGAAACCGGCAGCAGCGGGCCAAGCCCAAGGGCCCGACCCGTCTTCCGTCAGGCGACGGCGAGTTCTTGCGCCATGCCGCCGGACGACATGGCTTCCAGCTTGGCGCGGTCGGTAATGCGCAGGTCGCGGTTTTGCAGGACGATCGAACCATCCTGGCGCAGGCGGGCCAGCTGGCGGCTGACGCTTTCCACGGTCAGTCCCAGGTAGCCACCGATGTCTTCGCGCGACATGCGCAACTGGAAACTGGTCGACGAGTAGCCGCGCTGGGCGTAACGGCCGGCCAGATTGAGCAGGAACATGGCCAGGCGCTGTTCGGCGCGCATATGGCTCAGGAACAGCATCACCGATTGCTCACGCTGGATTTCGCGGCTCATGGTGCGGTGGAATTGCTGCAGCAGGCCGGGGATCTGCATCACCAGCTCCTGCAGGCGGGAGAATGGGATTTCGCACACTTCGCTGTCTTCCAGTGCCACGGCATTGCAGGAATGCTGGCCGGTGCCGATGGCTTCCATGCCCAGCAAGTCGCCGGCCATGTGGAAGCCGCCGATGGTCTGCTCGCCGCGCTGGTTCACCTGGACTGTCTTGAAGTGCCCGAAACGCACCGCGTACAGGCTGTGGAAGCCGTCGCCGGTCTGGTACAAGGCTTCGTCGCGGCTGACGCGGCGACGCCGTGCAATGATCTGGTCCAGCCGCGCCACGTCGTCTTCGGCCAGCCCTTGCGGCAGGCACAGGCGGTTGAAGCTGCACAGCGAACACTTCGCTGCAATGGATGCGCTGGCGCAGTTGCTCGATTTGGCTGGGGTGATGGGGATGACCGGGCTCATGGTGCTGCTCCTTGTTTTCGATGGGAGCAGTATCGCGCCCGGCGCCCTTTCCCGGTATCAAGCATCCTGTGTAGTTGATGTAGGGCTTCCCCTACACTGCTAAATCAGGCCATGTTCGAGGGCGTAGCGGGTCAGCTCGGCATTGCTGGACATGCCCATTTTTTCCAGGATGCGGCTGCGGTAGGTGGTCACCGTGTTGGGGCTCAGGTGCAGGGTTTCGCCGATTTTCACCAGCGATTCACCCTGGGCGATCAGCTTGAACACTTCCAGCTCGCGGTTCGACAATTCTTCGTGGTCGCCGCTCGGGCCGCCGCCCACCAGGGTTGCCAGCTTTTCAAGCAATGCCGGGCTGACGTGCTTGCCGCCCGCCGCAGCCTTGCGCACCGCTTCCACCAGGGTGGCGGTCGGTGCATCCTTGGTCAGGTAGCCGGCCGCCCCGGATTTCAGGGCCCGCACGGCATAAATCTCTTCCGAATAGGTGCTCAGCACCAGCACCGCCATGCGCGGATACTCGCTACGCAGGGTTTTCAGCAAGTCCAGCCCGTTCTTGCCCGGCATCTTGATGTCCACCAAGGCCACATCGAAGCTGCGTTCAGCCACTCGCTGCAGCGCTTCCACGGCGTTGCCCGCCTCGCCCTCCACACTGATATCGGGCGCGGTGCCCAGCATCAGCCGTACGCCATTGCGGGCAATCGCATGGTCGTCAACCAGCAGCACGGTGATCTTCTCACCCATTCTTGTCCTCCAAAGGCAGGCGCAATTGCAGGGTGGTGCCCTGCCCCGCCTTGCCGCTGATATTCAGTTCGCCGGCAAAGCGGCGCGTGCG
>CAMLRG010000326.1 GCA_946482335.1 uncultured Duganella sp. | reverse complement strand
TCGTCAAATGGCGCTACGACTGGCATCCGGAAGACGGCAGCGCGGAAGCGGCGCTGTACACCGGCTTCCTGCCACACCGCGACTGGCTGGCCGAGTGAAACGCTGCATCGCACTGCTGGGAGGCAGTTTCGATCCGGTGCACAACGGTCACATCGCGCTCGGCAAGCTGTTCGCCGAACAGCTCAAGGCCGATGCGCTGCTGGTGATCCCCGCCCTGCCCTGGCAAAAGGGCGCCTTGGTGGCGACGCCGCAGCAGCGGGTGGACATGCTGACGCTGGCCTTTACCGGCCTGCCCTGCCCGGTCACGATCGACTGGCAGGAACTGGCGCGCGGCAGCGCGACCTATACGATCGAAACGCTGCGGGCAATCCGCGCCGATGTGGGGCCCGACGTGTCGCTGGCCTTCCTGATGGGCGCCGACCAGCTGCAGCGACTGAACACCTGGCACGAATGGCGCAACCTGTTCGACCTGGCCCACTTCTGCGTGGCGGCCAGGCCCGGCTTCGAGCTGGACGACGCCCACGTGCCGGCCGAGGTGGCCGCTGAATTCCAGCGCCGCCTGGCCACGCCGGAACAGGTCAGGAACACCCCGGCGGGCAGGACCATGCTGGCGGCCGAGTTGGCCGTCGACATCTCGGCCACTGCCATTCGTGCTGCATTACAACGTGGGGATGGGGCGGACTCGCTTATCCCACCGGTAGTGCTAGACTATATTGAACAACATAATTTGTATAAGAACTAAATAATGGATATCAAAAAACTGCAATCCATCGTCGTGGACGCCCTGGAAGACGTGAAGGGCCAGGAAATCGTCCTGTTCGACACCACCGGGCTGACCAGCCTCTTCGACCGCATCGCCATCGCTTCGGGTACCTCCAACCGCCAGACCAAGGCCCTGGCGGCTTCGGTGCGCGACAAGGTCAAGGACGCCGGCGGCGACGTGGTCGGCATCGAAGGTGAAGATACCGGCGAATGGGTGCTGGTGGACCTGGGCGACATGATCGTCCACATCATGCAGGCGCCGATCCGCGCTTACTACCGCCTGGAAGAGATCTGGGGCGAAAAGCCGGTCAAGCTGGGGGCCGCCAAACGCAAGTCGACCACCGAAGGCAAGGCTGCCGCCGCCAAGGAAGCGGCGCCGAAGAAGTCCGGCCACCTGGCTGCGACCAAGGCCGCCAAGGCCGCCGAAGCGGTGGTGGAAAAGAAGCCGGCAGCCAAGAAGCCCGGCACCGTGAAGGCCGCCGCCGCCGCGGGCGCCGTGGCCAAGAAAGCCGCCGCCAAGAAAGCCGCGCCGAAAGTGGTGGCGCCGGAAGGCAAGAAAGTGAAGGTCGCTTCGACCAAGACCGCCGAGGCATCCGCCAAGGCCGCCAAGGAGAAGAAAGCCGCCGCTGCCGCTGCGCCGGCCAAGACCGTCATCAAGCGCATCAAGAAGCCTGCGGCCGAGTAATCAGTGCAGCTGATCATCGCTGCGGTCGGCCATAAAATGCCGGCCTGGATCGAAAGCGGCTTCACCGAATACGTGAAGCGCATGCCGCCGGAATTGCGCATCGTGCTGAAGGAAATCAAGCCCGTCGAGCGTTCCGGCAGCAAGACCGCCGCCACGGCCATGGCCCTGGAGCGGGAGCGCATCGAGGCGGCGCTGCCCAAATCGGTGCGCATCATCGCGCTCGACGAACGCGGCAAGGACTTGACCAGCGTAGGCTTGTCCCAGCAGCTGGAAGCGTGGCAGCAGGATGGCCGCGATACCGCCTTCCTGATCGGCGGCGCCGACGGCCTCGACCCGGGGCTGAAGGCCAGGGCGGAAGGCATGATCCGCCTGTCCAGCCTGACCCTGCCGCACGGCATGGTGCGCGTGATGTTGGCCGAGCAACTCTATCGGGCGTGGACAATAACGCAGAACCACCCTTATCATCGGGTCTGAACCTCTGGGACAAACGATGAAACTGGCCGACAAGAAAATCTACCTCGCCTCCAAGAGCCCGCGCCGGCGCGAGCTGCTGCGCCAGATCGGCGTCGACTTCGAGTTGCTGATGCTGCGCAGCGACGGCCCGCGCGGCCCGGACGTCAGCGAAGACGTGCTGCCGGGCGAGGAGCCGCTAGCCTATGTCGGCCGCGTGGCCCAGGAAAAAGCCGATTTTGCCTGGGACATCATCGGCAGGCGCCGCCTGATCATGCGCCCCGTACTGTGCGCCGACACCACCGTCACCATCGACGGCGCCATCCTCGGCAAGCCGGCCAACGTCACGGAAGCGACCGACATGCTGCGCAAGCTGTCGGGCCGCACGCACCAGGTCCTGACCTCGGTGGCGGTGCACGCGCAAGACTTTTCCGGCCATATCACCCAGGTCTCCGACGTCCGCTTCGGCAAGCTGTCGGAGGCCGACATCAAGGCCTATTGCGCCACCACCGAGCCTTACGACAAGGCCGGCGGCTATGGCATCCAGGGCCTGGCCGCCCTGTTCGTGGAACACATCGAAGGCAGCCATTCCGGCATCATGGGCCTGCCGCTGTACGAAACGGCGCAATTGCTGCGCCAGGCAGGACTCAAACTTCCCTGATGAACGAAGACATCCTCATTAACATCACGCCGCAGGAAACCCGCGTCGCCCTCATCATGCAGGGCTCGGTGCAGGAGCTGCATATCGAGCGTACCCTGACGCGCGGCCTGGCCGGCAACGTCTATTCCGGCAAAGTGGTGCGCGTGCTGCCCGGCATGCAGTCGGCCTTCATCGACATCGGCCTGGAGCGCGCAGCCTTCCTGCACGTTGCCGACATCTGGGAGGCGCGGCCGCACGACGGCAACCAGAACGCCACCCCGACGCCGATCGAAAAGCTGCTGTTCGACGGCCAGGTGCTGACGGTGCAGGTGATCAAGGACCCGATCGGCACCAAGGGCGCCCGCCTGTCGACCCAGATTTCGATTGCCGGCCGCATGCTGGTCTACCTGCCGCAGGACGGCCATATCGGCATCTCGCAAAAGATCGAAAAGGAATCCGACCGCGACGCCCTGCGCGCGCGCATGCAAAGCCTGCTGCCGCCCGAGGAAAAAGGCGGCTACATCGTGCGCACCCAGGCCGAAGACGCTTCCGACGCCGACCTGCAGGCCGACATCGAATACCTGCGCAAGACCTGGGGCGCGATCTGCCACGGCGCGCGCACCCGTCCGCCCACTTCCCTGCTGCACCAGGACTTGAGCCTGGCGCAGCGCGTGCTGCGCGACTTCGTGCACGACGAGACTGCAACCATCCAGGTCGATTCGCGCGAAAACTTCCTGTCGCTGACGGAGTTCGGCCGCATCTATACGCCCTCGGTGCTGCCACGCCTGACCCATTACACCGGCGAGCGCCCGCTGTTCGACCTGTATGGCGTGGAAGAGGAAATCCACCGCGCCCTGGGGCGCCGCGTCGACCTCAAATCCGGCGGCTACCTGATCGTCGACCAGACCGAGGCGATGACCACCATCGACGTCAACACCGGCGGCTTCGTCGGGGGCCGCAATTTCGCCGACACGATCTTCAAGACCAACCTGGAAGCGGCGCACGCCATTGCGCGCCAGCTGCGGCTGCGCAACCTGGGCGGCATCATCATCCTCGACTTCATCGACATGGAGAACACCGAGCACCGCAACGCGGTGCTGGCGGAGCTGAAGAAAGCCCTGGCGCGCGACCGCACCAAAGTGTCGGTGTCCGGCTTCTCCGCGCTCGGCCTGGTGGAAATGACGCGCAAGCGCACGCGCGAATCGCTGGCCCACATCCTGTGCGAGCCCTGCCCGGCCTGCGAAGGCAAGGGCCAGGTCAAGACGTCGCGCACCATTTGCTACGAAATCCTGCGCGAGCTGCTGCGCGAAGCCAAGCAGTTCAACCCGCGCGAATTCCGCATCCTCGCCTCGCAGGAAGTGGTGGACCTGTTCCTGGAGGAGGAGTCGCAGCACCTGGCCATGCTGGGCGATTTCATCGGCAAGAAGATTTCCCTGCAGGTCGAGACCAGCTACCACCAGGAACAGTACGACGTGATTTTAATGT
>CAMLRG010000325.1 GCA_946482335.1 uncultured Duganella sp. | reverse complement strand
GGGAAAAGTGGTAGGCGATGGCGATCGGCACCAGCGTCAGCACATACCAGCCGGCCGTGTCGGCCAGCGTGGCGCCGCCGCCGCACCAGGCGATCGCCCGGCATACGCCAAGGTAGACCAGCAGGAATAGCGCCGGCAGCAGGCACAGCGCTCCTGCGCGCAGCCAGGACGGCGGCAGCGCCACGGCTCCCTGCAGGTCGAGCCAGGCCTGGGTCTCCAGCAAGCCATCGAAACTGACTGACGCGAGCATCAGCATCACCAGCACGATGTGCGACCAGCCCAGCGGCGCCTCCAGCAGCAAGCCTGCGCCAAAGGGACGCAGCTGCCAGCGCCCGTCCACCACGCGGTTGGGTGCGAAGCGCGCCAGCAGCCCGAAGACCACCGCAAACACTTCACCGTGTGCCAGCCAGGCGCGCCGCCCGAACAGGAACATGCCGAGCCAGGTCAGGCAGGAATAGGCCAGCATCGCCGCAGCCAGGCTGGCCGGCCGTTCGCTGCCTTCCCAGTTCAGCTCCATGTTCACGAAGGCGAAGAACAGAAGGGTGGCCGGCCACACGCCGGCCCATGCCGGCCACGCCAGCCTGCCGGGACGCTCGCCCAAGGTCCAGCGGTAGATCGTGTCGAGCGGATTGACCAGCGCCCACAGGTCGCCCAGCAAGGCCGAGACGAACGCCATGCCGACCCACCAGATCGCCCACACCATGGCGGGCGCGATGTTCTTCAACGGATTCTGCACGCCGGTAAAGCCGGCGGCGATGACAAGCAAGTACAAGGCCACTACCGCCAGACGCAACGCCGCCGCCAGCGCACCCGCCAGGGGAATGCGGGCAAGGATCGTGGCCGCCTGGTCCGGCGTGCGCGGACGCATATTGCGCTGGCGTGCCAACAGCAGGAATGTGACCGCCACGGTGACGCCGGCGCCCGCCATGAACATCCAGAGCGGCAGCGGCAGGTCGAAGCGTTGGCCGAAGCCGTGCGCGAGTGCAGGCAGGGGAATGGCTGCCAGCAGCCAGCGCTTCATTTCGGGATGACTTCCACGTAGAGCAGTGCCGGACCGTGATGGTGGCCTTTGCCGTGCACCGCCGCCGGAAAGCGTCCGAGCGTATGCGCATGCAGCTGCAGGCTGCCGGGCGTGCCGGCCTTTAGCTTCAGCATCAGGTCATAGCCATGCAGGTGCACGTCCAGTGGGGTATCGCTGCGCAATTCCAGCACCAGGGTGTCGCCCTGCGGCACGCGCACGGTGGGCGCTGGCTTGGCGATGCGTTGCTGTTTTACGTCAAAACTGGCGCGCTGCACTTGCGGCTGCGCCCATAGCGGGGCGCAGGCAAATAGCGTTGCAAAGAGCCAGTAAGGGCGGAAGGGTCGCATGTAGAGATTCTACTCCGCCAGGCGTAAAATTCTATGCCTGACCCTGCCAAGAAGGAGTGGACCATGCGTATCCGTTTCCTGCTTCCCCTCGCTGCCGCACTGGGCATCCCCGCCCTGGCCAGCGCCGAAATCCTGGCGATGATGAATTATGAAAGCAAGTCCGCCGAATCGCTCAAGGCATTGAAGAATCCTGTGGCGCCGGCGGCGCGCAAGGAGGGCATTGCGATCGTCGATGTCGATCCCCGCTCCAAGACCTTCGGCAAGATCGTCAAGGACATCCCGCTGCCGGCCGACCTGGTGGCGCACCACATCTTCTACAACCACGACATGAGCAAAGCCTACATCACCGCGCTCGGCAAGACCGAGCTGCGCGTGATGGACATGAAGTCCAGGGACTATGCCATGACCACCATCAGCGTGCCCACTTGCAGCGTGGGCGAGGACATCATCTTCTCACCCGACCACAAGCGCTGGTACGTCAGCTGCATGGGCAGCCAGAGCATGGTGGTGGGCGATGCCCGCAGCGACAAGGTGCTCTCGACCATCAAGGTTGCGGCGCCTTACCCGCATGGGCTGGCCATTTCGGGCGCGGCCGACCGCATCCTCCTGACGTCGACGGTGCGCGCCTCGGACCTGGGCGACGCGGGTGAGGTGATCAGTGCCGTGGAGGCCAGCAGCGGCAAGGTGCTGGGCACGTACAAGGTCTCGAAAAAGCCGTCGCCCTCGGGCGAGGCGCCGGTGGAGATCCTGTTCGTGCCGAAAGCGAATCCAGCCATCGCCTACGTCACCAATATGTACGGCGGCACGCTGTGGACGGCCAGCTGGAACAAGGAGAAGAAGGATTTCGAGGTCGCGCAAGCCTATGACTTTGCCGATGTCAAGGCAGGCGTGCCGCTGGAGATTTACTTTAACAATGCCGGCTCGCGCATGTACGTGACGACGGCCAAGCCGGGCCAGCTGCACATCTTCGACATTTCAGCCAAGCCGGGCGAGCCGAAGCTGCTCAAGTCCATCGCGGCAGCGGAGGGCGCGCACCACGTCGCCTTTACCAAGGATGGCAAGTATGCCTTCGTGCAGAACGCCTTGCTCAACCTGCCTGGCATGAGCGATGGCTCCGTCACGGTGGTCGACCTGCAGTCCGGCAGCGTCGTGGCCAGCATGGATACGCTGAAGAACGCTGGCCTGAACCCCAACAGCATCGTACTGCTGCCGCAGTGGAACGACTTGATGGGGCATTGATTGCGCCGGGCCCAGCGCATTCAGTCCCAGCTTGGTTTCCCGCTGATGAGAACATCCAGCGGGAAAGCACGCGGACTGAATGGCTGCCGCAGTACGATTCGGCTGGAAAATTTCGCGATGCCGATATCATCGTCCAGCAGCCGTTCCATCAGGGCCTGGAAGCATGCCACGCTGGGCGCCACGATTTTCAGGAGATAATCGTAACCGCCGCTGATGTTGTAGCATTCGACGATCTCCCGGTACTTGCCGGCACCGGCTTCGAACTTGCGGAAATCGGGCGGCTGGTGGCAGCTCAGGGTCACCTCGGAAAACACGATGACATAGCTGCCCAGTTTTTCGAGCGCGACATCGGCGCCAAAACCCCGGATGATCCCGAGTTCCTGAAGCCGCTTGGTGCGGAACAGGCAAGGGCTCTCGCTCAGGCCAATGGCCGTGGCCAGTTCGACATTCGTGCAGCGCCCTTCGCGCTGGAGATGCACGAGGATCTTGATGTCGAACTGGTCCAGGGTTACTGAAGAACGCATGGATCTATCCTGCGGCGCTGAGGGCTTGGTCGAGCGTATCGATCACCATGCCGGCTTGTTCCGCGGACAGTACCAGCGGCGGCCGGATCTTGAGCACATTGTGCCCCATCGCACAGGCGCTCAGCAAGACCCCCTTGTCGCGCATCCGGTTGACGACCCGGGTGGTGAGTTCGCGGTCCGGCGTGCGCGATGCGCGGTCCGAAACCAGCTCCACACCTACGAACATGCCCACCCCGCGCACATCGCCGATGGCTTCGTGGCGCTTGGCCAGGCCGGCAATCCCCTCCCGCAGGACTTGTCCGACCTTGGCGGCGTGTTGCACCAGCCCTTCGCGTTCGATCGTATCCAGCACCGCCAGCGCAGCCGCGCACGATACGGTATTGCCGGCGAAGGTGTTGAAGTACCTGGAGTTCCTGCCGAATTCCGCCAACGCATCGGCAGTGGCCAGCAATCCCGCGATCGGTTGGCCGTTGCCCATCGGCTTGCCGAGGGTGACCAGGTCGGGGATGACGCCATGGCGCTGGAAGCCCCACATGTGCTCACCCGTGCGGCCGAAGCCCGGCTGGACTTCGTCGGCGATGAACAGGCCGCCGGCCCGCTTGATCGCCTCGACCGCACCCTTCAGGAAGCCCGCCGGATCGGGAAGGATGCCGTCGCTGGTGAACACGGAATCGACAATCAGTGCCGCCGGCTTGATGCCGTGGCGTTGCAGATCGGCAATCGCCGCCTCGACATCGCGCGTGAAGCGTCCGGCCAGGTCGGCGCCCTCGGCGTGGTACAGGCGCGGCGCGGGCACCAGGCGCACGTGCGCACCCAGATTGACTGTCGTGCCGAGCGATGGCGAGAACTTCGACACGGCATCGGTGAAGCCGTGATAGGCGGTGTCGGTCACGATCA
>CAMLRG010000324.1 GCA_946482335.1 uncultured Duganella sp. | reverse complement strand
AGCGCCACCAACGCCGACCTGCCCGCCATGATCCGCGCCGGCACCTTCCGCGAAGACTTGTACTACCGCTTGAATGTGATCGAACTGCGGCTGCCGCCGCTGGCCGAACGCCCGGGCGACATCCTGCCGCTGGCGCGCCACTTCCTCGGCGCCGGCCGCCACTTGCGGCCCGACGCCGAAGCCGCCCTGCTGGCGCACGGCTGGCCCGGCAATGTGCGCGAGCTGAAGAACGTCATGGCCCGCGCCAGCCTGCTGGCCCAGGGCGAAGCGATCACGGTACCCGACCTTGGCCTGCCGGCCGCCAGCCCAGCCAGCCAGGCCAGCACCGGCCCCGACCAGGAGCCCGATCGCGACGCCATCGCCGCCGCCCTGGCGCGCGCCGGCGGCGTGGTGGCGCAAGCGGCCGCCGAGCTCGGCTTGTCGCGCCAAGCCCTGTACCGCCGCATGGAACGCCTCGGCATCGCCCGCCCATGATGCCGCACCGCCGCCGCGTCCGCCCCTGCGTCCGGCCGCTACGCGGCTGCGCCCCGGCCGCCGCGGCCCAGCCGGCGGTGCGCTGAGATGCGGCTGTCGCTCCTGACACGCTGGTCCGCACTGGTGGGCACGCTGACCACCACCGGCATCCTGATCGCCCTCGGCCTCGACCAGCTGCTGCCCAACCACCCCACTCTGGTGGTCGGCATCTCCCTGCTGTGCCTGGTACCGCTGGCCGTGATCACCATCCGCGCCCAGTTGCAGCGCCAGCTGTCGCTTTACCGCGCCCTGACCGGCACCGTCACCAGCTACCGCGATGGCGACTTTTCCTTCAGCCTGCACTGGCCGCAGAACGATGAATTGTCCGACCTGGTCGCCGCCCACAACGAGCTGGGCCAGGTGTTGCGCGAGCAGCGCCTGGCCCTGGTGCAGCGCGAGCTGTTGCTGGACACCATGGTGCAGCACACACCAGTCGCCATGCTGCTGGTCACCGACACCGGCGCCATCGTCTTCGCCAACCTGGCCGCGCGCCAGCTGGTAAACGATGGCCGCAAGCTGGAAGGCTTGCGCCTGCCCGAGCTGCTGGCGCGCGTCCAGCCCGCCCTGCGCGAAGCCATGGACCGCGGCGGCGACGGCCTGTTCACCATCGGCGAGGGCGAAGACGAGGAAGTCTTCCACCTGGCCCGCCGCAGCTTCAGCCTGAATGGCCGCCCGCATGAATTGCTGCTGTTGCGCCAGCTGACGCAGGAATTGCGCCGCCAGGAAGTGCAAACGTGGAAGAAAGTGATCCGCGTGATCAGCCACGAATTGAATAACTCGCTGGCGCCCCTGACCTCCCTCGCCCACTCCGGCGCCGAACTGGTGCGGCGCGGCCAGACCGAACGCCTGCCGCAAATCCTCGCCACCATCGAGGAACGTACGCGCCACCTGGAAAGCTTCATCCTCGGCTACGCCCGCTTCGCCAAGCTGCCCACGCCGCGCCTGGACCGGCACCATTGGGCGCCCTTCCTGGCCGGCCTGTCCGACCAGGTGCAATTCACCTTGCTTGGCGAAGTGCCGGACGAAGCGCACGCCTTCGACGCGGCGCAAATGGAACAAGCCTTGCTGAACCTGCTGAAGAATGCTCATGAGTCCGGTTCCCCGGCGGGCGAAGTCAACCTCGAACTGCGCCGCCAGCACGGCATGCTGCGCATCGAAGTGCAGGACCGCGGCCCCGGCATGAGCGAGGCGGTGCTGGCCAACGCCCTGGTACCGTTCTACTCCACCAAGCGCAGCGGCACCGGCCTTGGCCTGGCGCTCGCGCGCGAAATCGCCGAAGCCCACGGCGGCCGCATCACCCTGGCCAACCGCGAAGGCGGCGGGCTGGCGGTCACCATACTCCTGCCACTTTGATCCACATCAAACCGCCCCGCAGGCGCGCGGCATAACTTGGATAGTGCAGGCACCCGGCCTGCGCATTCAGGAGAACCTCATGAAGACTTCCATGGGTTTGCTGTTGGCCATTGCAGCCGCTGCGGCGCAGGCCGACGACCTCACCAGCAACGTCAACCTCGGCGGCAATACCATCGAACAGTCCGCCGCCTTTGGCGTGACCCATATCGAGAAAGGCAGCTTCCTCGATACCTTCAACTTCTCGCCAAGCAGCGGCAGCTACTTCGTCGATGCCAGCCTCGTGACGATAGGCTTTACGCCGCAAACCGACGTGACGTTTACCTCCGCTACCGTCAACGGCTACGGCATGACGCTGACCGGGCCCGGCATCTTCGAATACGGTTTCCTGGTGCCGACCACGATCACCGGGCCGTTGGCGCTGACCGTCACGGGCTATGTGGACTTGCCCGATGCCACCGGCCCCGCCTCGGCCAGCTATGCCGGAACACTGAATATCAGCGCCGTGCCGGAGCCGGGCAGCTACACAATGCTGCTGGCGGGCCTGGGCGTCGTGTGTGCGGTCAAGGGGGCGCGCCGCCGGCGTGCCTGACGGTCGGGGCGCCGGGCTGGTAAACTACCGCCCCATGCCATCCCGACGATTTGACCAGCCTGGTTTTCCTCCCGCCACCATCACCGAGTTTGAAGGCGTACGTTCGCTGCACCTGGGTACCTCCTGGGTGCAGGGCGCCATGCGCATCGCCAAGCCCGATGTGATCGAACTCGAATACGTGCGGATGATGATGATGTGGACACTGTTCCTGCCCTCGCCCCGCCACATCGTGCAGCTCGGCCTGGGCAGTGCGGCGCTGACCAAATTCTGCTACCGCCAGTTCCCCAAGGCGCGCGTCACCGCCATTGAACTCAATCCCAACGTGATTGCGATCTGTGAAGAGAAATTCGGCTTGCCGCCGAACGATGCGCGGCTCGACGTGCGGCAAATGAACGCCCTCGATTTCGTGCTCGATCCGCGCAACCACGGCACGGTGGACGTGCTGCAGGTCGACCTGTACGACGAGGAGGCGCGCGGGCCCGTGCTCGATACGCCCGAGTTCTACCAGGCTTGCGCCGACTGCCTGGGCCCGGACGGGATCATGACCACCAATGTCTTTGGCGATTTCGACAATTACGGCAAGAACCTGGAGCACATGGAGCAAGTGTTCGATGCCGTGGTCTGGCTGCCCGAAGTGCATGACGCCAATATCGTCGTCATCGCCTTCAAGCGCTCGCCATCGATCGATTTCTCCGTGCTGTACGAGCGCGCCGCGCAGATCCGGAAAACCATGAACCTCGACGCCCGCCCCTGGGTGGATGGGCTGCGCGACTGGATGGCAGGCTAAACCTTTGCTATATTGCTGGGCCTGTTGTTTCAAGCTGGAAACAACATTGCCGGAAATACCACAGAAGCCGCCGCCATGTCCCATGTATTCCTACAACAACGTGAAGAGTTCAGCGAACACACGATGCGCCGGCTCGGCGTATCGCGCGAATTGTTCGACGAATTCAATCGCTTGCTGGCGCCGCATGTGACCCAGGTGCAGTTCCGCAAGGGCGAATACCTGCAACGTACCGGCGTGCCGGCCACAGTCGCCTACTGGCTGTACCGCGGCGTGGCGCGGCGCGGAATGGTTACCCGCGACGGCATCGACGTGACGATGGCGTTTTCCGTCGAAGGCGATTCCTGCGGTTCACACCACGATCTGCTGGCGGCCCAGGATGGCCATCCGGCACAGGAATTCATCATTGCGGAAACGGCGGTGATGGCCGTGCGGGTCGAGTGGGCTGCCCTGGCGCAGTTGCGCGAAGAGCACCGGTGCATGCGCGAGTACTACCTGAAGGTATCCGAGCTGTCGATCCGCCGCTATTCGCAAAGCTGCCTGATCCGTAGCATGACGTCCGCCAATTGCCGCCTGGCCGCCTTCCGCGAACAATACCCAGGGCTGGAGCAGCGCATTTCACAGAAAGTGCTGACATCCTACCTGGGCATTACCCCGCAATACATGTCGACCCTGCTGCGGCAAGCGAAGTGAAAGTCGGGGTCAGCTCTGGCAACAGGACATTTCGCTGCGCGAAATGTCTTGTTGCCAGAGCTGACCCCGACTTTCAAGCTGCCTCCTGCTCGCGGCGCATC
>CAMLRG010000323.1 GCA_946482335.1 uncultured Duganella sp. | reverse complement strand
GCGTCGCGGCCGATGCCGTTGTCGTGCACTTCCATCACTTTGATGAAGCCTTCCGGATTGATCACGAAGGTGCCGCGCAGTGCCAGGCCTTCTTCTTCGATCATCACTTCGAAGTTGCGGGACAGGGTGCCGGTCGGGTCGCCGATCAGGGCGTACTGCACTTTCTTGATGGCGTCAGAAGTGTCGTGCCATGCCTTGTGGGCGAAGTGGGTGTCGGTCGAGATGCCGTACACGTCCACGCCCAGCTTGGCGAATTCTGCGTGGTGGTCTGCCAGGTCTTCCAGTTCGGTTGGGCACACGAAGGTGAAATCGGCTGGGTAGAACACGAATACGGACCACTTGCCTTTCAGGGACTCTTCGCTCAGGTCAACGAACTTGCCGTTGTGGTATGCGGTGGCCTTGAATGGTTTTACTTGGGTGTTGATCAGGGACATTGTGGTTTCCTCGTGGGTTGTGAATCAATGAGACGCCAGTTTAAGGCCTTCCCGGGGATTTGCAAATTTGATTGTTCAAATAGACTCAATAGTCTTTGCCTATTAGAACTGCGAAGCGCGATCGTTATTATCCGCTTTTGGCGGAAAAACGGTGTCGCGCGGGCAGTATTGTGAAAAAGACTCGGGGGTATCAGCGGGCTTTGCCGGCGCCGCCGGCGGACGGCAAGCCACGGGCGCCGGAATCCATGACATTGTTGTCGCGGTACAGGCGGTCGAGCTGGGCAGCCTTGTCCTTTTGGCGGGCATCTTCCAGTTTGACGAATTCGTCGGTCTTGGCCATCCAGGCGGCATGCGAGGCCAAGACGGCCTTGGCCACAGCTTCGGCTTCGTCGGCCACCGCATTGTAGACCTGGGCCATGCGGTTCTTGGCCTGGTTCAGCTGGTCCGGCGTCATGCGCTCCGCCAGGCCGGCCGGCAGCGCCTTGCCAACGGGCTGCAGGGCCGCCAGCTTTTCGGTATAGGCGTTATAGCAGTTGCGCCAGGCGTCCATGTCGGCTGCCACCTTCTTGATTTCCGACTTGGTGTGCGACAGCTCAGGGATGGCGGGCTTGCCGCAGCCGACGTTTTCGTAGGCGATATCGTCGCCCACGTATTTCGACGTATAGAACTCGATTTGGTCGGTGCTGGCGTTTGCGCTGCCGACACCCAGGCCCAAGGCCATCGCCACTACCCATGGTTTCATGTTTTGCCTCCAGAAAGTTTGTTGTTTTGAAATATTAACCCTGGAGAACGATTTGCGCATCTATTTGATTTTACTGGCAAAAAGCAAGTTTCTTGCGTGTCCTGCAATGGCTTCCACCTCGGCAGGGTCGAAGTCGGTGTGCATGCGCTTGCGCACGCCGTGTTCATGGAGGAGGAGATGGTGGTCGGGCGCCACGCCCTGCCCGGCCAGGCAGGCGCGGGCGCAGGCCAAGGGGCAGCCGTCGATGGCGAGGATGGTGCGGCCGGCGCGGGCCAGCTTGACCAGCGGGGCGACGCCGCCGCCCACGCCTGCGATGCACGACATTTCCGCCGTGCCGTCGCGGTCGAGCTTGATGGCGACGGCGTTGGCCAGCTGGGCCGCGCTGCTGCAGCCGGAGCAGGAATACACCAGCGGCAGCGTCTTGTCAGCCATGACGGGCGCCGCGCGGTATCGGCGGGAAGGGCAGCAGCTTGCGCCAGTCCAGGGCACCGGCATCCAGGCCGTCGAGCGTGTTCTTGAACAGCAGGCCCAATTCCGTGTCGCCCTCGAGCACCAGGCGGCGGCAGAAGAACAGCGTGTCCGGGTCTTCCTGGCGGCGCGCCATCAGCACCAGGTCATGGGCGCAGGCGCCGACGGTGAGGTCGGGCGCGCTGCTGTGGCGCGCCGTTTCGAAGGCACTGCCCTGCCAGCTGAAGTCGATGGCCAGCCCGGCGTCTTCGACCCGCAGGCGCAGGCGGCGCGCAAACAGGGCCCGGCGCACGTCTTCGGGCAATTGTGGGGCCAGGATGCGGTTCAAGCCCTGCACGAACAGCCAAGCGGGTGGCTGCGGCGGCAGGCGGCCCAGCAGGCGGCCGATGGCGGGCGGGATGCGGAACTGGGCGGCGCTCATACGGCTTCCTCCAGCGCGGCGCTGCGCTCCATGCCCGCCTGGCCGCTCCAGAACCCATCGCAGCTGCCGCCGGGCGCCAACGGCTCCAGCATATGCGCCGCATGGGCCGGTTGCCATTCGCCGCGCCGTACCTTGTCGAAGGCAGCCACCACGTCCAGCGTGTCGCGTGCTTGCGGCGAAATGCGCAGCACGTCGATGCCCATGTCGGCCATTTCCGGCATCGCCAGCACCAGGTTGCAGCAGCGCGCGGACTGGGTCTGGATGCCGTTCAATACCAGGAAGGCTTTCTGTTCGCGCGTATCCATGACCAAGCCATCCGGATAGTCGATGCAGCTGAACTGGCAATCGTCTTTCGGCAGGTTGCGGTTGCGGGCGGTCATGCAGCGGGCCGAAAAGGCCAGCGGCATGCGGCCCCAGGCGAAGACTTCGCTCTCCATTCCGGACGGCTGCGTTGCCAGCAGCGTTGCGATGGCGTCGCGGCCCATCTCGATCGGGGCCACCCAGCGGCGGGCGCCCTGGCGGGCCAGTACCGCCAGCGTCGGCTCGCTATAGATGTTCAGGTGCGGGCCGGCGACGAAAGCTGCGCCTTCCAGCTTGTGCACGGCGCCGAAGTCGTTGGCTTCGACCAGGAAATCGCGGTTCTCGCACAGCTTGCGCATGGTGGTCAGTTCGGCGCCCGACTCGATCAGGGCTTGCGTGGACAGCACCACCTGCTTGCCGGCGTCGCGCAGCAGGCCGGCGATATCGAGCCAGTCGGGCAGGCGCAATTCGTGGCGGCGCGAGCACACCACTTCGCCCAGGTAGACGACGTCCACCGGGCTTTCCGCCACCTGCTGGTAGAACTCGAACATGGTCAGGCGCGGCCAGTAATACAACACCGGGCCGAGGGCTAGTTTCAACATACTCATTTCCATTTGCGGTGATAGGCGCCGAGGGTGTGCTGCTGCCCTTCCGCCACGCGGTCCAGCGCGGCGCTCCAGCCCGGGTTGATGGTGAAGCGGCGCTTGCCGTCGCCGCAGGCATCGATGGCGGCGCGCCAGGCTTGCGTCACTTGCGCCACATAGGCGGGGCTGCGCTGGCGGCCTTCGATCTTGATGGCCTTGACGCCCATCTGCACCAGCTGCGGCAGCAATTCCATGGTGTTCAGGCTGGCCGGCTCTTCGATGGCGTAATAGGTTTCCCCTTCCACCTCGAAGCGCCCCTTGCACAGCGTGGGGTAGCTGGCGTTTTCATCGGGCCGGTAGCGGTCGATCAACACGCCGTTCAGGCGCGATTCCAGTCCCTTCGGCGTCTCCTGCCAGCGCACCGCCTTGGCGGGGGAACACACGCCTGCGGTGTTGGGCGATTCGCCGGTGGCATAGGATGACAGCGCACAGCGGCCCTCCACCATCACGCACAGGCTGCCGAAGCCGAACACTTCGATCTCGGTCTTCACGTCGCGCAGCAAGTGTTCGACCTGCTGCAGCGACAGCACGCGTGGCAACACGGCGCGCGAAATGCCGAACTGCTCGTGGTAGAAATTGATCGCTTCGTAGTTGGTGGCCGAGCCCTGCACGGAAAGGTGCAGGCGCAGGCCGGGGTGCTTGCCGCGCGCATACTCCATCAGGCCGGGGTCGGCCAGGATGATCGCATCAATGCCGGCACCGGCGGCGCGGTCCACCGCTTCGCGCCACAGCTGCCAGCTCGCCGCCTGCGGATAAGTGTTCAGCGCCAGCAGCACCTTGCGGCCGCGCTGGTGGGCGTAGCGGATGCCTTCCGCGATTGCGGCTTCGTCGAAGTTCAGGCCGGCGAAGTTGCGCGCATTGGTGGCGTCGCGGAAGCCGAGGTAGACGCTGTCGGCGCCATGGTCGACGGCGGCTTTCAATGCCGGCAGGCTGCCGGCCGGGCAAACCAGTTCGATCATGCCTTGGCTCCCTGCAGGCGGCGCACGCCGTTGACGAAGCGCGCCAGCGTGTCGGACTGGCCGCCGCGCGGCAGCATCACTTCCACCAGCTGGAAGCGGCCGCGC
>CAMLRG010000322.1 GCA_946482335.1 uncultured Duganella sp. | reverse complement strand
GCTTGAGCTTGGTGCCGACGCCGTCGGTGCCGGACACCAGCACCGGTTCCTTGTATTTCTTGCTGATCTCGAACAGCGCGCCGAAGCCGCCGATGCCGCCCATCACGCCTTCGCGCATGGTGCGCTTGGCGAATGGCTTGATCGCTTCAACTAGGGCGTCGCCGGCGTCGATATCGACACCTGCGTCACGGTAGGACAGGGAAACATTCGAAGGTTGGCTCATGGTGTTTTACGCAACAGAGGCGGTAGAATAGAAAGCGGTGGCCGTTTTACGGCAAGTCCGCTATTTTAGCATTTTTTACCCCCAATCCGCCCCCGAAGATGCCATTTCCCCTCACGCCGGAACAAAAACAAACGCTATTCTGGGTGACGGTCTGGGCGGCTTTCTTTTTCCTGCTGTGGGTGCTGGGACCGGTGCTGACGCCTTTCCTGGCCGCCGCCATCATCGCTTACGCGCTCAACCCGGCGGTCGACAAACTGTGCCGCATGCGCCTGCTGCGCAAGTGGCGCCTGCCGCGCGCCCTGGCCGTTTCCATCGTCATCACCCTGTTCGGCGCGGCCATGCTGGCCCTGATGCTGATCGTGGTGCCGGTGCTGCAGAAGGAGATTCCCCTGCTGCAGGCGGCCATCCCCGCCTTCCTGGCCAAGATCAACGACACCCTGGGTCCGCGCCTGCAGCAGCTGGGCGTGGATTTCACGCTGGACGGCGCCACCATCCGCGCCCTGGTGGCCGAGAAAATGGCGGAAAGCGGCGACCAGATCTGGGCCGCCGTGCTGAATTCCGTGCGCGCCGGCGGCAGCGCGGTGCTGGGCTGGCTGGCCACCCTGGCCCTGGTGCCGGTGGTGCTGTTCTACCTGCTGCTGGACTGGCACCAGCTGCTGGCACGTATCGCCGGCGCCGTGCCGCGCCGCTATATCGGCGCCACGCTGGACATGGCGCGCGAGTCGGACGCCCTGCTGGCGCAATACCTGCGCGGCCAGTTGCTGGTGATGCTGGTGTTGTCAGTCTATTATTCGACGGCGCTGGCCCTGGCCGGCTTCGAAGTGGCGCTGCCGGTCGGCATCCTGTCCGGCGTGCTGGTGTTCATCCCTTACCTCGGCTTTGGCCTCGGCCTGTTGCTGGCCCTGATGGCGGCCGTGCTGCAATTTTCCGACTGGAGCGGGGTGGTGGCGGTGGCCATCATCTACGGCCTGGGCCAGGTGATCGAAGGTTTCATCCTGACCCCGCGCCTGGTGGGCGAGCGCATCGGCCTCGATCCGCTGGCCGTGATCTTCGCCCTGCTGGCCTTCGGACAGCTGTTCGGCTTCGTCGGCGTACTGCTGGCATTGCCCGCTTCCGCCCTGCTGATGGTGGGTTTCCGCCACCTGCGCCGCCACTACCTGCGCAGCAGCTTTTATAATGCGTAGTGTGAAGATCGATTACGTTAGCAAAAAGTCCACAAATCCGGGGCAAGTCCAATGAAACAGCTGGTGCTTGACCTGGGCGCGGAGCCGGTGTGCACCCTCGAATCCTTCGAGGTGGGCCGCAATGCCGAGGTGGCGGCGCTGATGCGCCAGTTCGCCGAACGCAGCTCCCGCGAGCATTTCGCCTACTTGTGGGGAGAAATTGGCGCAGGCAAGTCGCACCTGCTGAAGGCGCTCGCCTCGAGCGGCCGCGCGCGCTATATTTCGCCGTTTTCGATCGAAACCGAGTTCCTGTATTCGCCGGACGTGGACCTGTACCTGCTGGACGACTGCGAAAAGCTGTCGCCGGTGGCCCAGATCGATGCCTTTGCCCTGTTCAACGAGATCCGCGCCAATCACGCCTTCATGGTCAGCGCGGGCTCGGTCGCCCCGGCCGTGCTGCCGGTGCGCGAGGATTTGCGGACGCGCATGGGCTGGGGCCTGGTGTACCAGATCCATGGCTTGACCGACGACGAGAAGCTGGCCACGCTGACGCAAATGGCGGAAGCGCGCGGTTTGACGCTCTCGCCCGGTGTGCTACCTTACCTGCTGTCGCACTTCCAGCGCGACATGGTATCGCTGTCCTCGATGCTCGACTCGCTCGACCAGTATTCCCTGGAAACCAAACGTCCGATTACCCTGCCCCTGCTGCGCGAATGGCTGCAGGAAGAAGCGAAAGAATGATGAAACTCGCCCTGTTCGACCTTGACCATACCCTGCTGCCGATCGATTCCGATTTCGAGTGGGGCCAGTTCCTGTGCCGCGTGGGCGCCGTCGACGCCGACCAGTTCAAGCGCCGCAACGAGGCATTCTTCGCCCAGTACCAGGCGGGCACGCTGGACCCGGTGGAATATCTGGAATTTTCGCTCGGAACCCTGGCTGCCTTCGAGCCTGAGCAGCTGGCTGCGCTGCAGCAGCAGTACATGACCGAAGTGGTGATACCGAACATCCTGCCCGCCGCGCGCGCGCTGCTGCAAAAGCACCTCGACGCGGGCGACCTGGTGGCGATCGTGACAGCGACCAACCACTTCGTGGTGGCGCCGATCGCCGAAGCTTTCGGCGTGGAGCACCTGATCGCCGCGATGCCGGAGCGCGATGCCGCCGGCCGCATCACCGGCAAGCTGCTCGGCACCCCGACCCAGGGCGAAGGCAAGATCGTGCACACCAAGGCATGGCTGGAAAAATTGGGACACACGCTGGACAGCTTCGAAAGCATCCACTTCTACAGCGATTCCCATAACGACCTGCCGCTGCTGTCGATCGTCAGCCATCCGATTGCGACCAACCCGAACGCCAAGCTGTCCGAGCACGCGACCGCGCAAGGCTGGCCACTCATTCACCTTTTCAATGATTAAGAAATTCATCCGCAAGATCCTGGGCGTCAAGAACACGAGACCCAGCAACGAACCTGTCGTGCTGGGTCCGAATGACCATGGCATCGACCCGCGCATGGTGTCGAACAACGCGATCCGCGTCACCAGCACGCTGCAGGAAGCCGGCTTCGAAGCCTTCGTCGTCGGCGGCGCCGTGCGCGACCTGCTGCTGGGCGTCAAGCCCAAGGACTTCGACGTCGCCACCAATGCCACGCCGGAGCAGGTCAAGCGCCTGTTCCGCCGCGCCTTCATCATCGGCCGCCGCTTCCAGATCGTGCACGTGATGTTCGGCCAGGATTTGCTGGAAGTGACCACCTTCCGCGGCACCGCCACCGACAACGCGCCGAAGGACGAGCATGGCCGCGTGCTGCGCGATAACACGTTCGGTTCGCAGGCGGAAGACGCGGAGCGGCGCGACTTCACCATCAACGCCATGTACTACAACCCGGCCACGCAGGAAGTGCTGGACTACCACGGCGGCATCGAGGATATCCGCGCCAAGACCCTGCGCATCATCGGCCAGCCGGAAGCGCGCTACCGCGAAGACCCGGTGCGCATGCTGCGCGTGGTGCGTTTCGCGGCCAAGCTCAATTTCAGCATCGAGCGTTCCACCGCCGAGCCGATCGCGGTGATGGCGCCGCTGATCAACAATGTACCGGCGGCGCGCGTGTTCGACGAGATGCTCAAGCTGCTGATGTCGGGCCAGGCGCTGGCCTGCCTGCAGCAGTTGCGCAAGGAAGGCTTGCACCATGGCTTGCTGCCGATGCTGGACGTGGTGCTGGAGCAGCCGCTGGGCACCAAGTTCGTGACCCTGGCGCTGGACTCCACCGACAAGCGTGTGATGGCCGGCAAGACCGTCTCGCCGGGCTTCCTGTTCGCTTCCCTGCTGTGGCACCAGGTGCTGGAGAAATGGCAGGCCTACCAGGCGGCGGGCGAATTCACCATCCCGGCGCTGCACCTGGCGGCGGACGAAGTGCTGGAGTCGCAGACCGAGAAGCTGGCGATCCAGCGCAAGATCGGTTCCGACATGCGCGATATCTGGGCCATGCAGCCGCGCTTCGAGCGCCGCAACGGCAAGAACCCGTACAAGCTGCTGGAGCATTTGCGCTTCCGCGCCGGTTACGACTTCCTGCTGCTGCGCTGCGCGTCGGGCGAGATCGACCGCGAGCTGGGCGACTGGTGGACGGCGTTCTACGAGGGCGACGAGACGATCCGCGCCGAGCTGGTGTCGGCCGTCTCTTCCGGCGCCGGCAAGAAG
>CAMLRG010000321.1 GCA_946482335.1 uncultured Duganella sp. | reverse complement strand
GTGCGTCACCCATCCGAAGTGCTGACCGTTGGCCAGGAAATCACCGCCAAGGTCCTGAAGTACGATCAGGAAAAGAACCGCGTGTCCCTGGGCGTGAAGCAACTGGGCGACGATCCTTGGACCGGTCTGTCCCGTCGTTACCCACAAGGCACCCGCCTGTTCGGTAAAGTCACCAACCTGACCGACTACGGTGCGTTCGTTGAAGTGGAACAGGGCATCGAAGGCCTGGTACACGTGTCCGAAATGGACTGGACCAACAAGAACGTAGCGCCGAACAAGGTTGTCCAGCTGGGCGACGAAGTTGAAGTGATGGTTCTGGAAATCGACGAAGAGCGTCGTCGTATCTCCCTGGGCATGAAGCAGTGCAAGGCAAACCCTTGGGACGACTTCGGCATGACCCACAAGAAGGGCGATAAGGTCAAGGGCGCGATCAAGTCGATCACCGACTTCGGCGTGTTCATCGGCCTGCCAGGCAACATCGACGGCCTGGTGCACCTGTCCGACCTGTCCTGGACCGAGTCCGGCGAAGAAGCCGTGCGCAAGTTCAAGAAGGGTGACGAACTGGAAGCCGTGGTTCTGGCCATCGACGTTGAGCGCGAGCGCGTTTCCCTGGGCGTCAAGCAACTGGAAGGCGATCCATTCAACAACTTCGCAGCTATGAACGACAAGGGCTCCCTGGTCACCGGTACCGTTAAGTCGGTTGAGCCAAAAGGCGCCGTGATCCAGCTGTCCGACGACGTTGAAGGCTACCTGCGCGCTTCCGAAATCTCCCGCGACCGCGTGGAAGATGCCGGCACCCACCTGAAGGTCGGTGATTCCGTGGAAGCCCTGGTGATCAACATCGATCGCAAGGCACGTTCGATCCAGCTGTCGATCAAAGCCAAGGACAACGCAGAAACCGCTGAAGCAATGCAGAAGCTGTCCGCTGACTCCAGCGCTGCTTCCGGCACCACCAGCCTGGGCGCTCTGCTGAAAGCCAAGTTCGACAACAAGAACTAATTGCCCGAGCACTTAGATGACTAAGTCCGAATTGATCAACCGCCTGGCTGAGCGTTACTCTCAGCTGGTGGCCAAGGATGCGGAGTATGCCGTCAAGACCATCCTCGATGCGATGACCAACGCTTTGGCCGACGGCCAGCGCATCGAGATCCGTGGTTTTGGCAGCTTTGCCCTGAATTCGCGGCCGCCGCGCATTGGACGCAATCCGAAGTCCGGCGACAAGGTGATGGTGCCTGAAAAGCGGGTGCCGCACTTCAAGCCTGGCAAGCAATTGCGCGAGCGGGTCGATGCGATGGTCGGGCAACCGATCATCGAGGACTGAGTCTCTGGCAAGGAGAACGGAGGGGCGGGCGTTTGCCTGCCCCTTTTTTGTTTAGAACCGGTAAACCGGGGTCAGACCCAAGGGTCAGACCCCCAACGGTCTCGAGGCCGATGGCGTAGGGTCTGAGCTTTTGATTTTCTCAAAGAATCAAAGGCGCCCCCCCCCCCGGCAGACGATCAGACGGGGTCAGACCCTTGGGTCTGACCCCGGTTTACCGGTTTTAAAAATAGGAACCGACAATGAAATTTATCTCAACCGCCTTCGGCGTTGTCCTGTTTGTCCTGTTCTTTGGTTTCGCATTAAAAAACACGCAGGAAGTCGACCTGCACCTGTTCCTGAATTACGAGCTGCGTGGCCCCCTGGTGCTGATGCTGCTGGCGTTCTTCGTAGCCGGCGCCGCCCTGAGCATCCTCGCGCTCACCCCCACCTTGTTCCGCCAGCGCCGCGAATCGAACAAGCAGAAATCCACTATCCAATCCCTGCAAACCGCGGCCATGCAAGTGAACACCCGCCCGCAGCCGGATAGCGTCAACACCGAGCACTAAGAAAAAACATGGATTTTGAACTCTGGTGGCTGCTGGGCATCCCAGTCTTTTTCGCCCTCGGCTGGATTGCCGCGCGCGTCGACATCCGCGCCGTCGTATCCGAATCGCGCACCCTGCCGCGCGGTTACTTCCGCGGCCTGAATCACCTGTTGAACGACCAGCCCGACAAGGCCATCGATTCCTTCATCGAGATCGTCAAGCTCGACCCCGAAACCGCCGACATGCACTTCGCGCTGGGCAACCTGTTCCGCCGCCGCGGCGAAACCGAACGCGCCATCCGCGTGCACCAGAACCTGCTGTCGCGTCCCGACCTGCCGGCCGAACAGCGCGCCCACGCCGAATACGAGCTGGGCCAGGATTACCTGAAAGCCGGCCTGCTCGACCGCGCCGAAGAAACCTACAAGCGCCTGCTCGACACGTCCTACGCCGTGCAGGGCCGCCGCGCGCTGCTCGAAATCTTCCAGCGCGAGAAAGAATGGACCCGCGCCATCGAAGCCGCGCACGCCCTGCAGGAAGCCGGCGCCGGCTCGCGCCAGAAAGAGATTTCCCAGTTCTACTGCGAATTGGCACAGGACGCCCTGGTCCATATGAAACCTGACGAAGCGGAAGCCTTGCTGGAGAAAGCCCTGCAGGCCGACCGCAGCAGCGTGCGCGCCACCATCCTGTGCGGCGATGCCCAGCTGGCCAAAGGCGATACCGAAGCCGCACTGCTGACCTGGCGCCGCGTCGAACAGCAATCCGTACCGCATACCGCCCTGGTGGCCACGCGCCTGATGGATGGCTACCGCAAGGTCGGCCGCCCGCAGGAAGGCGTCAGCCTGCTGAAATCCTACCTCGAGCAAGCCTCCTCGATCGACTTGCTGGAAGTGGTGTTCAAGGCCGTCATCGAACTGGAGGGCGTGGAAACCGCCAAGCAGGTGGTGATCGACGAACTGCGCCGCACCCCGACCCTGCTCGGCCTCGACAAGCTGCTCGAAGCGCGCATGATGGACGCCCCGGCAGCCGTGCTGTCCGAGCTGTCGATGGTCAAGAACCTGGTGCACGGCTACACGCAAAAGCTGGCCCGCTACCAATGCAGCCACTGCGGCTTCAAAGCCCGCCAGTTCTACTGGCACTGCCCCGGCTGCAGCCGCTGGGACTCCTACCCGCCGCGCCGCACCGAAGAACTGAATGTGATGAATTGACCGGTGCCTGACCCTGCGGGTCAGGCACCGGTTCACTGGTTTCAAAGAACGAAAATGACCACCTACAAAGCCCCCGCCCTCGACAAAGTCCGCATCCTGGTCGCCGGCGACGTCATGCTGGACCGTTACTGGTTCGGCGACGTCAGCCGCATCTCCCCGGAAGCCCCGGTCCCCGTAGTGCGCATCGAACGCCGCGAAGCCCGCCTGGGCGGCGCCGCCAACGTCGCCCGCAATGCCGCCGCCCTCGGCGCCCATGCCGGCCTGCTCGGCATCATCGGCGCCGACGAAGCCGGTGCGGAAGTCGAGCAACTGCTGCAAGGCGGCGGCATCCACAGCTACCTGAAGCACGACAACGCGATTTCCACCATCATCAAGCTGCGCGTGATCGGCCGCCAGCAGCAGATGGTGCGCATCGACTTCGAAGAGCCGCCCAGCGACGCCGTCCTGCGCAACAAGCTGGTGCAATTCAAGACCCTGCTGCCGGAATACGACGTGATCGTCCTTTCCGACTACAACAAGGGCGGCCTGGTCGACGTGGCCGAAATGATTGCGACCGCCCGCGCCGCCGGCAAGATCGTGATGGTCGACCCCAAAGGCGACGACTTCACGCCCTACAAAGGCGCCACGGTGCTGACCCCCAACAAGTCCGAGCTGAAACGCATCGTCGGCAGCTGGAGCAGCGAAGAACAGCTGGTCACGAAGGCGCAGAACCTGCGCACCGAATTGCAGCTCGACGCGCTGCTGCTGACCCGTTCCGAAGAAGGCATGACACTGTTCACGGCCGACGGCATTTTCAACGTCCAGGCCAGCGCCCGCGAAGTATTCGACGTCTCCGGCGCCGGCGACACCGTGATCGCCACCATGGCCGCCATGCTCGGTTCCGGCGCCGGCTGGCAGGAAGCCGTCGAGACCGCCAACCGCGCCGGCGGCATCGTGGTCGGCAAGCTCGGCACCGCCACCGTCACCCGCGACGAACTTTTCGCGTAAAAGTCGGGGTCAGCTCTGGCAAACGGACAAAAAGCGCACAT
>CAMLRG010000320.1 GCA_946482335.1 uncultured Duganella sp. | reverse complement strand
ACCAGAATTATCACGAGAACTTCAATGAGCTGAACCGGGAGGAGATCTTCGCGGGTATTTTGCGCTGGATTGAAAACCGGTAAACCGGTGTCAGGCACAAGTGCCTGACACCAGACGGGGCTTCAGGAAGCCAGCTTCTTCTTCAGCAGTTCGGTCAACTGCGCCGGATTGGCCTTGCCTTTCGACGCTTTCATCGCCTGGCCGATCAGGGCATTGATGGCCGCTTCCTTGCCTGCGCGGTACTGCTCAACGGACTTCTCGTTATTGGCGATGACTTCGTTGACGATCGCTTCCAGCGCGCCGGTGTCGGAAATCTGCTTCAAGCCCTTCTGCTCGATGATCGCATCGACAAGGTTCGGGTCTTCCGACTTCGCTTCCCACATCGCACCGAACACTTCCTTCGCGATCTTGTTCGAAATCGTGCCATCGGCAATGCGCTTCAGCATGCCGGCCAGTTGCGCCGGTAGTACCGGCGCTTCGGTGATCTCAACGCCTTCACGGTTCAGGGTCGACGACACATCGCCCATCAGCCAGTTGGCGGCAGCTTTCGCATTCTCCTTGCCCGCAGCAGCAACCACGGCTTCGAAGTAGGTCGCCATGCCCTTGGACGCAGTCAGCACCAGCGAATCGTATTCCGGCAGCTTGTACTCTTCCACGAAACGCGCGCGCATCACCGCCGGCAGCTCCGGCATGGATGCCTTCACCGTGTCGATCCACTCCTGCGAGATCGCCAGCGGCGGCAGGTCCGGGTCAGGGAAGTAGCGGTAATCCTGCGCGTCTTCCTTGGTGCGCATCTCGCGCGTGACCTTCTTGTCCGGATCGTACAGGCGGGTGGCTTGCACCACCTTGCCGCCGTCTTCGATCAGCTCGATCTGGCGGCGCACTTCCACGTGCACTGCCTCTTCGATGAAACGGAAGGAGTTCAGGTTCTTGATTTCACAGCGGGTGCCGAATTCCTTCTGGCCTTTCGGACGCACGGAAACGTTCACGTCGCAGCGGAACGAACCTTCCTGCATGTTGCCGTCGCAAATGCCCAGCCACACCACCAGGCCATGCAAGGCCTTGCAGTAAGCCACGGCTTCCGCAGCGGAGCGGATTTCCGGCTCGGACACGATTTCCAGCAGCGGGGTACCGGCGCGGTTCAGGTCGATGCCCGACATGCCATGGTAATCCTCGTGCAGCGACTTGCCGGCATCCTCCTCCAGGTGGGCGCGGGTCAGGTTCACGGTGCGGGTGACGAATTCGCCATCCTTCTCGAAACCGAAGGTCAGCTTGCCGCCCTGTACCACCGGATCCTCGAACTGCGAGATCTGGTAACCCTTTGGCAGGTCAGGGTAGAAGTAGTTCTTGCGTGCGAACACCGACTGCGGCGCGATCTTCGCGTCCACGGCCAGGCCGAAACGGATGGCGCGGTCCACGGCCATCTTGTTCATCACCGGCAGCACACCCGGCAGCGCCAGGTCAACCGGGCTGGCCTGGGTGTTGGGTTCGGCGCCGAACTTGGTCGGCGAACCGCTGAAAATTTTGGATTCGGTCGTCAGCTGAACGTGGTTCTCGAGACCGATAACAACTTCCCATTCCATATTTTTTCTCTCTAGTCAGAGGTGTCAGGTCTGACAAACGAACATTTTGCTGAGCAAAATGTCCATTTGACAGAGCTGACCCCTGGAATCAAATCAGATGCCACTTGGCGCGCGCTTGTGCCAGTCGGTCGCTTGCTGGAACTGGTGGGCAACGTTCAGCAGCTTCGCTTCGGCGAAGTAGTTGCCGATGATTTGCAGGCCTACCGGACGGTTGGCGTTCTTGTCGCCTTCGCCAAATCCGCAAGGGATGGACATGCCGGGCAGGCCCGCCAGGCTGGTGGACAGGGTGAAGATGTCGGCCAGGTAGTTCGCTACCGGATCATCCACCTTCGAGCCCAGGTCCCAGGCCACGGTCGGGGCCACAGGGCCCATGATCACGTCGCACTGGCTGCCCAGGACGTTGGCGAAGTCCTGCGTGATCTTGCGGCGGATCCTCTGCGCCTTCAGGTAGTAGGCGTCGTAGTAGCCGTGGCACAGGATGTAGGTGCCGACCATGATGCGGCGCTGCACTTCAGGGCCGAAGCCTTCGGCGCGGCTCTTGCGGTACATGTCCTGCAAGTCCTTGTAGCCTTCCGCACGGTGGCCGTAGCGCACGCCGTCAAAGCGCGACAGGTTGGACGAAGCTTCCGCCGGGGCGATCATGTAGTAAGCCGGGATCGACAGCGCGGTGTTCGGCAGCGAGATGTCGACCAGGGTGGCGCCCAGTTCCACGAACTTGGCCAGCGCGGCGCGCACGGCTTTTTCCACGTCGGCGGCAATGCCTTCGCCGAAGTATTCCTTCGGGACGCCGATGCGCAGGCCGGTCAGCGGCTTGCCGAGGTCGCGCGTGTAATCCTCCGCCACATTGCCCTGCTCGGCCGACAGGCTGGTCGAATCGCGCTCATCGAAACCGGTGATGGCCGACAGCAGCAGCGCGCAATCTTCGGCCGTCTGCGCCATCGGGCCTGCCTGGTCCAGCGAGGAGGCGTAAGCGATCATGCCGAAGCGCGAAGCGCGGCCATAAGTGGGCTTGATGCCGGTGATGCCGCAGAAGGCGGCCGGCTGGCGGATCGAACCGCCGGTGTCGGTGCCGGTGGCGGCCGGCGCCAGGCGCGCCGCCACGGCGGCGGCGGAACCGCCGGACGAGCCGCCTGGAATGGCAGCCTTGTCCCATGGGTTTTTCACGGCGCCGAAGGCCGAGTTCTCGTTGGCGGAACCCATGGCGAATTCGTCGCAATTCAGCTTGCCGAGGGTGACCATGCCGGCATCCTGCAGCTTCTGCACCACGGTGGCGTCGAACGGGCTGACGTAGTTGGCCAGCATTTTCGAGCCAGCGGTGGAGCGCCAGCCTTTGGTCACGAAAATATCCTTGTGCGCGATCGGCACGCCGGTCAGCGGGGTGGCGGTGCCATTGGCGATGCGCTGGTCTGCTTGTTCCGCCTGGGCCAGCGTCAGCGCGCGATCCACGTGCAGGAAGGCGTTCAGGTCGCTCTTTTCAATGCGGTCGAGGAAGTGCTGGGCCAACTGGACGGCGCTGACTTCCTTCTTCTGCAGCAGCTCGGAGAGCTCTTTGATTGTTTTGTTGTGCATTCGTTTTTTCCTTTTAAACCGGTAAACCAGTGTCTGACCCGCCGGGTCAGACACCCTGGCACGCGGCAGCCGCGTCTTGGTGTCAGACCCTGTGGGTCTGACACCGCCTCACCGGTTTTATTCGATCACCTTCGGCACCAGATACAAGCCATCCTCAGTCTTCGGCGCCACCTTCTGGTACTCCTCGCGGCGATTCGGCTCAGTAGCCGCATCCTCGCGCAGGCGCAGCGCGACCTGCATGGCATTGGCCAGCGGATGGGACAGCGGGGCGACACCCTCGGTGTCCACGGCCTGCATCTGCTCGGCCAGCGCGAAAATGCCATTCAGCTTGTCCAGCATATCGGCGGAATGGGCGTCGTCCATCTCCAACTGGGCCAGTTTGGCGATGCGGTTAACGTCGTTCAGTGTCAGGGACATGGAATTGTCAAATATATAATTTATTGAATTGATTGCCTATCACCAGTTAATTCGCGGCTAACGCCGGATAATTCAACGGTTGCGCGCTCGCACAATAGAGTGGATTTAGGGCAAATAAGCTGTAGATTATAAGGTACAATCGCGGGTTAATGCGCTGCCGGTGCTGAACACCCGCCTGGCCGCATTTGACCGGATACTTCAGCTAACGAATTTTGCGCGAACACGCGCCACAGGACACTCATGTTTGGTTTTTTACGTCGTTATATTTCGTCTGACCTGGCCATCGACCTGGGTACGGCGAACACCCTGATTTACGTGCGCGGCTCCGGCATCGTGCTGGACGAGCCCTCCGTCGTGGCGATCCGCCAGGAAGGTGGCCCGAACGGCAAGAAGACGATCCAGGCGGTCGGCAAGGAAGCGAAACAGATGCTGGGTAAAGTGCCTGGCAACATCGAGGCGATCCGCCCGATGAAAGACGGCGTGATCGCCGACTTCACCGTCACCGAGCAGATGCTCAAGCAGT
>CAMLRG010000319.1 GCA_946482335.1 uncultured Duganella sp. | reverse complement strand
CCATCAGGTCCAGGTCTTGCGGCGACCAGCCGGCCTTCTTCAGGCACAGCTGCGAGGCCGGTACCGGGCCCATGCCCATGTAGGCTGGATCCAGGCCGGACGAGGCGTATGCCTTGATGCGTGCCAGCGGGGTCAGGCCCAGTTCCTTGGCCTGGCGGGCGGACATCATGACCACGGCTGCGGCGCCATCGTTGATGCCGGATGCGTTACCGGCGGTGACGGTGCCAGCCTTGTCGAAGGCGGGACGCAGGCCGGACAGCGCTTCCAGCGTGGAGCCTGGCTTCACATATTCGTCCTGGTCGAAGAAGATGCTGCCCTTCTTCTGCACGATTTCCAGCGGCAGGATTTCGTCCTTGAACTTGCCTTCCTTTTGCGCGGCTTCTGCTTTCAGCTGCGATTGCAGGGCGAATTCATCCTGCTGGCTGCGCGAGATGTCGTACTTCTTCGCGACGTTCTCGGCGGTGATGCCCATGTGGTACTGGTTGTACACATCCCACAGGCCGTCCACGATCATGGTGTCGACCATCTTGGCGTCGCCCATGCGGAAGCCATCGCGCGAGCCGTTCAGCACGTGCGGGGAAGCGCTCATGTTTTCCTGGCCGCCGGCGATGATGATGTTGGCGTCGCCGCACTTGATCGCCTGTGCCGCCAAGTGGGTGGCTTTCAAGCCACTGCCGCACACCTTGTTGATGGTATAGCCCGGAATGGCGCTTGGGAGGCCGGACTTGATTACGGCCTGGCGCGCCGGGTTCTGGCCGACGCCGGCCGTCAACACCTGGCCCATGATCACTTCACTGACCAGGTTCGGGTCGATGCCAGTCTTGGCCAACAGGCCTTTGATGACATGGGCGCCCAGCTCTGCTGCCGGGGTCTTGGCCAAGGAACCGCCAAACTTGCCTACTGCGGTTCGGCCTGCTGCAACGATTACTACATCATCCATTCTGCTTCTCCGGGGGGTGGTATGAAAATCTGTCAATGCATTCTAGCTAAGTGCCAAGCGTGCGGCCAGCAATGGCCTACCGGAATAGTGGCTTATTCAAAGCCACGTCCGTTGCCTCACGGCCAAATGCTTGCGCACGGTCAATGGCTTGCATGCCTTGGTCAGTCGCCATGGCCAGCAAATCTTGTGGACGCTGGATGGCCAGGAACTCGTTGGAAGCTGCGGTCATGGCAGCGAGAGAAGCCCAGGCGGTATCTCTTTGCCAGTGACAAAGGCTGGCGAAGCTGGCGAGTTGCGCGTCGAAAGCCGCTTGCGCGGCGCGGGAAAAGTCGTCATTGAACGCGTACATGCCCTGCTCCTTCACGCAATCGTTGGCTGAGATACCTCAAGACTTCTCATGTTAGTTCGCGAATCCTGCTGCACGTTTGATATACATCAAGGCTGGTTTCATTTTGCATATTTCCCAACCTGATGTCACGACAATAACTTGATACCGTCCAGTGTGGCAGCGCATTGTTCGCGTATCACGTTGACGAAGTCGGCCACGTATGCTTTGTGCTGCAAGGCGGGCGGCACCGAGACAAACAGGTCGCTCCACAGGCCGGTGCTGCCGATCGGACGCGCGACGACGTAGTCGTAATCGACGTAATTCTTGATCGCCCAATTTGGCAACGCCGCAACACCTCGGCGGCTTGCAACCAGCTGCAGGATCGCGACTGTCAGCTCGGCGGTGCGGCGTTCGAACTCGATGCCCGCCGGGCGCAGGATTTCGCGGATCAGGTCGATCCGTTGTTCCGGCACGGGGTAGGTGATCAGGGTTTCGCCGGCGAAGTCTTGTGCCGTCAGGCGGCGCTGGGCTGCGAGGCGGTGTTTTTGCGCCATCACAGTCAGGATTTCGAAACGGAACAGGGGGAAGGTGGCGTAGTCGGCACTGTAATCGGAGCCGATCACCAGGTCGGCGGCGCCATTACGCAGCAAGTCGGCCGGCTCGCTGTGGAAGCCGGATACCAGGTCGATTTCCACGTCCGGCCAGCGGGTGCGGAAGGCATCCATGACCGGCATCAGCCAGTCGAAGCACGTATGGCATTCAAGGGCGACGCGCAACTGGCCGGTATCGCCTTGCGACAGGCGCAGCACGTCGCGTTCGGCCCGCTCCACTTCGGGCAGCAGTGTATCGGCCAGTCTGAGCAAGCGTTCGCCGGTGGCGGTAAAGCCGATCGGCACCGATTTACGCTCGAACAGCGGCGTTCCGTAGCGATCTTCCAGCAATTTGATTTGATGCGACAGGGCTGACTGGGTCAGGTTCAGCAATTGGGCTGCCTTCACCAGGCTGCCTGAAGAGCGCAACGCGGACAGGGTGCGCAGGTGACGAATCTCGAGCATATATGAATTGTTTTCAAGTTGATGCGCAAAAAGTTTCGTTTTTATTATATGCCGCCATGCCGCAAACTGTACGTCACCAATATTTCTCAGGCATGACAAAAATGAAACTCGTACAGACCCATATTCCTGGCTTTCCCCGTATCGGCGCAACGCGCGAACTGAAATTTGCTCTGGAGCGCTACTGGCGCGGCGAATCGAGCTCGGCCGAGCTCGAAACCGTTGGCGCTGACCTGCGGGCGCGGCACTGGGCGCTGCAACACCAAAGCGGACTCGATTTCGTCACCGTTGGCGATTTCGCCTTCTATGACCATGTCGCCAACCACATCCAGCTGTTTGGCTGCGAACCGGCGCGCTTCGCCGGCTTCACCGCGCCGCTCGAGCGCTACTTCGCCATGGCGCGCGGCAGCGATGGCGATGGCACGGGGGCCGCAGCATCGTGCGGCCCGGGCTGCGCCCATGCGGGCCATGCCGCGCCTGCCGCTTCGGCCGCCGGCTCCGCTGGCGCCGCGGCGCTCGAGATGACCAAGTGGTTCGACACGAACTACCACTACCTCGTGCCGGAATTCAGCGAATCGACCGCGTTCGAGCTGCACAGCAAGCGCCTGCTGGATGAGGTGGCGGAGGCGCGGGCGGCAGGCCACCGCGTCAAGGCGGTCCTGCTTGGCCCATTGACCTTCCTGTGGCTCGGCAAGGAGCGCGACGCTGCGCCCGGCTTCAACCGGCTCGATTTGCTGGACCGTCTGCTGCCGCACTACAGCCGACTGCTGGTACAGTTGCGCGCAGCGGGCGCCGACTGGGTGCAATTGGACGAGCCGATCCTCGGGCTCGACTTGCCCAATGCCTGGCGCAATGCCTTCGAACCGGCTTACTGGCTGCTCAACCAGGCCGGCGCGCAGCTGATGGTCGCGACTTACTTCTCTCCGCTGGAAGAAAACGTCAGCCTGGCTTGCCGCCTGCCGGTCGCCGGCCTGCACGTCGATGCGGTGCGCGCTGCCGGCGAGCTGACCAGCGTGGCCGATTGGCTGCCGGCGCACAAGGTGCTGTCGATCGGCATGATCGATGGCCGCAATATCTGGCGTGCCGACCTCGACGCCAGCCTTGCGACGCTGCTGCCGGTGATCGCGAAGCGCAGCGGCGCGGTGTGGCTGTCAACGTCCTGCTCGCTGCTGCATGTCCCATTCAGCCTGGCGGCCGAGCCTGCGCTCGATGATGAACTGCGTTCCTGGCTCTCGTTTGCGGAAGAAAAGCTGGCGGAACTGGCACTGCTGAAAGCTGCGCTGTCGGCCGACGAAAGGGTATCCGGACAAGTTGCCCGGGGCTTCGCAGCGGCCCGTGCGGCATTGGAATGCCGCCGCGCCAGCGCGCGTGTGCAGAACACGGACACCAGGGCGCGCGTGGCTGCGCTCGCGGCCGACAACAGCTCAGACCGTCGCGCCTCACCGTTCGCGGAACGCCAGCGCCAGCAGCAGGCGCGCCTGCAATTGCCGGCTTTCCCGACAACGACGATTGGCTCGTTCCCGCAAACGCCGCAAATCCGCGCGGCGCGTGCGGCTTTCAAGCGTGGCGAACTGGAAACGTCCGCGTATGCGCAGGCCATGCGCGACGAAATCGAACACGCCATCCGGAAGCAGGAGGAACTCGGCCTCGATGTGCTGGTCCACGGCGAAGCAGAACGCAACGATATGGTGGAATACTTCGGCGAACAGCTCGACGGGTTTGCGTTCACGAAGAACGGCTGGGTGCAATCCTATGGCTCGCGCTGCGTAAAGCCGCCCATCATTTACGGCGACGTGC
>CAMLRG010000318.1 GCA_946482335.1 uncultured Duganella sp. | reverse complement strand
CGGTGATGTCGATCCGCATGATGCCGATGGACTTCGTGTTCTCGCGCTTCCCGCGCATGGTGCGCGACCTGGCCACCAAGCTGGGCAAGAAGGTGGAGTTCGTCACCAGCGGTGCCGCCACGGAGCTGGACAAGGGCCTGATCGAGCGCATCGTCGACCCGCTGACCCACCTGGTGCGCAATTCCATCGACCACGGCATTGAAATGCCGGAAGTGCGGCGCGCGGCCGGCAAGTCCGAAACGGGCCGGCTGTTCCTGTCCGCCTCGCACCAGGGCGGCAGCATCATCATCGAAGTGGCGGACGATGGCGGCGGCCTGAACCGCGAAAAGATCCTGGCCAAGGCGCGCCAGAACGGTTTGCCGGTGTCGGACAATATGACCGACGCCGACGTGTGGCAATTGATCTTCGCGCCGGGCTTCTCGACCGCCGAGCAGGTGACCGACGTATCGGGCCGCGGCGTCGGCATGGACGTGGTCAAGCGCAACATCACCGCCATGGGCGGCAGCGTGGACATCCGTTCTGCCAAGGGTTTCGGCACCACGATTTCGATTTCCCTGCCGCTGACGCTGGCCATCCTGGACGGCATGCTGATCCAGACCGGCGAAGAAGTGTACATCCTGCCGCTCGGCTTCGTGCTCGAATCGCTGCAGCCGGCGCCGGAGGACGTGAAGGAAATCAGCGGCAAGGGCCGCGTCATCAAGGTGCGCGGCGAATACCTGCCCTTGATCCCGCTGTACCAGATCTTCGACATCGCGCCGCGCTATACCGACCCGTGCCAGGGCATTCTGGTGATCGTGGAAACCGAAGGCAAGAAAGCCTGCCTGTTCGTGGACGAACTGGTCGGCCAGCAGCAGGTCGTGGTGAAGAACCTGGAATCGAATTACCGCAAGGTGACCGGCATTTCCGGCGCCACTATCCTCGGGGACGGCGGCGTGTCGCTGATCCTGGACGTGACGGCGCTGGTGCGCTCGTCGCGCCAACTGGTTGACGAATCAAACTTTGTAAAGGAAGAGCCATGAACGACGCAGCAAGCGCCGGTACAGCCGTCCAGGAATTCCTCGCCTTCAAGCTGGGTTCCGAAGAATACGGCATCGATATCCTGAAAGTGCAGGAAATCCGCGGCTACGAGGCCGTCACCCGCATTGCCAACGCCCCTGAATTCATCAAGGGCGTGATCAACCTGCGCGGCATCATCATTCCGGTGGTGGACATGCGCATCAAATTCAAGCTGGGCGAACCGGTGTACGACCAATTCACCGTGGTCATCATCCTCAACATCAACGGCCGCGTGGTAGGCATGGTGGTCGATTCGGTGTCGGACGTGACGTCGCTGACCGAAGAACAGATCAAGCCGGCGCCCGACATGGGCACAGCCTTCAGCTCGGAATACATGATCGGCCTCGGCACCATCGATGAGCGCATGCTGATCCTGGTCGACATCGGCCGTTTGATGTCCAGCCCTGAAATGGGCTTGAGCGAAAAACTCGCGGCTTGATCCGCAAACGGGGTGCGGCGCACCCCGCAAAAAAAAACATATAAATCGGAACGAGGGAGATACAACATGAACGCGCGCGATTACAAGATAGGCACGCGGCTGGGCTTCGGGTTCGGCGTGATTTTACTGATCCTGGTCGGCACGGTGCTGCTGACCAATGTGCTGAACTACCGCAACAAGTCGGCCCTGATGACGGGGCTGGAGCTGGCCAGCGCCAAGGAAGTGCAGGCGCAGGCAATGAAAAGCGCGATGCTGGAAACCGGCATTGCGATGCGCAATATCGGCCTGCAGTCGGACGTCAGCCTGATGCAGAAGGAAGAGGAAAAGGTGAAGGCCAACCGCGCCCGCTACGATGCGGCGCGCGGCAAGCTGCAGGGCCTGGGCCTCGATGAGGCCGAAAAGAAGGCGGTGAACGACATCAGCGCGCTGCAGACCGACGTCGATGCCGCCTTCAAGGAAGCGATGGGCCAGATCATGGCGTTCAATGCCGAAGGCGCGGCGAAAGTCATCGCAGGGCGCATCGACCCGCTGAACCAGCAAACCCTGGCGGCGCTCAACAAGCTGACGGATTTGCAGCAGGCGGCCGTGAACAAGTTCAAGGACGACTCGATCAAGGCCGACCGCTCCCTGACCATGTGGATGGTGGTGCTGGCGGCGGTGGCGGTGGGCGTGGGCGTGCTGTGCGCGCTGGTGATCACCAAGTCCATCACCGGACCGCTGTCGGGCGCGGTGGAGGTGGCACAGAAAGTGGCGGCCGGCGAACTGACCTCGCAGGTCACGGTCGAAGGCAAGGATGAGACGTCGGAGCTGTTGCAGGCGCTGAAGGACATGAACGACAGCCTGGTCAAGACGGTCGGCCAGGTGCGCGCTTCGACCGATACCATCACCACTGCCTCGCACGAGATCGCGACCGGCAATGCCGACCTGTCGGCGCGTACCGAATCGCAGGCTTCCTCGCTGGAAGAAACCGCGGCGTCGATGGAGAACCTGACTTCCACCGTGAAGCAGAACGCCGACAACGCGCGCCAAGCCAACCAGCTGGCGGTGTCGGCTTCCTCGGTGGCCGAGAAGGGCGGCCAGGTGGTATCGCAAGTGGTCGATACCATGGGCTCGATCAAGCAATCGTCGACCAAGATCGTGGACATCATCGGCGTGATCGACGGCATCGCCTTCCAGACCAATATCCTGGCGCTGAACGCCGCGGTGGAAGCGGCGCGCGCCGGCGAGCAGGGCCGCGGCTTTGCCGTGGTCGCCTCCGAGGTGCGTAACCTGGCGCAGCGCTCGGCGGCGGCAGCCAAGGAAATCAAGGCCCTGATCGACGACTCGGTCGACAAGGTCGATGCCGGCGGCCGCCTGGTCGACGAAGCCGGCCAGACCATGGGCTTGATCGTGACTTCGATCAAGCAGGTGGCCGACATCATGGGTGAAATTACCGCAGCCACCCTGGAGCAGAGCCACGGCATCGAGGAAGTCAATGCCGCCATCGGCCAGATGGATGAAATGACGCAGCAGAATGCCGCCCTGGTGGAAGAAGCTGCCGCCGCCGCCGAGTCGATGCAGGAGCAAGCCGACAAGCTGGCCCAGGCGGTATCGATCTTCAAGCTGGCCGGCGACGAATTCGCCAAGCGCACCGCGCCGGCGCCGCGCGCGGCCAGGCCGGCCAAGCCGGTCGCGCCGCCGCGCAGCACGGCGGTGGTGCCGAAAGCGCCAATGCCGCAGCCGAAAAAGCTGGCCACGGCCGCCCCGGCCGGCGACGACTGGGAAGAATTCTGATGTACACCGGCAGCATGTAACCACGGAGAACCACAGCAATGGCGCTGACCAAAGAGACCGTGAAAGAGTTTGATTTCAACGGCAAGGATTTTGAACGGGTCCGCGCAATGATCTACAAACGGGCCGGCATCGCGCTGGCCGATTCGAAGCAGGAAATGGTGTATAGCCGCCTGGCGCGCCGTTTGCGCGCCACCGGCATCAACAGTTTCGTGCGCTATCTGGACGACCTGGAAGCAGGGCGCCTGGGCCATGGCGAGTGGGAATCGTTTACCAATGCGCTGACCACCAACCTGACCTCGTTCTTCCGTGAAGCGCACCACTTCCCCCTGCTGGCCGAGCATATCAAGGCCAAGCGCGGGGAAACGATCAATATCTGGTGCTCCGCCAGCTCCACCGGCGAAGAACCGTATTCGATCGCCATCACCTGCTGCGAGGCGTTCAACACGCTGACGCCGCCGGTGCACATCCTCGCCACCGATATCGACACCAATGTGCTGGCTACCGCCGCCAATGGCGTCTACCCGATGGAGCGGATCGACAAGCTGTCGCCCGAGCAGCAGCGCCGCTTCTTCCTGAAGGGGAAGGGCGCCAACGAAGGCATGGCGCGCGTGCGCCAGGAGCTGCGCCAGCTGATCACCTACAGGCAGGTCAACCTGCTGGACGAGAAGTGGGACATCCGTCCCGGCTTCGATGTGATTTTCTGCCGCAACGTGATGATCTACTTCGACAAGGCGACCCAGCGCAAGATCCTGCAACGCTTTGTCCCCCTGATGAAACCGGACGCCCTGCTGTTTGCCGGCCACTCCGAGAATTTCCTTTACGTGTCGGACGCTTTGAAGTTGCGCGGCAAGACTGT
>CAMLRG010000317.1 GCA_946482335.1 uncultured Duganella sp. | reverse complement strand
TGACCAGGGCCACCAGTTCGGTGGCCGCCTTGGCGATGTTCTGCACCAGGACCGGGCCTTGGGCGGCGGCGTAGTCGGTGCCGGCCTTGGTGCCGGCGGCGGTGGCATCGGCTTGTGCCTTGGCGATCATCGGGCCGTACACGGTGGCCGAGGCAGCGGCCGTGTTACCGGCCAGGACGGCGGCGGTCACGCCAGCCTGGACGATGGTGGTGCTGGTGCTGCCCGCACGCGCCGCTTCGGTGGCGATGGCGGCGCCGATCGCTTGCGCGGCGGTGGACGGATTCGTCGCGCCGGCCGCCAGCTGCATGGTCAGGCTGGTGGCAAAGGCGGTGCTGCCAGCCTTCTCGCCGGCCGCTTTGGCGCCGATGGCCAATTCCTCCAGGCCGATCAGCACGTCGTTATTGCCCCCCATGACGTAGACGATCTCGTCGCCCTTGAACTTGCCGCCCACGGCTGCCAGGTGGTTCTTGACCTGGGTAACCATGGGCACGGTCAGCGCGCCCAGCGCGCTGCCGGTGGCTTTGTGGCCCGGACCGACAGGATTGGTCACGCGCGCGCCGCCCTGGGCGTAGCCATAGCAGTTGGCCTTGGTTTGCACCGGCACGCTGAAGCCCTTGCTGGCGTCGCCGTCCAGGCCGGTCATGGCCGGGCACGGCGACGGCAAGCCGACCTGGGCCGCCATCAGCTCGGTCCAGTTCTTGCCGGTCAATGCCGGGTTGGCCGAAACGTTGTTGCCGTTGATGGTGAAGGTGCCGCCGCCGATGGCGGCGACGGTGCCGACCTTGTATGTGCCGACGTCGGACAAGCTGTCGCCGAAGGTAACCTGGGCGGAATATTTCTGTTTCGGCGTTTGGTCGCCGGGGCGCGGATCGTTGCCGCCGCAACCGGCAAGCACAGCCGCTGCCACCACCGTCGTGGCAAGTGTGAATTGACGCATTGTGTCTCCAGAGGGGATTGTTTCTTGTAGTGTTTGCGAACGAACGTGCTATTCGCAACTGAACAATATGCCAGTGAATGCAAGCTTGTTACAAGCGCTATTTTGTAAATGCGCTTGCTGCTTGCTGGGGAGCGTGGCGCTTGGTTAACAGTGCGTCAAAATAGCTGCGGGCAGCCAGCAGGCATGGGGCGCCGGCGAGCCGGGAGTGATAGCTTTCCATCAGCAATTCCTGGGCATTGCGCCCGTTTTTGGCCGCCTCCTCCTGCGCCTTTTGCCAGGCGCTGTCACGGATCAGGGCAAAGCTGCGCCGCGCGGCACTGAAGGCATCCTGGGCTTCCTGCTGTTCCAGGTCGACCACGACCGGGGCCGCGCCGTGCTGGCTGAAATATTCGGCCGCCGCGGTCGCGTTGAAGAAAGGGACGGACGGATCCTTGCTGCCGCCGCACAGCAGGAGCGGGCTTTGCGGGACATAGTTGCGCAAGTCGTTCTTCAGCATCCATTTGCGCAGGTTGTTTGCGGGCGTGCAGTCGCCGTCATCGCAAGGATGCTGGGCCAGGTCTTGCAGGTAGGCGTCGCGGTAGCTGGTGCGCACCAGGTGGGGATTGTTGAAGAAGGCGGCGGCGCCGCTGGCTTGCGGCTGCGAGTCGAGGGCGAACAGGGCGCGCTTGGGCAGCTTGCCTTGCTTGACCAGTTCGCTGCGCGTCATGCGGGTGGGCAGCAGGGTCTCGATGCCGCTGGCGTATTGCAGCTCGTACAGTTCTTCCGGCTTGCTGTAGATGGCGGCGCCGGCGCGCTGGGCGCTGGTGGCGATCAGCGGCAAATAAATGGTGATGCCGGCGTTGGGCTGGCCGCTGAACACCGTGTCGGAAAAGCGTGCCATGGCGTAAGGGCCGGACAGGCCGGCGGCGGCGGTCACCTTGAACTCGCTGCCCTGCTGCATGGCGCGCTGGGTGGCGAGCGTGACGTGGCCGCCTTGCGAGTAGCCGGCCAGGAACAGCTCCTTGCCCGGCTGGACTTTCAGGCGCGCCATGGCGACGCGGGCGGCGCGCAAGGCATCGGTCATGTCGGCCGCTTGCTGTTCCGCATTCAGGTAAGGATGGTAGGACAAAGACGAGCCGTCATATCCGGCATAGTTGGGTGCAACCACGATGTAGCCTTGCGCCGTGAACAGGGCGGCCACCAGCTTGGCTTCGCCGCGCAGGCGGGCCATATTGTGGTCCTTGGCGGTCGAGGTGCCGTGGGCGTACAGCAGCACGGGACGCGGCCCCTGGCAGACGGGGTCGTTGCCGGATGGGAGGATCAGGGCGGTGCTGGCATCGGTGGGCTCGCCGCTGCCGCCGATGGTGCTGTAGCGCAGGCTGTAGGTGGTAATGGTGCAGCGCGGCTTGCCGGCCGCTTCGGCCAGGGCGTCGCCGGCTTTCTCGAGCACTTCGGACAGCATGGCGGGGTCAATGCGCTTGGCGGTGCTCCACACGCCCGTCTCGATGCGCGACAAGGTCGGACCGGACAGCAGCTTGCCGCGTTCGGGCGCGGCCATCATGGAACGTGCACCGGACGAGGACTCGGCGCCGCCGGCAGCGCCGGCAACGCCCGGCACGGCGGCCGCCAGCAGCAAGGCTGCGGCGATACGGCGCGCAGTGGCGAAGAGCGGTATAGCTGTGGCGACGCGGCGCGCGGTGGCGGCCAGCGGCAAGGCCGCGGCGATGCGCGTCGTGGCGGCCGATACGGTGGCAGTGGCGCGGCGCGCCAGGGGGGATGCGATGTGTGCCGGATCGCGGGACATGGCTGCCTCCTCGCTGTCGCAGGAGGCGGGCTGCCCCGCTGCGCTTACGTGTTCAGGAAACGCTCAATGATGCCGGTCGAGCCGAACGCAGCGCGGCGCAGGCGGTCATTGACGCCCAGCCAGGCATCGCCGCTCGGCGGCGCTTCGACGAGGATCAGCTCGACTTGCTGCTGGTCCATCGCGCGCAATGCGGCATACACACCGTAAGCATACCCTACCGGCTCGGCCGGGAGCGCCACATTTGGATGAGCGCCGGGGAACGGCGTGTAGTGGATCAGCGCGGCACACCGCCCGCGCAGCTTGAGTTGCGCAAGGGTTTTTTCGATGTCGCCTGTAGGCAACAGCGCCACCGGGGCCTTGGGTGCGTAATGCGATTCCAGCGTGCCGGAGGCGCGTGGCGCCGCCTGGTCGGGCTGGCGCGGCATGGTGCCGATCACGTCGGCGATCTGTTGCGCGCTGATATGGCCGGGGCGCAGCAGCACCGGGCCGTGCGTGGCCAGGCGCGACATGTCGAGGATGGTCGATTCGATGCCGACCTGGCTGGAGCCGCCGTCCAGCACGGAGTCGACCACGTTGCCGGGCCCGACTTCGTCATGGAATTCGTCGCGCACGTGCTGCGCGGTAGTCGGGCTGACATTGCCGAACTTGTTGGCCGAGGGCGCGGCCACGCCGCCCTTGCCGCCCTTGAACGCTTGCAGCAGCTGCATGGCGACCGGGTGCGAGGGGCAGCGGATGCCGACCGTGTCCTGGCCGCCGGAGACGGCGTCGGGAATGTGGGCATTGCGCTTGAGGATCAGGGTCAGCGGGCCGGGCCAGAAATGGCGCGCCAGGGCGCGCGCTGCCTCGGGCACGTCGCTGGTCCAGTAATCGAGGTCGGCGCCGGGGGCGATGTGCACGATGACCGGATGGTCTTGCGGGCGGCCCTTGGCGGCGTAGATCTTCGCCACGGCGGCCGGGTTCTCCGCGTCCGCCCCAAGGCCGTACACGGTCTCGGTCGGGAACGCGACCAGCGCGCCCGCTTCCAGCGCCGCGGCGGCGGCGGCGATGTCGGCGGGCGCGGCCGCTGCGGCGGCCAGGGCGCGGGATGCTGCGTCGGTCATGGTGCGATCCCGAGGATGGCGCAAGCGGTGTCGAGGTGTTGCTGCGCTTCCGCCAGCGTCGGGGCGACGAAGGTCAGGTGTCCCATTTTACGCCCGCGGCGCGGTTCTTCCTTGCCGTACAGGTGCAGGTTGGCGCCCGGCAGCGCCAGCACCTTATCCCAGGCCGGTTCGCGCACCGTGTCGGCGGGCGCGGCGGCGCCGGGCAGCGGCAATCCGGCATTTGCCACCGGCTCCGTTACGAAATCGTGCTGGAACCAGATGTCGCCCAGGATGTTGAGCATCACGGCCGGCGAATGCTGGCGCACATC
>CAMLRG010000316.1 GCA_946482335.1 uncultured Duganella sp. | reverse complement strand
CACCTGGCGGTCGAAACGGCCAGGACGCAGCAGCGCCTTGTCCAGCACGTCGGCGCGGTTGGTCGCGGCAATCACGATCACACCGGAGGAGGCTTCGAAGCCGTCCATCTCGACCAGCAGCTGGTTCAGGGTTTGTTCGCGCTCGTCGTTACCGCCGCCCATGCCGGCGCCGCGATGGCGGCCGACAGCGTCGATCTCGTCGATGAAGATGATGCAAGGCGAATGCTTCTTGGCGTTCTCGAACATGTCGCGCACGCGGGATGCACCCACGCCGACAAACATTTCAACGAAGTCCGAACCGGAAATCGAGAAGAACGGCACCTTGGCTTCGCCGGCGATGGCGCGTGCCAGCAGGGTTTTACCGGTGCCTGGAGGGCCCACCATCAGCACGCCGCGTGGAATACGGCCGCCCAGTTTCTGGAACTTGGTCGGGTCTTTCAGGAAGTCGACGATCTCGGTCACTTCCTCTTTGGCTTCGTCGCAACCGGCCACGTCGGCGAAGGTCACGGTGTTATTGGTTTCATCCAGCATGCGCGCCTTCGACTTACCGAAGGAGAAGGCGCCGCCCTTCCCGCCGCCCTGCATCTGGCGCATGAAGAAGATCCACACGCCGATCAGCAGCAGCATCGGGAACCAGGACACGAAGACTTGCTGCAGGATGCCTGGCTCTTCAGGCGGCTTCACGTCGAAGCGCACGCCGTTGTCGCGCAGGTCGCCGATCAGGCCGCGGTCCAGGAAGGTGGAGGTGGTACGGACTTTGGAATCGTCGATACGGGTTGCAGTGATGGTCTGCCCTTCGATCAGGACATCCTTGACGCGCTTCGCTTTGACCTCATCCAGCAAATCGGAATAAGCGATAGGCTTTGCGCCGCCGGCCATGCTGTGGCTGTCGAATTGCTTAAACAGCATAAATAACAGCAAGGCCACAACGACCCAGATAGCCGATTTAGAAAACATGTTATTCACGAAAACTCCTTGGATGCGAAAGCGCACCAGTTACCTGTAGCAGAAATCCGATTTTACTCGTTTAACCCGGGCCGTGCTACAAACCGGCCCAAAGGTGCGTCCCGTGTGTGGCGCTCCTGGGCAGGATATGCGGGTTTTACCAGTCAATTCAAGGGTCAGAATGTCAATTATTCGACCGGATTCTTCAATCCGCGGCCCAATAAGAAGATTTCGGACGATTTATCGCGGCTGGCCTTGGGCTTTTTCTGCACCACGGTCTTGAACTCGCGGCGGAACTTTTCGACGATCTGGCTGAATCCCAGGTCCTTGAAACATTTCACCAGCAGCGCCCCACCCGGTTTCATATGGTGCTGACTGAAATCGATGGCGATATCGATCAAGTCTTCCATGCGCGCGGCATCGGCCACGGCAATACCCGACAGGTTGGGCGCCATGTCGGACAATACAAGGTCCGCCTTGCGGCCCTGCAGCACCTCGGCCAGCTGGTCGAGGATTTCCTGCTCGCGGAAGTCGCCCTGGATGAAATGCATGTCGGCGATCGGTTCCATCGGCAGGATGTCGAGGCCGATCATGGTGCCGTGGATGCCGCCGCCCTCTTTCCCCGCCAGCTTGCGGCGGGTGTACTGGCCCCAGGAACCGGGGGTGCACCCCAGATCGACGATGACCTGGCCGGGCTTGATCAGCTTCTCGTCTTCGTCGATCTCTTTCAGCTTGTAGGCGGCACGGGCACGGAAGCCATCCTTCTGCGCGGCCTTGACGTACGGGTCGTTAATATGGTCGTGCAACCAGTTTTTGTTTAATTTGTTCTTAGCCATTAGCGTAGAATACTGCCTTTAAGAGAACCTATCCAAAAATAACTATGCTGAACCTTACCCCTGCCGAACGCAGTGTCCTGCGTGCCGAAGCCCATGGCTTGAAGCCGATCGTCCTCGTCGGCGAATCCGGCCTGACCCCTTCCGTGATGAAGGAGATCGAGCTGGGCCTGGACTCCCACGGCTTGATCAAGGTGCGCGTTTTCGGCGATGACCGCGAAGCCCGCATCGAAATGTACGAAACCATCTGCGAAAAGACTGGCGCGGCGCCGGTGCAGCACATCGGCAAACTGCTGGTGTTGTATCGCCCGAAAAAAGATGCGGAAAAAGCCTCTTCCGGCAAGGCCGGCAAGGGCATGCGCATGGTGACCATCGTCAAGCCTAGCGCTTCGGGCACCAAGAAGCCGACCGTCAAGAAAGTACTGCTGAAGGGTAATGAACGGGTTACCGCGGGCGGGACCATCAAGCGGGTCAAGAAGAAAACCGGCACCAAGAAAGCCGCTGCTTAAAACCGGTAAACCAGGGTCAGACCCAAAGGGTCAGACCCCTGACACGCGGCTGCCGCAGGCCGGGTGTCTGACCCTGCGGGTCAGACACCGCGTTACCGGTTTACTGCTTCCAGAGCAGCCACCCCGCCAGCAGGCTCTGCACCAGGTAGATACCGCTCGAAATCCCATGCAGTTTGCCAAAGCTGCCATCGCCGGAAGCCTTGGCCGCCGCCATCATCGGCTGCAGGCCGAAGTGCGAAACCACCGTGCACATCACCATCGCCACCACGATCAACAATACGCCGCGGCGGCGCTTGGGCGTCCAGTCGCGCGTCCCGAAGAACAGCAACAGGCCCATCGCCGCGCCGCAGCCCAGCGACAGCATGGCCATCGAGTGGAACATGGTGCCGGCGACCTGCCCGGCCAATGCGCGGTCCAGGGTGGCAAACAGCGTCGGCGCCACCAGGTAGCCGACCGCCCACAGGCTGCCGGCCCACAGGGCGGCAACCAGCAGGCGTACCTTAGCCAGCAGCATCAAACGTAGCGGACTTCGAGGATTTCGTACTCGCGCGGACCGGACGGGGCCTGCACTTCCACCACGTCGCCGGCGTACTTGCCGATCAGGGCGCGGGCGATCGGCGACGTCACCGACACCTTGCTCATCTTCAGGTCGGCCTCATCGGTGCCGACGATCTGGTAGCTGACCTTCTGGCCCGATTCCAGGTCTTCCAGGTCCACGGTGGAGGCGAACACCACGCGGCCTTCCGCGTCCAGGGTGGTCGGGTCCACGATCTGAGCGGAGCTCAGCTTGCCTTCCAGCTCCGCGATACGGCCTTCGACGAAGGCTTGGCGCTCCTTGGCGGCATCGTATTCGGCGTTTTCGGACAGGTCGCCGTGCGAACGCGCTTCGGCGATGGCATCGATGACAATACGGCGTTCCTTGGTCTTGAGCTGGTGCAGCTCTTCTTTCAGGAGTTCAGCGCCGAATTTAGTGAGTGGAACGGAATTCATATCTGTCTCTTGTTAAATTGCTAAAAAACACAGAGCCCGCGCCAAGCTACAGCGCGGGCTCTGTGGTTATATTGTCAAGCGTACTACTTTACCGGGTCTTAGTTTAAAGACTTATGCAGGCCTTGTAAATCGTACACACGCAATTCGTCCAGGTGGCGGATACCGGCCACGGCCGCCTCGGCACCGGCGATGGTGGTGTAGGTGGTCACGCGGGCCGCCAGCGAGGAGGTACGGATGCTGCGCGAGTCGTTGATCGCGGTACGCTTCTCTTCCACGGTGTTGATCACCAGGGCGATTTCGTGGTTCTTGATCATGTCGACCACGTGCGGGCGGCCTTCCGACTTCTTGTTCACCGGAGTGACAGGAATGCCGGCTGCCTCGATCACGGCGGCGGTGCCCTTGGTGGCGCACAGGGTGAAGCCCGCATCGACCAGGTCCTTCGCCACTTTCACGGCGCGCGGCTTGTCCGACGCCTTCACCGACAGGAATACCTTGCCGGAAGTCGGCAGCTTGACGCCGGCGCCCAGCTGCGACTTCACGAACGCTTCCGCGAACGTGGCGCCGACGCCCATCACTTCACCGGTCGATTTCATTTCCGGGCCGAGGATGGTGTCCACGCCTGGGAACTTCACGAACGGGAACACGGCTTCCTTGACGCTGTAATAAGGCGGCACGACTTCCTTGGTGATGCCCTGCTGCGCCAGCTTCTGGCCGACCATGCAGCGCGCGGCGATCTTGGCCAGCTGCAGGCCGGTGGCCTTGGACACGTAAGGCACGGTACGCGAAGCGCGCGGGTTCACTTCCAGCACGAAGACTACGTCCTTGCCGTCCTGCTTCTGGATCGCGAACTGCACGTTCATCAGGCCGAC
>CAMLRG010000315.1 GCA_946482335.1 uncultured Duganella sp. | reverse complement strand
TCAGTACCGTTGGTGCAAATTTCTGCCCGGGGGGAAAAATGTCCACCTTGGTTCCTGACCCCGGGGTGGACATTTTTTGCCTGCGGTAAAATGGCGGGTTATGGCTAATGAATTTGATGTGGCGGTGATCGGCGCGGGCGCCGCTGGAATGATGTGCGCGGCGACTGCGGGCAAGCGTGGCAAGCGTGTCGTGCTGATCGATCACGCCGAAAAACTGGCTGAGAAAATCCGTATCTCGGGTGGCGGTCGTTGTAACTTCACCAATATCAACGCCGGGCCTGCCAATTTCCTGTCGGAGAACCCGCACTTCGCCAAGGGCGCTTTGTCGCGCTTCACGCCGCAGGATTTCCTGGCGCTGGTGAAGAAATACCGCATCGGTTTCCACGAGAAGCACAAGGGCCAATTGTTCTGCGACGACTCGGCCGAGCAGATCATCGACATGCTGCGCCAGGAATGCGCCGACGGCGGCGTGCATTGGCGCATGCCGGCCAAGGTGCAGGCTGTGGCGCGGAATGGCGCCGGCTTCGTGCTGCAGACCGATGATGGCGAAGTACATGCCGGCGCGGTGGTGGTAGCCACCGGCGGCCTGTCGATCCCGAAGATCGGCGCCACCGACTTCGGCTACCGCGTCGCCAAGCACTTCGGCCTGAAGCTGGTCGACCCGCGCCCGGCGCTGGTGCCGCTGACGTTTGACGCGCAGGAGTGGGCGCCTTTCGTGCCGCTGGCCGGCGTTTCGCTGGAGGTCGACGTGGAAACCGGCTCCCTGAAGGGCCGCAACCCGAGCGGCGCCCGCTTCCGCGAAGATTTGCTGTTCACCCACCGCGGCCTGAGCGGCCCGGCCATCCTGCAGATTTCCTCGTTCTGGCAGCCCGGCACGCCGATCGTCATCAACCTGTTGCCGGAAATGGACCTGGCGCAAACCCTGATCGAGGGCAAGGGCACCATCAAGAAGCAGCTGGGCAATGCGCTGTCGCAATGGATGCCGGCCCGCTTGGCGGAAGGGCTGCTGCAGGCGCACGGTTTCGACGCCGCCGCCCGCCTGGCCGACATGAAAGACGAGCAATTGCGCAAGCTGGGCCGCGCCGTGAACCAGTGGACCATCACGCCCAATGGCTCGGAAGGCTACCGCAAGGCCGAAGTCACGCGTGGCGGGGTCGACACGCGCGAGCTGTCCCAGCAATCGATGGAATGCAAGAATGTGCCCGGGCTGTATTTCATTGGGGAAACTGTGGACGTCACCGGATGGTTGGGCGGCTACAACTTCCAATGGGCATGGGCATCCGGAGTGGCGGCTGGGCTCGCAATTTGATATCATTCGATTCCCGGCAACGCATTTTTCGTCGGGTTTCATGATGTTAGCGGGGCTGAAATATTGCCCGCGAAAGACGTCGATATCCACTGGGAACCGCCATTTCAGCGCGGTCTGGCGTCTGTTGTCTCTTCCTTTTTTGAGCAAAAGCTGCTAATATCGCTGTCTTTCCTGAACCCTAACGGTTTGAATTTTTACATGACTACTATCCGCCTTAAAGAAAACGAGCCGTTCGAAGTCGCAATGCGTCGCTTCAAGCGCACCATCGAAAAGACCGGTCTGCTGACCGAACTGCGCGCACGCGAGTTCTACGAAAAGCCAACCGCAGAGCGCAAGCGCAAGCTGGCCGCTGCCGTGAAGCGCCACTACAAGCGCATCCGCAGCCAGCAACTGCCTAAGAAGCTGTACTGATTCAGCTCTCGTTGGTCATCCTTGCAGGCGCACTGATCGCCACGGATGCCCACGCCAGAGTTTCAACCCGCTCCGGTCTGAACCGCAGCGGGTTTTCCTTTTTTCACGCACACTTTTGAGGACGCCATGAGCTTGAAAGCCCAGATCAACGATGACATGAAAGCCGCCATGCGCGCCAAGGAAGCCAGCAAGCTGGCCACGATCCGCCTGCTGCTGGCCGAGATCAAGCGCAAGGAAGTGGACGAGCAGATCGAAGTCAACGATGCCCAGACCGTGGCCATCGTCGAAAAGATGATCAAGCAGCGCAAGGATTCCATCACCCAGTTCGAAGCCGGCGGCCGCGCCGACCTGGCCGACATCGAAAAGGCCGAGCTGGCCGTCCTGGCCGCCTATATGCCGGCCGGCCTGTCCGACGACGAGATCGCCGCCGAAGTCAAAGCCGCCGTTGCCGAGTCCGGTGCCGCCGGCCCGCAAGACATGGGCAAGGTGATGGCCATCCTGAAGCCGAAGCTGGCAGGCCGCGCCGACATGACCGTGGTCTCCGGCCTGGTCAAGAAAGCCCTGAGCCCGGCATAATCCACGGCCGAGCCGTGGCCGCGCGTATTGATGTAAATCAAACGCATCGCACGCGCGGCGGTATAGTCTGATTTATAACAAATACCGTTCAGCCTCGTGATTCCACAGTCTTTCATTTCGGACCTGCTCAACCGCGTCGATATTGTCGACGTGGTGGGGCGCTACGTGCAGCTGAAAAAGGGGGGCGCCAATTACCAGGGCCTGTGCCCTTTCCACAGCGAAAAATCCCCCAGCTTCACCGTCAGCCCGACCAAGCAGTTCTACCATTGCTTCGGTTGCGGTGCCCACGGCACGGCGATCGGTTTCCTGATCGAATACTCGGGCATGGGCTTTGTCGACGCGGTCAAGGACCTGGCCCAGAACGTGGGCATGGTGGTGCCCGAGCAGGACGACAAGATCCCGCCCGCCCAGCGCGCCGCCCAGCAGCAGCAAAGCATGGCGCTGTCCGACGCCATGACCAAGGCCAGCGATTTCTACAAGGCCCAGCTGCGGCACGCGCCGCAAGCCATCGGCTACCTGAAGGGCCGCGGCCTGACCGGCGAAATCGCCGCCCGTTTCGCCCTCGGCTATGCGCCCAGCGGCTGGGACAGCTTGAAAGCCGTGTTCCCCGATTATGAAAACCCGGTCCTGGTGGAAGCCGGCCTGATCATCCAGAACGTCGACGAAGACGGCAAACGCACCAAGCGCTACGACCGCTTCCGCGAACGCGTGATGTTCCCCATCCGCAACACCAAAGGCCAGGTGATCGCCTTCGGCGGCCGCATCATGGACCAGGGCGAACCGAAGTACTTGAATTCCCCGGAAACGCCTTTATTTTCAAAGGGCTCGGAGCTGTATGGCTTGTTCGAAGCGCGCCAGGCAATCCGCGACGCCGGCTATGTGCTGGTGACGGAAGGCTATATGGACGTGGTGGCATTGGCCCAGATGGGCTTTCCCCAGGCGGTGGCCACCCTTGGCACCGCTTGCACCACGACCCACGTACAGAAACTGTTGCGTCAAACCGACAACGTGATCTTCAGTTTCGACGGCGACAAGGCCGGCCGCCGCGCCGCACGGCGCGCGCTGGAAGCCTGCCTGCCGCATGTGTCGGATGACAAGACGATCAAGTTCCTGTTCCTGCCGGCGGAGCACGACCCGGACAGCTACATCCGCGAATACGGTGCCGAAGCGTTCGCGCAGCAGGTGCAGGAAGCCATGCCGCTGTCGCAATTCCTGTTGCGCGAAGCGGCCGGTGAGCACGACCTGGGGTCGCCCGAAGGCCGCGCCCGCGTGCAGTTCGACGCCAAGCCGCTGCTGCAAGCGATGCCGCCGACCGCGCTGCGCCTGCAGATCGTGCGCGGCCTGGCGACCATGACGCAAAGCACGCCGGGCGAGATTGAGCAGTTGTTCGAGCTGGCCAAGCCAGTGGCGGCATCGAAGATCGCGCCGCCGCGCAGCCGGCGCGAACAGCCGGTGGGGCTGGAGTTGAAGCTGATCCGCGTGCTGATCACCCACCCCACGCTGTCGCAGTACCTGGACGACGAAGCCTTGCTCGCGTTCAGCCATTTCGGCCAGGAAGCGGCCGAGCGCCTGGTATGGCTGGTGGTGTTGGCCCAGTCGCTGGGCGAGCAGGGCGGATTTGCCGCCCTGTGCCAATTGTTAAAAGAGTCGGGCTCAGACTACGACGCGCTGATCGGCGAAATCGCCGCCGCCCCGGAGCCCGATATCGAAGCAGAGCGCCTGTGGCTGCTCGCCACCGTGCGCCACCTGAAGATGGATGCGTTGAAACAAGAGTTGGACCAGCTGTTCTCAGCCGGTTTGTCATCCGAAGAAATTGGTGTACGCTACCGCGAAATTACCGCCAAGCAAGATCAGCTACGAAGGGAGGCT
>CAMLRG010000314.1 GCA_946482335.1 uncultured Duganella sp. | reverse complement strand
CGGCGCTGGGCCAGTGGTGGCAGCAGGTGCTGGACCAGGTAGCGCTGGGAAGCCAGCAGAAGGTGCGCTGGGTTGATGCCACCCCGATGCCGCTGGCGGGCCTGCGCACCGAAGTGTGCGCCCAGGGCACCGCAACGGGCGCCGCCGTCACCGTTGGCGAAGAAGCCTTGCGCTGGCAAGCCCGCAGCGAACGCGCCGACGCGGCGTGTGTGGCGCTGTGGCCGCGCAAGGCCGGCTGGCTGCCGGTCGCCAGCGGCGAAGAACGCAGCGCAATCTATGTCTACTCTGCCCAGGACTGGCCGGCGTGGCAGGCCGCACTGCGCCACGATGCGACCGCGCGCTATGCCAGCCTGGCCGCGCAACCGGTCGCCGGCGCAGCGGCGCAAGCGGTGCACGCGGTGCCCGGCCAGGCTGGCGTCAGGGCGTGGGCGGCTGCCGTGCCACGCTGGCTGCTCAGCCTTGCGTTTGTCGCCAGCATGCTGGCCTTATGGTGGCGTGAGCGCCGCTGAGCGGCAAGCTGTGCTAATGTCATCGCATGAAAGCGACCGACGAATACAGGGCCCCAAAAGGCTTGCGGCTGAAGGATAAGGAAGCGAAAGCGCACGGCGAGCCGGACGAAGACCTGCTCGACAAAATGCTCGAAGAAATCTCCGACCTGCAGGAAATGCTGTACGCCGAGCGCAAACGCAAATTGCTGATCGTGCTGCAAGGGATGGACACGTCCGGCAAGGACGGCACGGTACGCTCCCTGTTCCGCAAGGTCAACCCAATGGGTTTGCGCGCCGTCGCATTCCGGGCGCCGACGGAGATTGAAGCGGCGCACGATTTCCTGTGGCGCATCCACCGTGAAGTGCCGAAGGCGGGAGAGATCGCCGTCTTCAACCGCAGCCACTACGAGGATGTGCTGATCACCCGCGTGCTCGGCATGATCACTCCCGCTGAATGCAAGCGCCGCCTGTCACAAATCCGCGAATTCGAAAGGATGCTGTCTGAAAACGGCACCACCATCGTCAAGCTGTTCCTGCACATCTCCGAGGATGAGCAGCGCGAACGCCTGCAGGCGCGCGTGGACAACCCGAAAAAGCATTGGAAATTCGACCCGGAAGACCTGAAGCATCGCGAGCACTGGAAGGCATTCCGCAAAGCCTATGTCGAGGCGATCGGCGCCACCGACACCGATCACGCGCCGTGGTACGTGGTGCCGGGCGACTCCAAACCCTGCCGCGACGAGGTGGTGGCCCGCCTGGTACTGGAGACGCTGCACGGCATGCGCCTGGACTGGCCGCCGCCGGACAAGCGCCTGCTGCGCCTCAAGATTCGCTAGCCCATTCGCGCACATAGGCCGGCGCCGGCACTGCGCATGCCGGATCGGGCACCGGCGCGGCGCGGCGCTGCTCGAAAGGCAGCTCGCCCACCCAGGCCGCGATGCCCATATCCTCCTCATCGTCGTTCGGGCCGCCGCGGCGCATCTTGCATGCTGCTTCGGCCAGCGGGATACGCAGCACCGTGGTGGCGGCATGTTCCTTTGCGTTGCCCGGGCGCGACTCGCTGCTGCGTCCAGGCGCCAGGTGCTCCATGAATGCATCCAACGCACGGGGCTGTTGGTCCGCGTCCACCGGTTCAAAGCGCCCGTAAATCATCACCGAGCGGTAGTTCATCGAATGGTTGAAAGCTGAACGCGCCATGACGAGGCCGTCCAGGTGGGTGATGGTGACGCAGGCATCCTGCGCCATCAGCTGCTTCAGCATACGGCTGCCGTTGGAGCCATGGATGTAGAGGTGTTCGCCTTCGCGCCAGCAGGCGGTAGGGATGCAATGCGCACCCTGCCCGTCGCTGAAGGCGATATGGCAGATATACGCGGCATCGACGATGGCGCGTACCAGTGCGGGATCATAAACGGCATTGCCGGCGCCACGCCGCACCCGGGTGCGGTCGGAAGGAGGATAAGTTGTTTTCATGGCATCGGACTATAATAGTCCGCTGGCCCCTGCAACAGATCCAGGGGTGCGCAAAACCATGGAGCCACGGATTGGACTACTCGCTGCTGATTTCGAACTTCACCGCCAGCCACGGCCACCACGGCTGGCCGCGCCAACGCCTGCTGCACGAATGCCTGCGCGCCGCCATCCGCGACGGTACGCTGGCGCCCGGTACGCGCCTGGTCGCCACCCGCGCGCTCGCCGCCGAACTGGGCGTGGCACGCAACACCGTGCTGTACGCCTACGAACAGCTCACCAGCGAAGGCTATGTGACCACCGACCGCAGCGGCACCATCGTCGCCGCCGTGGCGCCGGCGCGGCAAAACCAGCGCAGCAACATCGTCCACTACAAAGGCTTGTCGCAGCGGGCGCAGAACCTGCGGCACAGTGCCGCTTCGGCCACCAGCGGCACGCCGTTCGTTCCCGGCGTGCCGGACCTGCCCAGCTTCCCGATCGGCTTGTGGCGCCGCCTCCTGGAGCGTGCCTGGCGTGCGCTGCCCACGGAAAAGCTCAACTACGGCGACCCCTGCGGCGAACCCGTGCTGCGCGAAACCATCGCCGACTACCTGCGCGCCTCGCGCGGCGTGGTGTGCGAACCCGCGCAAGTATTCATCACGGACGGCAGCCAGAGCAGCCTTGACCTGTGCGCCCGCGCCTGCGCCGATGCCGGCGAAACGCTATGGATGGAAAACCCCGGCTACGGTGGAGCCATGGCCGCCTTCCGCGCCGCCAGCTTGAAGCTGGAGGGCATCGACGTCGACGACGATGGCATCGCCCCGCGTCCCGAAGATTGGGAACAGCGCCCGCCGCGCCTGATCTACACCACGCCCTCGCACCAGTACCCCACCGGCACCGTGCTGTCGCTGGCGCGCCGCATGGCCCTGATCGATGGCGCGCGCTCCTGCGGGGCGCTGATCATCGAAGACGACTACGACAGCGAATTCCGCCACGACGGCCCACCGCTGGCATCGATGCAAGGCTTGCAGCCCGACGCGCCGGTGCTGTATTGCGGCACCTTCAGCAAGACCATGTTCCCCGGCTTGCGCATCGGCTACCTGGTGGTGCCGCCGTGGCTGGCGCAGCCGCTGGCCCTGATGCGCCAGCAATCGGCATCGCGCGGTCGCGCCGCCGACCAGCTGGCGCTGGCCGAATTCCTGCGCAGCGGCCAATTCGCCCTGCACCTGCGCCGCATGCGCCGCCTGTACCGCGAACGGCGCGACGCCCTGGTGCACGCGCTGGATAAGCACCTGGGCAGCATCGCCAGCGTGAAGGGCGCGTCCGCCGGCATGCACCTGGCGCTGCGCTGGCAAGACCCGCGCCTGTCCGACGTGGAGATCAGCCGCCGCGCCCTGGAGCAGGAAGGCATGATCGCCAATGCCCTCAGCACCCACGCCGTAGCCGGCCACAGCAACTGGCAAGGTTTGGCGCTGGGCTACGGCCAAGTTGCACCAGAGCAAATGGACGGCCTGGTCAAGCGGCTGGCCGGTGTTGTGCATTTGGCTGCATATGAAAATTTTCACCGAAAGTTCAAGTAGTTGATCGGAATGCCGGCCCGCTTGTTTTTAGAATGAACTAAATCTGGCCTGACCAGATGTAGTAAAACTAAAAAGACATAACTGGGGCGCAATGAGTCAACATTTCCTAAAACTTCGGCAACATTTCAAGGCCGACATGATGGCGCGCTACGCCGTCGACGAGCATCTCTTTGACGAAACCACCCGCTGCATCGCACCGCTGGCGGTGCCGTTCGCGGCCCGCCGCGGCGAGCTGCTGCAGCGCGTGGGGCAAACCTCGCGCGACGTGTTCTGGCTGACGGGCGGCGTGGCGCGGGTCGGCTACGTCAGCGAAGGCGGCAGCGAAGTCACGATGCGCTTTGCCACCGAAGGGCATATTTCGAATGCCTATGAGGACTTGCTGGAGTTCCGCGGCCAACAGCCGGCGCGCTCCTTCATCGTGGCCGAAACCTCGGTGCAGGGTTTCCGCTTTGACTGGGAGCAAATGAGCATCGCGCGCGCCCAGCATCCCGCGCTGACGGCGTACATGACGCGCATGCTGGAATTCGCGGTGTGCAGTCAGGCACGGCGCTTCGTCACCCACACGGCATCGAGTGCAGACGAGCGCCTGGCCAGTTTCCGGGAAGAGTATCCAAACCTGGAGCGCCGCATTTCGCAAAAGGTGCTGGCGTCCTACCTGCAGATCACGCCGGCCT
>CAMLRG010000313.1 GCA_946482335.1 uncultured Duganella sp. | reverse complement strand
CCCGGTGATGTACAGCACGAAGGCCAGCCACACCAGCAACTGGAACACCTTCTCGAAGGTTTGCATGCCCTCCCCGACCACGCCACCGCGCACGAACACGCGACGCAGCAGGTAAAAGCCGAAGCGGATCACGGCGAGCGAACTGAAGATCGGCAGCGCCAACTTGATCAGGTTGGTATGGTGCCAGCGCGCCAGCACCACCTGCGACGTCCACAGCAGCACCACGATGGCGAGCGGCCCGACCACGCGGCCGAAGCTCTCCACGCCGAAGCGCGCCACATCGGTTTGCGCGCCATGCGCCTCCACGCCACGGCGCAGGAAGCGCGACAGCGTCCAACCCAACAGGATCGACAGGACGATCGCGCCGGCCTGCCACATCAAGCCAGGATCGCGCAAGTCGCCCAACAGGTCGTTCAGCAAATTCGCCAGCGGCATCGTTCGACTCTTATTCCTCGTCGGCCTGGGCCGGCTTGGCCATCGGCTTACGTTCAAATACGGCGGCGAAGAAGCCGTCGGTCTGGTGCTTGTGCGGCAGCAGCTTCAGGTAGTCGCCCATCTCCAGATTGGCGATCTTTTGCTCGGCCAGCACTTTGCTCATCGGGACCAGCTCGAAGTCGGGGTGGCTTTCGATGAATTGCTGGGCGACGGCATCGTTCTCTTCATTCAGCAGCGAGCAGGTGGCGTACACCAGGCGGCCGCCGGATTTCACTAGGCGCGCGGCGCCATCGAGAATCGAGACCTGCTTCTCGTGCATCTCGGCGATCGCCCCTTCCGGCTGGCGCCATTTCACGTCCGGGTTGCGGCGCAGCGTGCCCATGCCCGAACACGGCGCGTCGACCAGGACGCGGTCGATCTTGCCGGCCAGGCGCTTCACTTTGGCATCCTTCTCGTGCGCGATGGCGACCGGGTGCACGTTCGACAGGCCGGAGCGCGCCAGGCGCGGCTTCAGCTTGCTCAAACGCTTTTCGGAGACGTCGAACGCATACAGGCGGCCGGTATTGCGCATCTGCGCGCCCAGCGCCAGCGTCTTGCCGCCGGCGCCGGCGCAAAAGTCCACCACCATTTCGCCGCGCTTGGCGCCCAGGATCTGGGCCAGCAGCTGGCTGCCTTCATCCTGCACTTCGATGGCGCCGGATTTGAACAGCGGCAGGTTTTGCAGCGCGGGCTTTTTCCTCAGGCGCAGGCCCAGCGGCGCGAACGGGGTCGGCTCGGCCGCGATGGGCGCGGTGGCCAGTTCGGCGATCACGGCATCGCGGTCGGTCTTCATCGCGTTGACGCGCAAGTCCAGCGGCGCCGGGGTGTTCAGGGCGTCAGCCAGGGCCAGGGTTTCGTCTTCGCCGTATTGCTCGACCAGCTTGTCGAACAGCCACTTGGGCATGTTGGCGCGCATCGATTTGTGCAGCAGCGAGCGGTCGATTTCCAGCTGGCGCTTGAGCCATTCGGACTCGTCTTCCGACAGGCCCGGCAGCGCATCGATGCCGACCGCATCGGCCATCCCGAGCAGCACCAGCCGGCGCATGGTGGCACCGCCGGAACCGGCTTCGGCGCGATCGGTGAAGAAGGCTTTGTTGCGCAGCACGGCGTACACGGCTTCGGCAATGGCGCCGCGCTCGCGGCCGCCCAGCTTGGGGTGCGATTTGAAGAAGTGCGACAGGGTGGTGTCGGCCGGCGCGGTGAAGCGCATGATTTCACGCAGCACGTTTTCGGCGCTGGTGAGGACGTATGGAGGCAAACGCATTATGTTCTTTCTTGATTAAGTGCGGTCAATATTGACCTTGCCATCCTCGACCTTCAAACGGCCTTCGATGAACCAGCGGATAGCGCGCGGGTACATGATCCATTCCTGTTCCAGCACGCGCGCCGCCAGCACCTCGGCGGTATCGCCCGGCAGGACCGGCACGGACACCTGGTCCACCAGCGGACCGTGGTCCAGTTCGGCGGTCACGAAGTGCACGGTGGCGCCATGCGTAGTTTCGCCGGAGGCCAGCGCCTGCTCGTGCGTGTGCAGTCCAGGGAACAGCGGCAGCAGCGATGGGTGGATGTTCAGCATGCGGTTTTCGTAGTGGGCCACGAAGCCCGGCGTCAGGATGCGCATGAAGCCGGCCAGCACCACCAGGTCTGGCTTGAAGCTGTCAATGACTTCCTGCAGCGCAGCATCGAATGCTTCGCGGCTCGGGTAATCCTTGTTGCTGACCACTGCGGTCGGGATGCCATGTTGGGCCGCAAATTCCAGGCCTTTGGCGTCCGCCTTGTTGCTGATGACGGCGGCGATGCGCGCTGGCCATTGTTCGGCCTGGGCTGCACGGACCACCGCTTCCATATTGCTTCCGCGTCCGGAAATGAGGATGACGATGTTTTTCATGGCCGCCATTGTACCTGCTCAGGCGAGCCAACGCGACATTATGCTGCGGCGCAGCACTCCATGCAAGGGGAATTTGGGGCTTACTCGAAGGAGTAGAAGACGCGGAACGGAACTTTCTTTTCGGCCCAGTAATCGGCCGCATCGCGGAAGACGTCGAGCAGGCACTCACGCGCCTCGCGGTCGAATTTCTGCGTGTTCGGCAATTGTTCCAGCACGATCAGGAAGCCTGGCTGCGGGCCCGCCTTGTCCATGGTATCGGTCAGGGTCAGCCGCAGGGCGTCGAAATTCTTGGCGTGCGGTTTAGGGATGTGGAAAGATTCGGCAATAATGCCCAGGACTTGCTGCTTGGTCAGGCCGGCATGGCAATGCGCATACAAAAAGTGCTGCCCCAGGCGCGCTGCCTCGTCCTGCAGCTCTGCCACGCGGAAGGCGCGAATAGACTGGACTAAATTAGGCGGCACAGTTATCAACAAACTCATCTTTCCCTCAAATCGACCTATAGATTACAAGCCATCGGCGGGTCAATGCGCCGGGGCCGGAGCTTTCGTTTCTCCCTGTCAATCTGATTCCACGCCATAAGGGTAACGTGTTGTACTCTATGAATCAACCCGAAAGTGAGTCCTAACGCAAGTTTTGTTAAAAACTTACCATATTAACGCAAAAATACGGGGTTACATTTTGTTGCCTTACTTCCCCCAAGGAACAAGGCGCCGGCGTTACTATTTAGTCGTGCAATTCCGATCTGACCTTAGCGAACTGCCGAAAAATCGAAAACGAGGTAAACAAAATGAAAGCCAAAACTAAACTGTTTTTCGCTGCCCTGAGCCTTGGCGCCCTGCCGCTGGCGCACGCCACCGATTTTGAAGATTACGGCCGCGTCACCCGCGTCACGCCGGTGACCGAGCAGATCAACCGCCCGCGGCAGGAGTGCCGCACCGAGTATGTCCAGGTCCAGCAGCCGGCCGAGCGCAGCGCCGGCGGCGGTATCCTGGGTGGTATCCTCGGGGCCGCCGTGGGCAGCCAGGTTGGCTCCGGCCACGGCAAAACCGCCGCCACCGCGGCCGGCGCCATTGCCGGCGCCATGATCGGCGACCGCGCCGCCAACCAGAACGCTACTGGCGCCGTGCAGGAACAGGCGGTGAAGCAATGCCGCATGGTCGACTCCTACGAAACCCGCACCACCGGCTACAACGTGGAGTACGACTATCGCGGCCGTACTTACACCAACTTCATGAGCTACGACCCGGGCCAGCGCATCCGCCTGCGCGTGAATGTCGAGCCGATGAATAATTAAGCAGGCCACCTCTCCCCCTGCACTGCCGGTCAGCGATGGCCGGCAGTTTTTATTTGTGCGCTTGCTGGGAAGCAAGGATAATGCCGATCTATGCTGATCAAACGTAAATCCATCGAAAAGGAAGAGTCGCTGCGCCCGCCGTCCAAGGCAGCCGCCAAGCCGACCGTGCGCAAGCCCAGGTTCGCCCCCGTCACCCTGTCCGAACTGGATGGCGTGCGCTACCTGCATTTCGGTACCGAATGGGTGCAAGGCGCCATGCGCATCCGCAAGCCGGACTGGCCGGAGCTGGAATATGCCCAGCAGATGATGGCCTGGATGCTGTGGAACGACGCGCCGCGCTGTATCACCCAACTGGGCCTGGGCACTGGCGCGCTGACCAAGTTCTGCTACAAGACCTTCCCCGACGCTCACGTCGCCACGGTCGAATTGAACCCCTCGGTGATCGGCATTTGCCATTCCATGTTCAAACTGCCCGGCAATGACGAGCGCCTGAACGTGGTGGAAATGGATGCCATGGATTACGTCACCGATCCGGCCAACCATGGCACCCTCGATGC
>CAMLRG010000312.1 GCA_946482335.1 uncultured Duganella sp. | reverse complement strand
ACGCCATCTCCGACCGCATCACCGTGATGCGCAACGGCGAGCGCGAAGGCGAATATGCCGCCGCGGAGCTGTCGCGGCTGGCGCTGGTGAACAAGATGATTGGCAAGCCGGCCGAGGCCGCTGACGACCAGCCGTTGCCGGAGGATGCCGCTGCCGGCGAAGGCGCGGGCGCTGGGGCCGCGGTTCCCGCTGCGCGCGTCGTGCTGTCGACCCGCGGGCTGGCACGCAAGGGCATCCTGCAGCCGGTCGACATGCAGGTGCGCCAGGGTGAAGTGCTCGGCCTGGCCGGCCTGCTGGGCGCCGGCCGCACCGAGCTGGCGCGCCTGCTGTTCGGCGCCGACCGCGCCGACAAGGGCGATATTTCGATCGGCGACAAGGCGCATGGCACCTTCGCCAATCCGCGCCAGGCCATTGCCGCCGGCATTGGCTTCTGCTCGGAGGACCGCAAGCTGGAAGGTGCGGTGCTGTCGCTGTCGGTACGCGAAAACCTGGTCCTGGCGCTGCAGGCGCGGCAGGGCATGCTGCGCGCCATCCCAATGCAACGCCAGCGCGAGCTGGCGGAACAATACGTCAAGGCGCTGGGCATCAAGACTGCCAGCATCGAGACGCCGATCGGCACGCTGTCGGGCGGTAACCAGCAGAAGGTGTTGCTGGCGCGCTGGCTGGCCACCGATCCGCGCTTGATGATCCTGGACGAACCAACGCGCGGCATCGATGTGCGCGCCAAGCAGGAAATCATGGATTACGTCACTACGTTGTGCAAGCGCGGCATGTCGCTGCTGTTTATCTCGTCCGAGCTGCCGGAAGTGTTGCGCGTCAGCGACCGCATGATCGTCATGCGCGACCGCGCCGCCTGCGGCGAATACCAGCGCGGGCAGCTGGATGAAACCACCGTGCTGCACGCCATCGCGGGGGAGGCAGCATGACGCGTACCGCCGCCAACGGCGCCGCTACCTCCCCGCAGCGCGCCGCAGCATCGGCCACCGCAACCGCCGCCGCGCCGGGCAACGCCGGTGCCACGCCGGCCTTGGGGACCCGCTTGCTCGCCCATCCGCTCTCGCGTCCTTTGGGCGCCTTGGCCGTACTGTTGCTGATCAACCTGTTCGCCGTGCCCGGCTTCTTCCACCTGGAAGTGAAAGACGGCCACCTGTACGGCGCCATGGTCGACATCCTGAACCGCGCCGCGCCACTGATGCTGGCCGCGACCGGCATGACCGTCGTCATCGCCATGCGCGGCATCGACATTTCCGTCGGCGCCGTGGTGGCGCTGGCCGCCGCCGTCGCCTGCACCATGGCCGCCGCCGAGCAGCCGCTGTGGCTGGCCTTTGCCGCTGCGCTGGGCGCGGCCCTGCTGTGCGGGGTATGGAACGGATTCCTGGTCGCCGGCCTTGGCTTGCAGCCCATCGTCGCCACCCTGGTGCTGATGGTGGCGGGACGCGGCCTGGCGCAGCTGGTCACCGATGGCCAGATCATCACCGTCTACCGCGATGATTTCTTCGTGCTGGGCAGCGGCTACCTGCTTGGCCTGCCAGTGGCGCTGTACGTCGCGCTGGCCGTGGTGGCGGCAGTCGCGCTGGCCATGCGCAAGACTGCGCTCGGCCTGTTCACGCAGGCGGTCGGCGTCAACCCGATCGCGGCAAGGCTGGCCGGGATCCGCGCCAGTGCCCTGATCTTCGGCAGTTACGCCTTCTGCGCCGTGTGCGCCGGCCTGGCCGGCCTGATCATCAGCTCCAACATCAAGAGCGCCGACGCCAACAACGCCGGCCTGCTGCTGGAGCTGGACGCCATCCTGGCCGTCACGCTCGGCGGCACCTCGCTGGCAGGCGGCAAGTTCAACCTGGCCGGCAGCGTGATCGGCGCCCTGATCATCCAGACCCTCACCTATACCGTCTATTCCCTCGGCGTGCCGCCGGAAGTCAACCTCGTCGTCAAGTCGCTGGTCGTGTTCGCGGTCTGCCTGTCGCAAAGGAGCAAGGCATGACCCGCGCACCGTACTTCACCTCCCTCGTCACGCTCGGCCTGCTGCTAGCCCTGCTGGTGGCGGGCGGCGTCGCCTATCCCGGCTTCCTGTCGCTGCAGGTGATGCTGAACCTGTTGATCGACAATGCCTTCCTGCTGGTGATCGCCGTCGGCATGAGTTTCGTCATCCTGTCCGGCGGCATCGACCTGTCGGTCGGTTCCGTGCTGGCGCTCAGCACCATGGTCGCGGCCTGGCTGCTGCACGTGGCGCACTGGCCGCCGGCCCTGGTGATGGTGGCGGTAGTGCTGATGGGCGTCGTGTTCGGCGCCGGCATGGGCGCCATGATCCACTTCTTCCGCCTGCAACCGTTCATCGTCACCCTGGGCGGCATGTTCCTGGCGCGCGGCCTGTGCTACCTGATCAGCGTGGAGTCGATCCCGATCGAAGACCCGGCCTTCGTCGCGATTTCGCAGGCGCAGGTCGCCGTTTTCGACGGCTTCGTCTCGCCTGGCGTGGTGATCGCGCTGGTGCTGCTGGCGCTGGCGATGGCGGTGGCGCACCTGACCCCGTTCGGCCGCGCCGTGTACGCGGTGGGCGGCAACGAACAGTCGGCCCACATGATGGGGCTGCCGGTCGGCGCGACCAAGGTCGCCGTGTACGCCATCAGCGGCGGCTGCGCCGCCGTGGGCGGCCTGCTGTTCGCCTTCTACATGCTGTCCGGCTACGGCCTGCACGCCCAGGGCACCGAGCTCGATGCGATCGCCGCCGTGGTGATCGGCGGCACCCTGCTGACCGGCGGCTACGGCTATATCGCCGGCGCGCTGACGGGCGTGCTGGTGCTGGGCGCGATCCAGACCCTGATCGTGTTCGACGGCACGCTCAGCTCGTGGTGGACCAAGATCGTCATCGGCGTATTGCTGTTCGCGTTCTGCGCATTGCAAAGGCTGCTGGCCTGGAAACAGAAAAACTAAAGGAGACTACATGTTCAAGAAGACAGTACTGGCAGCGGCCCTGGCCGCCGCCGGCGGGCTGGCTTACGCCGGAAATCCGCTGGTCAAGGATATATTCACCGCCGACCCCTCCGCCCTGGTCGACGGCAACCGCGTCTACCTGTATGTCGGCCGCGATGAAGCGCCGGTGGAAGGCAAGGATTACCTGATGCGCGAATGGCGCGTGCTGTCCTCCTGCGACATGAAGAACTGGACCGACCACGGCGTACCGCTGAACGTGAAGACCTTCAAATGGGCCAAGGCCGACGCCTGGGCCGCGGACGTCACCAAGCGCAACGGCAAATACTACTTCTACGCCCCGGTGGAGCACGACGCCACCAAGCCAGGCAAGGCCATCGGCGTGGCGGTCGCCGACAAGCCGACCGGTCCCTTCGTCGACGCGCGCGGCAGCGCCCTGATCACCAACGAAATGACCAGGGAAAGCGACATTTCCTGGGATGACATCGATCCCGCCGTCTTCATCGACAAGGATGGCCAGGCTTACCTGTGGTGGGGCAACCGCGTGCTGAAGTACGCCAAGCTGAAACCGAACATGATCGAACTCGATGGCCCGATCCATACCGTGGGCATCGACAACTTCACCGAAGCGGCCTACGTGCACCGCCGCGACAACACCTACTACCTGACGTACTCGCGCAACTTCCCGGAGGAGACCGCCTACGCCACCGCGCCGAGCGCCACCGGCCCCTGGACTTTCCGCGGCAAGATCATGGACATGAACAAGGTGGTGAAGACCATCCACCAGGCGGTGATCGATTTCAACGGCAAATCCTACATCTTCTACCATAACGACAAGCTGCCGACCGGCGGCGAATACCGCCGTTCCGTCGCGGTGGAGGAATTGCGCTACAACCCTGACGGCACCATCGCCTTCATCCCGCAAACGGCGGAAGGCCCAGCAGCCAATCCGGCACCGGGCTGCAAATGAAGCGCGATCTATTGGTCGATAACGGCGGTGGTATCATGCCCCGCATGACTACCCCGAATCCGAACTGGTTCCTGAAGGCGAGGTTGAAAACCCGTCAACTGCTGCTGCTGATCGCGCTTGATGAACACCGCAACATCCACCGCGCGGCGGAGGAACTGCACATGACGCAGCCCGCCGCATCCAAGCAGCTCAAGGATCTCGAGGACATGCTGGATGTGAAGCTGTTCGAGCGCCTGCCGCGCGGCATGGAGCCGACGCTGTATGGCGAGACCATGATCCGCCACGCCCGCATGGCCCTCACCAGCCTGGCCCTGGC
>CAMLRG010000311.1 GCA_946482335.1 uncultured Duganella sp. | reverse complement strand
GAATCGCACGCCGGCCTGTTCGTATCGCACAAATGAAAAATGGGGGTACGTCCCCCATTTTTTTTCTGCCTGATTTCCGTCGTCAGAACTTGTACGAAGCGGTGAGCTTGTAGGTGCGCGGGTCGCCGTAGTAGGTGGTGACGGTGTTGAAGAAGCCGCCGAAGGCGTAGCCGGCCACCTTATAGCGCTTGTCCGTCAGGTTGCGGCCGTGCAGGCCGATCTGCAGCTTGCGGTCGGCGCTGGTCCATACCAGGCCGGCATCCCACAGTGTGAAGGCGCCTTGCGCCAGCATCAGGTTCTGCGGCACCAGGGCGTCAAGCGAGGCGACGCCGGTGGGGCGGATGATCTCGGCCTGGTACACCTTGTCCTTGTACGACAGGCTGTTGTTGAAGCTCATGCTGCCGCCGCGGCCGAACAGGTTGAGCGGCCATTCGTAGGTGGCACCGATATTGGCCGACTTCTTCGGCGTATTCTGGAACTCGGCGCTCTTCGCTACGTTGATCAGGGTCGCGCCGCTGGCCACCATCCATTCCTTGTACTCGGCGTCGATGTAGCTCAGCATGCCGTTCAGGCTGAGGGCGTCCGTCACGCGGGCGATCGCTTCCAGCTCCAGGCCCTTGATCTTGGCCTTGCCGGCGTTGGTCAGGGTGCCGGCGAAGCCGCTCACCTGTCCTTGGGCATTGTAGGTCGGGATCGAGCCGGGAATCTGCACATTCTTGTAGTCGGTGTAGAACACGGCGGCGTTGGTCTGCAGGCGGCCGCCATTCAGGGAGGACTTCAAGCCCAGTTCGACCGAGTCGACTTCTTCCGGATTGACGCCCTTGCGTTTTTCCAGCGAAGCGGGGGTGTTCGGGCCGCCGGTGCCGCTCAGGTCCATGCGCGGATCGTACATGCCGCCCTTGAAGCCGCTCTGGTAAGTGCCGTAAACATTGTGTTCGCGCGACAGCTTCCAGCCGAAGCCCAGCTTGGGCGTGAACTTCTTGTCCTTGCGGTGCAGGTCGGCCTTGCTCATGTCGGTGTTCGGCGCCAGGCCCACGGCAGCCGGGTTGCCCAGGTTGGGGGAGCCGGCCAGGCCGAGGTAGGTGCGCTTGTAGATGGCGGCTTCGCGCTCGTCATCGGTCCAGCGGCCGCCGACGCTGACGTTGAAGGTGTCGGAAACGCTGTAGCTGGCGTCCGCATAAATCGCCCAGGTCTTGGAATCGATATCGTCGCGCGTCAGCAACGACAGGCCGCCGGCGGCGTTGTACAGCACATCGAATTCGTTGAAGGCATTGGTCTTCATGTAGAACAGGCCGGCCACGCCTTGCCACCTGGAGCCGGTGTAGGTCAGCTGGAATTCCTGGCTGTCCTGTTTGTCGCTGTAAATGGCCGGGGCTTCGAACAATGGCGTATCCAGCGAGTCGAAGTCGATCGGTGCGTAGGATTTGGATTCGCGGTGCGCGGTCACCGACTTGAACATGACCTCAGGAGTGATGTTGTAGTCGATGGTCAGCGAGGCGCCTTTGTTGGTCACTTGCTGTTCGTGGCCATTCACCTTGTACAGGTTGGCGCGCGTATCGTAATCGCCCGGCAGCGGCTGCAGGTTGGCCGGCGCCGGTCCCGGCGTTAGGCGGTAACCTTGCTTGGGCTCGGAGTCATCCTTGGTATAGTCGGCCGCCAGGCGGATGAACAGGTCGCTGTTCGGCACCAGTTCGGCGCTGATGCGCGCAGCGCCGACATCCTTGTTGTAGTTTTCGCGGCCGTTCAGCACGTTCTTGCCGAAGCCGTCGCGGTTGAAGGTGCCGACGGTGGCGCCGATGCGCAGGATGTCGCTGATCGGCGTGCTGCCTTTCAATACCAGGTCGCGCTGGCTGTAATTGCCGAGCGCACCCTTGATTTCAAACGTCGGGTTAGGCGACAGCTTGCGCGTCACGTACTTGACCGCGCCGCCGATGGTGTTGCGGCCGTACAGCGTGCCTTGCGGGCCGCGCAGGACTTCGATGCGTTCCAGGTCGTAGATGTCGGTCAGCGCGCCTTGCGGACGGGCCAGGTAGACGTCGTCCAGGTAAATGCCGACACCTTGTTCATAGCCGGCCACGGGGTCTTGCTGGCCGATGCCGCGGATGAAGGCGGTCAGCGTGGTATTGGTGCCGCGCGAGGCTTTGAGCGTGGTATTGGGGACGATATCTGACAATGCGGTGATGTCGGGCAGCGCCTTCTTTTCCAGCTGCGCGCCGGACAGCGCGGTCACGGCGCCCGGCACGTCCTGGATCAATTCCTCCCGCTTGCGTGCCGTCACGATGACTTTGTCGATTTCGCCTTCGGCCTTTTCACCGCCGGCGGATTGCGCCAGGGCAGGGGCGGCATACAGGGCGGGAAGGGTCATCATCACCGCCGCGACGGAGCGGCGCAGCATGAAATTGTGTTTCGACACATGCATCAAAGTCTCCTCAGGTTTGTTATGCCGACGAGTGTGCATGTTTTGCCAACTGTGCGAAACTGACAGGGGTGCACTCACGTTGTGCAATTTTGCACAGAATGCCAAGTAGTGATATTTCGAATTTGCAAAGATCTAATCCGTGCTGATATAGCGTTGATATAGCGCTGGGCATCCTTGTTAAGCTGTGCCGACACCATCGATGGGAGAGGAACGGATGACGGGGACGAATGAAACCAGGCGCAAGGTCATGCTCGGGCTGTTGGGCGGCATGGCGGGCATGTCGTGGGGTGGAATGGCGCGGGCGCGCGCCATGGTGGACGAGGCGGCGAAAGTGTTCCGCCTCGATGGCGGCGGCAGTACCTATGCCTTTGGCGTGAACGCGCAAGGCCAGCTGCAATCGCTGTACTGGGGCCCGGCCCTGGCCACGGGCGACAAGCTGCCGGCGCCGGTCATCGTTCCCGAGAACTCGTCGAACGAACAGCCGGTTTCCCTGACGCCGTATGAATTCGCGGGCTTTGGCGGCGGCTTGACCACCGAGCCGGCGCTCAAGGTGCGATTCCCCGACGGCGTGCGCGACCTCGACCTGCGCTATGCCGGCCATGAGGCGCAGGACGGCCGCCTCACCGTGCGGCTGAAGGACGCGCAGCGCGCCGTCCAGGTGGCGCTGACATATGGGATGGATGAGGCGACCGGCATCCTGGCCCGCTCGGCCGTGGTGGAAAACCGCACCGGCAGCTGGATCCAGGTCGACCAGATGGCCGCCGCCTGCCTGAACCTGCCGTACAGCGACGATTACCAGCTTTCCTTCCTGACAGGCCGCTGGGCCGGCGAATTCCTGCTCCAGACGCGTGCCGTCACTCCTGGCACCTTCGTGCTCGAGAGTCGCAAGGGCGTCACTTCGCACCAGGCCAATCCTTGGATCGCGCTGAGCCGCCAGACCACCGGCGAGGAGGCGGGGCCGGTCTGGTTCGGCGCCCTGGGCTGGAGCGGTTCCTGGCGCATCTGCGTCGAAATGGATGCCATGGGAGGCGTGCACGCCACCGCCGGCTACAATCCTTTCGACTTCAATTACCGCCTCAAGCCGGGCGAAAGCCTGGCCTCGCCCATCTTCCACGCCGGCTTCTCGGACCAGGGCTTTGGCGGCGCATCGCGCCTGTTCCACCGCTACCAGCGCGAACGGATGCTGCCGCACGCGCCAACGCCGCGTCTGCGCCCCGTGCTGTACAACTCTTGGGAGGCGACCAACTTCGACGTCACCGAGGCCGGGCAAATGGCGCTGGCGGAGCAGGCAGCCCGCATCGGTGTCGAACGCTTCGTGGTCGACGATGGCTGGTTTGGCGCGCGCAACAGCGACAAGACCGGCCTCGGGGATTGGGTGGTCAACCGCAAGAAATTCCCGAACGGCCTGGGTCCCCTGGTCAAGCACGTGAATGGGTTGGGCATGCAATTCGGCCTGTGGGTGGAACCGGAGATGGTGAACCCGGACAGCGACCTGTATCGCGCCCATCCCGACTGGGTGATCCATTTCCCCGGCCGGCAGCGCTCGGAGGCACGCAACCAGCTCGTGCTCAACCTGGCGCGCAAGGATGTCTACCAGCATTTGCTGAAGGTGCTGGACGAGCTGCTTTCCACCCACAATATCGCCTACCTCAAGTGGGACCATAACCGGGCCTGGTCGGAACCGGGCTGGCCGGAGAAGGCGCCCGACGAGCAGCAAAAGCTGTACGTCGAATATGTGAACAACCTGTACCGCTTACTGGGCGAGCTGCGCCGCCGCCATCCGGCGCTGGAGATTGAATCCTGCGCCAGCGGCGGCGGCCGGGTCGACCTGGGGATCA
>CAMLRG010000310.1 GCA_946482335.1 uncultured Duganella sp. | reverse complement strand
TCGAATGGCCGGGCGAAGGCGTGTACTCCAACATGATCCTGGACGACGGCGGCGATGCCACCCTGCTGCTGCACCTGGGCGCCCGTGCCGAGAAAGACATCTCGGTACTGGACAAGCCAGGCTCGGAAGAGGAAATCTGCCTGTTCAACTCGATCAAGGCCCACCTGGCCAAGGATGCGACCTGGTACTCCAAGCGCCTGCCGCACATCCTGGGCGTGACCGAAGAAACCACCACCGGCGTACATCGCCTGTACCAGATGCACAAGGAAGGCAAGCTGGCCTTCCCTGCTATCAACGTGAACGACTCCGTCACCAAGTCCAAGTTCGACAACCTGTACGGCTGCCGCGAATCGCTGGTGGACGGCATCAAGCGCGCCACCGACGTGATGGTGGCCGGCAAGATCGCCGTCATCGCCGGCTACGGCGACGTGGGCAAGGGTTCGGCGCAAGCGATGCGCGCCCTGTCGGCGCAAGTGTGGGTCACCGAGATCGACCCGATCTGCGCCCTGCAGGCGGCAATGGAAGGCTACCGCGTGGTGACCATGGATTATGCCTGCGAGCACGGCGACATTTTCGTCACCTGCACCGGCAACTACCACATCCTGACCGAACAGCACATGCTGAAGATGAAGGACCAGGCCATCGTCTGCAATATCGGCCACTTCGACAACGAGATCGACGTCGCCTCGCTGAAGAAATACCAGTGGGAAAACATCAAGCCGCAAGTGGACCATGTGATCTTCCCGGACGGTAAGCGCATCATCCTGCTGGCCGAAGGCCGCCTGGTGAACCTGGGCTGCGGCACCGGCCACCCGTCGTATGTGATGTCGTCGTCGTTCGCCAACCAGACCATTGCGCAGATCGAGCTGTTCGCCAATACCAAGGCTTACCCGGTCGGCGTGTACACCCTGCCGAAGCACCTGGACGAAAAGGTGGCCCGCCTGCAGCTGAAGAAGCTGAATGCGCAGCTGACCACCCTGACCGAAGAGCAGGCGGCGTACATCAATGTGAAAGTTGAAGGCCCGTACAAGCCTGAGCACTACCGTTACTAAAACCGGTAAACCAGTACCTGACCCGCAACCGCCGCGTATCAGGTGTCTGACCCTGCGGGTCAGACACCGGTTTACCGGTTGCAATGAAGCGAGAAAGAACCCATGCGTTTGGTCCTCACCTGGATAATCAATGCCGCCGCGCTGTTCGCGGTGCCTTACCTGATGCATTCCGTCGATGTCACAAGCGTCGGCGCCGCTTTGGTTGCTGCCCTCCTGCTTGGCCTGGTCAACACCCTGGTGCGCCCGCTGCTGCTGCTGCTGACATTGCCCGTCACGGTGCTGTCGCTTGGCCTGTTCATCTTCGTCATCAACGGCTTCATGTTCTGGCTGGTGGCGAAAGTGGTGGACGGCTTCCACGTCGACAGCTTCTGGTCAGCCGTTGGCGGCGCGCTGCTGTACAGCGTGATTTCCTGGGCCTTGTCTACCCTTCTGTTGAAAGACAAAGATGGCTAACCATAATTTCAGTATCGAATTTTTCCCGCCGAAGACGGCGGAAGGGGCGGAGAAGCTGCGCGCCACGCGCGCCAAACTGTCCGAGCTGCACCCCAAGTATTTTTCCGTGACTTTCGGCGCCGGCGGCTCGACCCAGCAGGGTACCCTGGACACCGTGCTGGAAATCATGGCCGCAGGCGAAGAGGCCGCGCCGCACCTGTCCTGCATCGGCGGCACGCGCGAATCGATCCGCGCCATCCTGCAGCAGTACAAATCGCACGGCATCAAGCGCCTGGTGGCGCTGCGCGGCGACCTGCCTTCCGGTTACGGCATGGCGGGCGAGTTCCGTTACGCCAATGAGCTGGTGGAGTTCGTGCGCGCGGAAACGGGCGATTGGTTCCATATCGAAGTGGCGGCCTATCCGGAAGTGCATCCGCAGGCGCGTTCGCCGCAGGACGATATGCAAGCGTTCGTGCGCAAGGTGAATGCGGGCGCCAACGCGGCGATCACGCAGTATTTCTATAACGCGGATGCTTATTTCCATTTCGTCGACGCGGCGCAGAAGGCGGGCGTGGACGTGCCGATCGTGGCGGGCATCATGCCGATCACGAACTATACGCAGCTGATGCGCTTCTCGGATATGTGCGGTGCCGAGATCCCGCGTTGGGTGCGGCTCAAGCTGGCGTCCTTCGGCGACGACTCGGCGTCGATCAAGGCCTTCGGGCTGGATGTGGTGTCGGCGCTGTGCGAGCGGCTGTTGGCCGGCGGCGCGCCGGGGCTGCATTTCTATTCGATGAACCAGGCAGCGGCTACCACGGCGCTGTGGAACCGGCTGGTCTAGAAAACCGGAACGGCGGTGCCTGACCCGCGGGGTCAGGCACCGGTCCGCGGCCGCCGCAGGCCCGGTTTCAATCCTCGGTAATGATGCGGTCCAGCGCAACATCATGCCCATCGCAGCCGAAATCGGTCGCCAGGCAGCGGTACGCCACCCCGACCGTGGCCGGCCGCGGCTCGCGCGCCAGCGTGCGGTCGTAGAAGCCGCCGCCATACCCAAGCCGGTACCCCTGCCGGTTATATCCCAGGCAAGGCACCAGCAAAGCCGGCGGATATTCCCGCACCAGCCGCAGCATGGCGGGCACCGCCACCCCCATCGCATCCTTCACCATCGGCTCGCCAATAGTCCACTCCGCGAACGCCAGCGGCGCATGTTTTTCCACCACCACCGGCAGCAACAGCTTCACCCCCAGCTCCGCCAGCGCCGCATAACAGGCGTGCAAGTTCGGTTCATCCTTCAACGGCCAGTACACACCCACCGTGCCGACACCGGATTCACGCCACCAGTGGACCACCTTGGCACCAATTTCCCGGTCCCATTGCGCCCTTGTTTCCGCCGGGATGGCCCGGCGCGCCGCCAGCATCCGCTTGCGCAAGTCGGCCTTGCCCAAGGCTGGCTGGCCTTCGTCTTTGCGTGGTATCCTACCTGGGCTGGTCATATCGTGAATTACCTTGAGAGTCGTACATTGATTTCCACCTCGAAATGGATAGCCGGCGCACTGATGGTCGCAGCATGCGCCGCCTCGCCACTGGCCTGCGCGCAGGATAACGCAAGCGACAGCCGCAAGGAAGACGATGCCTTCCTGTTGCTGCGCGATTCGGTACGGCGCGACGATGCCGCCAAGGCGGAGTTCTACGCAGCCCGCCTGGCCGATTACTCGATTCCCTCCTACGTTGATTATTACCGCCTGAAGGCCCGTTTCAAGGACGTGGCCAATGCCGAGGTACGCGCCTTCCTCAAGAAATACGAGGGCAGCGCGATCGCCGACCGCATGCGCAACGATTGGCTGCTGGAACTGGGCCGCAAGCGTGAATGGACCACGTTCGACGAACAGTTTCCGCAATTCGTGCTGCAGGACGATACCCAGGTCAAGTGCTATAACCTGCTGTCGCGCGTGACCAAGGGCCAGGACGTGGCGGTCGAGGCGCGCGCCCTGCTGGTCTATCCGCCGTATTACGGCGAAGGCTGCGGCGCCCTGATCGCCTCGCTGGCGCAGACCGGCCAGTTCACGCAGGAAGACTTGTGGACCCAGGTGCGGCTGGCGGGCGAGACCAATGCCACCGGTCCGGCCAAGCGCGCCGTCATCCTGTTGAACGGTTCGGACAAGAAGATGGGGCAGGCGGTGGACTTGCCGACCCTGGCCCTGGCCAAAGGCCCCGGCGTTACGCGCGCCGACCATGAAACCTTCCTGGTGGCGGTGGGCCGCGGCGCCCGCACCAGCATGAAGCTGGCGAAGATGGCGCTGGAAAAAGCCTTGCCCAAACTGACGCCGCAGGAGCGCGCCATCGGCTGGGCCAACCTGGCCCTGGTCTCGTCCTATTCGCTGGCACCCGAAACCTCCAGCTACTGGGCCAGGTCGGAAGGCGCGCCGCTGAGCAATGAGCAAAAGCAGTGGAAGGCCCGCATCGCCCTGCGCGAGCGCAACTGGGAACTGGTGAAGGACACCATTGCTTCCATGCCGCCGCAGCTGCGCAAGGATCCGACCTGGATATACTGGAACGCGCGCGCGCAGGCCGCCGAAGCGGGCCACAATACGCCGGAAGTGCTGGCCGCCTACCGCAGCATCGCCGACCAGTCCGGTTATTACGGCATCCTGGCCGCCGAAGAGCTGGGCCAGCTGGTCACCATCCCGCCGCCCGGCGCCGCCCCGACGGCCGCCGAAATGGCCGCCATCGCCGCCAACCCCGGCCTGCAGCGTGCCCTGAAATTCTTCAGCATGCGCC
>CAMLRG010000309.1 GCA_946482335.1 uncultured Duganella sp. | reverse complement strand
GGCACCAGCCGTTTCCTGCAGGCGCACGTCGACCTGTTCGTCAGCGAAGCGCTGGAAAGCGGCCATGCGCTGGGCCCCGTCACCATGGTGCAGACCACCGGCAGCGCCGAGAGCGCGCGGCGGGTGGCGGCGCTGCGGCACGGCGGCCGTTATCCCATCGTCATCCGCGGCTGGCAGGATGGCGCGCCATACCAGCGCGAGCTGCAGGTCGGGTCGATCGCCAATGCGTTGCGGGCCAGCGAGGACTGGCCGCAGGTGGTGCAAGCGGCCATCGCTGCCCAGGTGGTCGTGTCGAACACGGGGGACCGTGGCTATGAACTGGACCCATCCGACGATGCGCGGCTGCTGGAGAACGGCGAGGTGCCGCGCAGCTTCCCGGCCAAGCTGCTGGTGCTGCTGTACGCGCGCTACCGGCGCGGCGCGGCGCGGCTTACGCTGATGCCCTGTGAACTGGTGGCCAATAACGGCAGCGTGCTGCGCGCGGTGGTGGCCGGGCTGGCGCGCAGCTGGGGCATGGACGATGCTTTCCTGGCCTGGCTGGAGCGCTCCTGCGTGTGGGTCAATTCCCTGGTCGACCGCATCGTGTCGCAGGCGCTGGAGCCGGCCGGCGCGGTGGCCGAACCGTATGCCCTGTGGGCGATCGAGGCGCAGCCCGGCATGGTGCTGCCATGCACGCATCCGCAGATCGTGGTGACCGCGCAGCTGGCGCCATATGAGCGGCGCAAGCTGCTGATGCTGAACTTGGGCCATACCTTCCTGGCCGAACAATGGCTTGCCGATGCGCGTGCGGCCGATGAAACGGTGAAGCAAGCGATGGCCGAGCCGGCCCTGTGTGCCGAGCTGGAAGCGGTCTGGGAGGAGGAAGTGCTGCCGCTGTTCGAGGCCCTGGGCGAGCGCGACGCGAGCCGCGGCTACCTGGCGGCGGTCAGGGACCGCTTCAACAATCCTTTCCTCGAGCACCGCCTGGCCGATATTGCGCAGAACCATGAGGAAAAGAAGCGCCGCCGCCTGCAGCCCGCGCTGGCCCTGGCGGCCGAACTGGGGCTGGACCTGCCGCAGACGCGCTTGCGCGCGGCATTGGCGCGGGGCGCGGGAGCATGATGCGCATCGACGCCCACCAGCACTTCTGGCGTCTGTCCGAACGCATGGGCGCCTGGCCGCCGCCGCAACTTGCGGCGATCTACCGCGACTTCTATCCCGAAGACCTGGGGGCGGACCTGCACCGGAATGGCGTGGCCGCCACCGTGCTGGTGCAATCGATGCCGAACGAAGACGACACCCGCTACCTGCTGGACCTGTCGGACCGCTACAGCTTCATCTGCGCGGTGGTGGGCTGGACCGACCTGAAAGCGCACGACGCGCCGCAGCGCATCGCTGCACTGGCGGCGCACCCCAAACTGCGTGGGCTGCGCCCCATGCTGCAAGACCTCGACGACGATGGATGGATCGACGACCCGGCCCTGGCCCCCGCAGTGGCGGCCATGCTGCGCCATGGCCTGGTATTCGATGCCCTGGTGTTGCCGCGCCACCTGCCGGCATTGCTGGCGTTCGCGCGCCGCTTCCCGCAATTGCCGATCGTGATCGACCACTTGGCCAAGCCGGTCATGCAGGGACAGCCCGATGCGCAGTGGCTGCGGCACATGGCGCAACTGGCCGCCGAGCCGCAGGTGCAATGCAAGCTGTCCGGCATGGTGACCGAGGCCGGGCCCGGCTGGACGGTCGGCCAGCTGCGGCCCTATGCGCAGCAGGTACTGCAGGCGTTCGGCCCGGAACGGGTGATATGGGGCAGCGATTGGCCGGTGCTCACCCTGGCGGCCGGCTACGATGCTTGGGTCGCGGCCAGCGAGCAGTTGCTGGCGCACCTGGACGAAGCCCAGCGGCAAGCCGTGTTCGGCTTGAACGCCCAGCGCTTTTACCGCATGGACTTGCCGGGAGCCGCCTGATGCCGAATGATGCCGTCAAATCCGAAATGCGCATGTACCGCCTGGTGGCGGAGCGCATCCAGGAACTGATCCGCCAGGAAGGTTTCGAGAGCGGCGACCGGCTGCCGGCCGAGCGTGAGCTGGCGGCCCGGCTGAGCGTCAGCCGCGCGTCGCTGCGCGAAGCCCTGGTGGCGCTGGAGATCGGCGGCGTGATCGAGGTGCGCAGCGGATCCGGCATCTATGTGGTCGACCGCCATGCTTGCGCCGCCGCGGCGCCGGAGGCGGGCCCCGGGCCGTTCGAGGTACTGTCGGCGCGGCGCATGGTCGAAGCCGAGGTGGCGGCGAAAGCCGCCCGCAACGCGAGCGACGCGGCGCTGGATGCGATCCTGGCCGCGCTGACGGAAATGGAACGCAGCTACGACGACCCGGCCAGCCACGACCAGGCGGACCGCAATTTCCACCTGGCGCTGGCGCGCGCGGCCGGCAATGCGGCGCTGGTGAGCGTGGTGGAATACCTGTGGGACCAGCGCGGCGACATGGCGCACCGCCTCAAGCAGCATTACCGGCCCGAGGCGCTGGGCGCGGCCACCCTGGCCGACCACCGGGCCATCTTCAGCGCCATCGCCGCGCGCGACGAAAGCGGTGCGCGCCAGGCCATGCGCGCCCATCTGGCGCGTGTGCATCGGGCTTTGTCCGGCAACGGCCTGGCGCCATTGTAAAATGGCAGCCGTCCGTCCACAGTCACCGCACTTCAATGGCCCGTTCTCCTACCGTCTTCAAACGCAGCGCCAACCTGCTGCTCGACCACATCGCTGCGGCGGTCGCCGTCGGCGACGCACTGCCGACGGAGCACCGGATGGCCGAGCTGGGGGAGGGCAGCCGCACCTCGGTGCGCAGTGCGCTGGCATATTTCCATGAGCGTGGGCTGATCGGCAGCCTGAAGGAACGCCGCCTGCTGCGCAAGCCGGTGCCGGAAGACTATTTCGCCGTGGCCGACCTGCAAAGCGGCGCGGACCGGGTGCGGCAAGTGCTGATGGAGCTGATTTACCAGGGCGACCTGCCGCCCGGTGCGGAATTCACCGAAGTCGATTTGTCGCGCGCTGCCGGGGTCAGCACCATCACCGTGCGCGAATTCCTGATCGAATTCTCGCGCTTTGGGCTGATCCGGAAAAAGATGCATGGCGGCTGGCGCCTGTGCGCATTCGACCGCGCCTTTGCGCTGGAGGTGGCCGAAGTGCGCCAGATGTTCGAGCTGGCCGCCATCGAGCGCTTCGGCGGGCTGCCGGCCGGCGATCCGGCCCATGCGGCCGTCAGCCAGCTGATCGCGCGGCATGAGGCGCTGGGATCCGTGATGCCGGCCCGCCACCGCGATTTTCCCGCGCTCGACCGCGAATTCCACACTTTCCTGATCGGCCTGTTGAACAACCGCTTCGCGCAGGGCTTCTACGACATCGTTTCCCTGGTGTTCCACTATCATTACCAATGGGACAAGCGTTCCGAGCAGGCGCGCAACCAGTACGCCGCGCACGAGCACCTGGCCATCCTACGCGCGCTCGAACGGGGCGACATCGAGTCGGCACTTGCCGCCATGCGCACGCACCTGGGCTCCGCCCGCAGCACCTTGCTGCAATCGATCCAGGACCGCCAGGCGTCGGCATTGCAGTAGGCTGGGGTGGGCCGGCTTCAGCGCCGCACGTCGAGGTTTCCGGCACGCGCCGCTTCGACCTGCGCCTCGCTGGCCAGGTTGAAATCGCCGGCGATGGAATGTTTGACCACGGCCGCCGCGAGCCCGAAGTCGAGGATCCGGTCCTCGCCCCAGCCGCGCGCCAGGCCGTGCAGGATGCCGGCGGCGAAAGCGTCGCCGGTACCAATGCGGTCGACAATGCCCTGCAATGCGTATTCGCGCCCGTGCAGTTCCCCGGCGCGGGTATGCAGCGTCGCGCCCAGCTGGTGGTGGTCGTTGGCAAGCTGCCTGCGGATCGTCGCCGCCGCCATGGACAAATGGGGGAATGCCGCGAATGCCGCCGCCATAGCCTCGGCGCGGGAGCATTGCGCCAGCTCGGGGCGCCGCAGCACCAGCGCAAAATCGCGCTGGTCGGCGAAGGCCAGGTCGGCGAGGCCCAGCAGCTCATGCAAGACGTGCGCGCCGTCGCTGCCTTGCTGCGCCCACAGGGATGTCCGGTAGTTGCCGTCGAAGGAGACCTTGACGCCCAGGGAACGCGCCGCTTGCATGGCTGCCAGCGTGGCCCGCGCGCCGCATTCGCCGGTGGCCGGCGATACGCCCGACACGTGCAGCCAGGCGGCGCCTTCCAGCAGTTCCGGCCAGCGATAGGCGTCCGGATCGGCTTGCGCAAACACCGATCCGCC
>CAMLRG010000308.1 GCA_946482335.1 uncultured Duganella sp. | reverse complement strand
GCGAACAGCTGCTTGAAGTAGTTGTACAGCGGCTTCAGCTTGTTGGAGGTGACGGCCAGCGGCGAGTCGTTACCCATGGAGCCGACGGCTTCCTCGCCGGCGGTCGCCATCGGCGCCAGGATGAAGCGCATGTCTTCCTGGGTGTAGCCGAAGACCTGCTGGCGGTCCAGCAGGGAAGCGGTCTGCTTTTCGCCGGAGGCCGGGCCGTATTTGGCCACATTGCCGGCGGTCTGGCTTTCGCTCATCTTCAGCTCGCCCAGCTTGATGCGGACGGCGTTGATCCAGGCCTTGTATGGCTTGGCGTTGGCGTAGGTGTCCTTCAGTTCCTTGTCGTCGATGATGCGGCCGGCTTCCAGGTCGATCAGGAACATCTTGCCCGGCTGCAGGCGCCATTTCTGGATGATCTTGGATTCAGGGATCGGCAGCACGCCCGATTCGGACGCCATCACGACCAGGTCGTCGTCGGTCACGATGTAGCGGGCAGGGCGCAGGCCATTGCGGTCCAGGGTGCCGCCGATGTAGCGGCCGTCGGTGAAGGCCATGGCGGCCGGGCCGTCCCATGGTTCCATCATCGATGCGTAGTATTCGTAGAAAGCCTTGCGGTTGTCGTCCATCAGCGTATGGTTTTCCCACGCTTCCGGGATCATCATCATCATGGCCTGGGCCAGCGGGTAGCCTGCCATCAGCAGCAGTTCCAGCGCGTTGTCGAAGCAGGCGGTGTCGGACTGGCCTTCATAGATCAGCGGGAACAGTTTCTGCAGGTCGTCGCCCAGCACGGCGGACTTCATCACGCCTTCGCGGGCGCGCATCCAGTTGAAGTTGCCCTTCACGGTGTTGATCTCGCCGTTGTGCGCAATCAGGCGGTATGGGTGGGCCAGCGGCCATTCAGGGAAGGTATTGGTCGAGAAACGCTGGTGCACCAGCGCCAGCGCGGAAATGCAGCGCGGATCCTGCAAGTCCTTGTAGTACACGCCGACCTGGTCGGCCAGCAGCAAGCCTTTGTACACCACGGTACGGGCCGACATCGATGGCACGAAGAATTCCTTGCCGTGGATGAGTTTCAGCGCCTGGATCGCGTGGCCGGACGATTTGCGGATGACGTACAGCTTGCGTTCCAGCGCGTCGGTCACCATCACGTCCTGGCCGCGGCCGATGAAGATCTGGCGGATGACCGGCTCTTTTTCGCGGACGCGCGGCGACATCGGCATGTCGGTGTCGACCGGCACGTTACGCCAGCCCAGCACGACCTGGCCTTCGATGCGCACGGCGCGTTCGATTTCCTGTTCGCAGGCGATGCGGGAAGCGTTTTCCTTCGGCAGGAAGACCATGCCGACGCCGTATTCGCCGGGCGGCGGCAGTTCGACGCCTTGCTTGGCCATTTCGTCGCGGTAAAACTGGTCCGGAATCTGGATCAGGATGCCGGCGCCATCGCCCATCAGCTTGTCGGCACCCACGGCGCCGCGGTGGTCGATGTTCTTCAGGATCATCAAACCCTGTTCGACGATCGAGTGGCTCTTGTTGCCTTTGATGTGGGCGACGAAACCGACGCCACAGGCGTCGTGTTCATTGGCTGGGTTGTACAAACCTTGCGCTTGCATGCGATTCTCCGCTGAATTTTTGGTCACGAAAATCCAGAGTAATGCAGTGCACAAATTCGCGCAAGAAAAACAATTAGGGTCGGAGTCGAATTAATTCGGCGACAGTCGCTGGAAAATTTAATTGGGGACAGAGTAATGGCTGGGAGCGTATTTTCGCTGAGAGTATCGGCAAAACCGGTAAACCGGGGTCAGGCCCTCAGGGCCTGAGCCCTTCCTTGCGGTTTAAGCCTTGGGTTTAGCCGGCCGCCCCCGCTTCGCCGGCAGCACCTGCCGCTTCATGCGCCGCTCCAGCTCGGCCTTCCATTTGTCGCTGCCCAGCGGCCAGCCTTTCAGCGCCGCGCCTTCAATCGCCCGTGTCTCCACCCCGCTCAGCCCCTGCGCCGCCAACTCGATATAAGCCGCCTCACGCTGGAATGGCGTATTGCCCAACGCCCAGTAAATCGGATGGTCATTGACCGCCCCATCCTGCCGGATGCCGGCATGGTGCGCATAGCTCGACCACTGATAATGCTCCGGCCCTTCGGCCAGCCGCGCCCGCACCGCGGCGGATTCGATGTATTTAGAACAAGGAACGAAATAGCGCTCCGCCTCGATCACCGAGGTTTTATAGCGCCCTTGCCATAAAGTCCCCGCGCGGCCGTACTTCTGGTTGAAATAAGGGACATAGTGCCGCCCGATCCATTGCATCATGCCGCCCAAGCCCTCTTCATCACTGGGAGAGGCCAGCAGGTGCAATTCCCCCGGCAACAGGGTGTAGACATGCACCGCCACCTTGTATTGGCGGGCGGCGGCGCGCATCCAGGCAATGAAGCTGCTGAAATCTTCAGCATCCAGGAACACTTCCTGGCCGTTCAGGCCACGCTGGATGATGTAATGGGGCTGGTTGGGAACGACGAGGCGGGGCAGACGGGCCATAAATGCAAAAAGGGTAGGATCGGGAAAACCCGATTCTACCCAGTTCGCTTGACTCTGTCCCTATTAAGACAGATTGAAGCTGGCGGACAGGCTGTAGCCCTCGCCATAGGCCGAACGCAGGGGCAAATCCTGGCCCAGGCCGCTGCGCGCTTTTTTGCGTAAACGATACACCAACATGTCGACGCGGCGGCCGGCATCCGGATCGTCGCCGCCGATGCCGGCCACGATGACCTGGCGCGGGACCGGACGGGTGTTGATGGTCAACAAGTGCAGGAAATTGCACTCTTTCTCGGTCAGGGTAATGGCCTGGCCCTGCAGTTCCAGCTGGCGTGCCGAAACTTTCAAGGTCCACTTGCTTGGCACCGGAATCGCTTCCTGCGGACCGACGCGGCGGTCCAACGCCTCGATATGGGCGGCCAATTCCGGGAATTTGATGGGCTTGGTCAGGTAATGGTCGGCGCCCAGGCGCAGGCCCATGATGCGGGAATCGAAAGCCACGCGGCCAGTCAGCACGAGCAGGCCGATCTGCGGATACAGCTGGCGCAATTTGGGGATGACATTGAACCCGTCTTCATCTGGCAGGCCGAGATCGAGCACCACCACGCCAATCGTCCCCTGGCTCAGGGCGGACCACATTTCCTGGGCGTTATTCGTGGTGTGAACAATATGGCCGAGCTCAGCCAGGAAGTCCGCCATCTCTTCGGCGTATTCCAGGTTGTCTTCCACAATCAGTATTTGCGTCATTGATGCGCCATTTTCCATTCCAATCGCAAGCCGGGGCTGGGGCTTGCGTCAGAGAATTATCACCATTGGTCACGGCCTGCGCAACCCTTAAGCCGCGACCGGAAGCCAAATCCGAAATTTCTTGCCGCTTTCAGGCAAATTTTCCACAGACAGCGTGCCGCCGTGGACCTCTACAACATTTTTGGCCATATACAAGCCGAGGCCGGAACCGGCTTGCCCAGCGGCAGCCTTGCCTCGGTAACCCTTGTCGAAGAGTTTGCCTAGCTCATCATCCGGAACATGGTCGCCGCGATCGATCACGAGAAGTTCGATCCCGCCTTCGCCTGCCTTCCTCCCTTGTAATTCTATCGCAACGTTGTCTTTTGTGTACTTGAGGGCATTGTCTAATAGGATGTCCAGACACAGCCGCATGCCTTGGGGGTCGCAGCGCACCCATTGGGGCAAGTTGTCGGCGCGCACGGTGATGGCGGTGCGGCGCTGGCGGGCATGCTCGGCCGCCGTTTCCAGCAAGGCTTCCGGCGAGATTTCGTCGGGCTGGCGCTTGCGGCCAATGCTGGCCAGGCGCTCAGGGCTCAGGTATTCGTTGATCAATTCCAGCAAGCGGTCGACCGACGTCTGGATCTTGCGGTAGCGCTTTTTGGTGTTGTCGTCGGCATTTTGCGACGTCATTTCCAGGCGCTGGATGGCGCCGTCAATGGTCGACAGCGGCGTGCGGAATTCATGCGACACCATCGACGCGAACTTCTTTTGCTGGCGCTCGCGTTCCACCCGTTCGCGGATATCGCGCACCGTCCCGACCAGGCGCAACACGCCGCTATGGACGTCCGGCACCAGGGTCGACTCCACTTCGACCGGGATCAGCACGCCATCGCGGCCCGGCATTTCAGTATCGCGCACGGTGTGGCGGCGCGTCGTGTCGCCGGAAGTGTAGGCTTCCAACCGCTCGGGCAGCTCGGCCATCAAGTGCGCTGCGACTTGCTGGGCGCGCTCGGGCATGTAGCCGAACAGGCGTTCGGCGGACGGGCTGACGTACAGCAGCTGGCCACTATCGCAGTCCAGCATCCAGTGCACGTCGCTGCT
>CAMLRG010000307.1 GCA_946482335.1 uncultured Duganella sp. | reverse complement strand
TTAAACAGGCAGGTTGGCGAGGGCGACGTAGGACTCGACCGGCACGGCTTCCGGGCGGTCATGCGGGTTGATGCCGGCGACCACCACCTGCGCTTCGGTGAACATGCCGGCCACGCAGTTGCGGATCACCTTGCGGCGCTGGGAGAAGGCTTTCTGCACCACCGCTTCCAGGCGCGCGGCGTCGCAGGCCAGCGGCTGGGCGATCGGGACCATGCGCACGATGGCCGAGTCGACTTTGGGCGGCGGGTCGAAGGCGTCGGGCGGCACGATGAACAGCATGTCCATCCGGTAGCGCCATTGCAGCATCACCGACAGCCGGCTGTAGGCCTTGGTGCCCGGTTCCGCCACCATGCGCTCGACCACTTCCTTTTGCAGCATGAAGTGCTGGTCCTGCACCAGTGGCGCAAACTCGGCCAGGTGGAACAGCAGGGGCGAGGAAATGTTGTAGGGCAGGTTGCCCACCACGCGCAGCTTTTTCCCTTCCGGCACCGGGATGTAGCCGAAGTCGAACTTCAGGGCGTCGCCGGCGTGGATGGTGAGCTTCTCGCGCGGATAGCGCTGCTCCAGGCGCGCCACCAGGTCGCGGTCCAGTTCCACCACGTGCATGTGCGGCAGGGATTTGAGCAGCAGGTCGGTCATGGCGGCCAGCCCGGGGCCGATTTCCACCATGGTGTCGCCGGGACGCGGGTCGATGGCGTCGATGATGTTGCCAAGGACGCGGTCGTCCTGCAGGAAGTTCTGGCCGAAGCGTTTGCGGGCGATGTGTTTCATGTTCTTCTTTCTTATTGGCTGGCCTGCACCATCTGCAGCGCCGCCTGCAGCGCCGTCTGCATGCTGGACCAGTCGGCGCGGCCGACGCCTTGCGCGGCCAGGTCGAGCGCGGTGCCATGGTCGACCGAAGTGCGGATCAGGGGCAGGCCGAGGGTGATGTTGACGCCGTGGCCGAAGGTGGCGTACTTCAGCACCGGCAAGCCCTGGTCGTGGTACATGGCCAGCACGCAGTCGGCGTCCTGCAGGTACTTGGGCTGGAACAGGGTGTCGGCCGGATACGGGCCGCGCGCGTCGATGCCGCGTGCGCGCGCCGCCGCCAGGGCGGGGCCGATGGTGTCGATTTCTTCGCGGCCAAGGTAGCCGTTTTCGCCGGCGTGCGGGTTCAGGCCGGTCACCAGGATGCGCGGGGCCGCGATGCCGAACTTGCCGCGCAGGTCGGCGTGCAGGATGTCCAGGGTTTCCGTCAGGCTGTCGAAGGTCAGCGCGGCGCTGACGTCCTTGAGCGGCAGGTGGGTCGTGGCCAGGGCGACGCGCAGCGGTGGCGCGGCCGTCGTGCCAGGCGCGGAGGCCACGGCAGGCCAGAATGCTTGCGGCTGGCCGGCCAGCATCATCACCACGCGCGCGGTGCCGGTCTGTTCGGCGAAGTATTCGGTGTGGCCGGAGAATGGCACGCCGGCATCGTTGATGGTGGATTTCTGCACTGGCGCGGTGGCGACGGCGTCGAACCAGCCGGCGCCGATGCCTTCGATGGCGGCGTCCAGGGTGGCCAGCACGTAGCGCCCGTTTTCCTTGTCCAATACGCCCGGCTGCACGTGGGCGCCGAGCGGGATGTCCAGCGCGCACAGGCGGTCGGCGCCGAAATGCGGCAAGCCGGCGTTGCGCGCCGCCATGGTGGAAATGGCGCTGATGCGGATGTCGGGGTCGATGGCCGCCGCGGTCATGGCCAGGAAGGCGGCATCGCCCACCAGCACCGCGTTGACTTGATGGCGCATGGCCCACGCCGCGCGGATGGCGATTTCCGGCCCGATGCCGGCCGGTTCGCCGGTGGTGATGGCGATGGCCGGTCGGCCGCCGGGGCGCACGTTTGGGCGCCGCATAGCAAGGTTGGCGCTCATGGTGTGCCGGCCCCGCTTACTTCAGCGATTCGTCGCGGAATTCGACGTAGGCGCGGTCGCGCACCTGGCGCTGCCAGTCTTCCACCGCTTCCACCAGCTTGCGCTCGCGCAGGGCATTGCGCGCCGCGCTGCGCTGCTTCTCTTTCGAGACGTCGTCGGTCTTGCGCTCCAACACTTCGATCAGGTGGTAGCCGAAGGCCGTTTCCACCGGTTCGGACACCTGGCCCGGCTTCAGGGCGTTCATGGCTTGCTCGAATTCCGGCACGATGTCGCCCGGGTACAGCCAGCCCATGTCGCCGCCCTTGCTGGCGGAGCTGTCGTTGGAGAACAGGCGCGCCAGTTCCTCGAACTTGGCCGCCTTGTTGTCCAGGCGCTCCTTCAGTTCCAGCAGCTTGCGCTTGGCGTCGGCCGCGCTCATGGTCGGCGTGACTTTCAAGAGGATGTGGCGGGCATGGGTTTGCTGCACGGTTTCCGCAGCCGCCGCTTCGGCCATGCTGCGCTTGTCGACCAGCTTCAGGATGTGGAAGCCGGCCGCGCTCTTGATGATCGGCGTGTTCTGGCCCGGCTTCAGCTTGCCCAGCGCTTCGGCGAAGATCGGCGGCAGCGCACTGCCGGGGCGCCAGCCCACGGCGCCGCCTTGCAGCGCGTCGGAGGCGTCGGAGTAAGTGGCGGCCATCTTGGCGAAGTCGGCGCCGGTGCGCAGCTGGCGCAGCACTTCCTCGGCGCGCTTCTGGCGCTGGGCGATCACGTCCGGCGCCGCGTTTTCCGGGATGCGCACCATGATCTGCGAGATATTCATCTCGAACTGCTCGGCCGCCGCCGCCTTTTCCGCCGCGATGAAGTTGTCCACTTCCGCTTCCGAGATATTGATCTTGTTGTCGACCTCATACTCGCGCAGGCGCTGCATCACGATCTCTTCGCGGATCTCTTCGCGGAAGGCGGCAAAGGTGGTGCCATCCTTTTCCATCTGGTTGCGCAACTGCTGCACCGTCATCTTTTGCTGCTCGGCGATGCGGGCGATGGCGCGGTCGAGCATATTGTCGTCGACGCGCACGCCCATTTCCTTGGCCAGCTGCAGCTGGGCGCGTTCCACGATCATGCGCTCGAGCACTTGCTTGCGCAGTTCGGCGCTGTCGGGCAGCGCCAGCTTTTGCTGCTGCATGCGCGCCACGATGGACGCCACGCGCTCGGCCAGTTCGCGCTGGGTGATCACTTCATCGTTGACGATCACGGCGATGGCGTCGATCGGCGTGTTGGCCGACTGGCCCGGCGGCGTGAAGCCCTTCGACGGCGCGGCGGAGGCGCCGGACGCCGGGGCGGCCGGCTTGGCCGGCGCCGCGCTCTTGGCGTCTTGCGCCAGGGCCGGGACGGCGAGGGAAGCACACAGCAGGGCAGCAGCTAATTTGATCGGGTGCATATCTGAAACGCTCTTGTATCAGTGTTGAGGAAATCGAAAGCTTATCGGACGCTTTCATTCACGCGGCGGTAGCCGGGGATGCTGTTTTTCAGCACTTCCAGCGGGTTGCCGAAACCGAACTTGGACAGCCCGTTCAGCTCGAGCTGGACGAAGAACTGGGTCGAAGTCTTGTTGGCGGTGGTGACGAAGCGCTGGGCGCCGGCGCGGAACACCCAGCAATCGCAGTTGTATTCGACGCCCAGCACGCTTTCCAGCACCTTGTGGTCGCGCAGCGAGTATGACACACGGCCGACGCCGAACCACTTGGCCGAGATCGGCCACTGGGTCGACAGGTCGGCATTCTTGAAGCTGTCGCGCACGTAGCGGTAGCCGGCGTTGATCACCTTGTAGGCGCCCGGGGTGTACTGCAGCGTCATGTTCGAGGTGGTGACCTTGCTGGTGCTGGGGTTGTACTGCACCGCGCTGTCCACGCCCCACGATTCGGAGATGCGGCCGGTGGCCGCCAGCAGCATGTCCGAACGGGTGCTGTTGACCGGCGTGCTCTTGTCGATCTGCACGCGCTGGTCGGCGAAATAGAAGCGCTGGCCGAAGGCCAGGCGCAGCCGCTCGGCGCCGTTCGATTCGAGGAAGCGCGACACCACGGCCGCCGTCACCTGGTTGGCGTCGGCGATGCGGTCGGAGCCGACGAAGCGGTTCTCGCTGAAAATCTGCGAGAAGTTGAAGGTCGACGGCGCGGTATCGAAGTTGGGGAAGTCGTCCTGCGCGCGGTACGGGGTGTACACGTAGAACAGGCGCGGCTCCAGGGTTTGCGTCATCGCCCGGCCACCGAGCTTGGCGTCGCGCTCGAATACCAGGCCCGAGTCGAGCGAGAAGGTGGGCACCGCGCGGTCGAGCGAACGCGAAGGGTCGCTGCCGAAGGCGTCGAGCTGGTAGGCGCTGGCGTTCAGCATCACTTTCGGCGTCACGAAATACGAGGGGCCGATGATCGGGTACGACACTTGCGGCACCACCACCAGGCGGTTGCCCTTGATCAGGTCGGGGTGCCAGAAGCGGGTCAGCTCGGCGTCGAC
>CAMLRG010000306.1 GCA_946482335.1 uncultured Duganella sp. | reverse complement strand
GATGGCGCCGAAGCCTTCCGTGCCCTTGTAATTGCCCTCCTGGGTGGCGGTCAGCAAGGGGTGCAGCACCTTGATCGGCGCCTTGAACATTTCGACGAATTCCATCAAGCCCTGGTTGGCCAGGCACAGGCCGCCCGAGTAGCTGTAAGCGTCCGGATCGTCCTGGGCATAGTCTTCCAGCTTGCGGATATCGACCTTGCCCACCAGGGAAGAAATGTCCTGGTTGTTCTCGTCGCCCGGCTCGGTCTTGGAAATGGCCACCTGCTTCAGCACGGAAGGGTAGCGCTTGACCACGCGGAACTGGTTGATGTCGCCATTGAATTCATGCAGGCGCTTGACCGCCCACGGGGAGGGGATATTGCGCAGGTAGCGGCGCGGGATGCCGTAATCCTCTTCCAGGATGGTGCCATCCTCCGCCTCGCTGAACAGGCCCAGCGGCGATTCATTGACCGGCGACCCTTTCAGGCAATAGAACGGCACTTGCTCCATCAATTGCTTGAGTTTTTCCGCGATCGACGATTTGCCGCCGCCCACCGGTCCCAGCAGGTAGAGGATTTGCTTGCGCTCTTCCAGCCCTTGCGCCGCATGGCGGAAATAGGCCACCACCTGCTCGATCACGTCTTCCATGCCATAGAATTCACGGAATGCCGGGTAAATCTTGATGACCTTGTTAGCGAAGATGCGGGACAGGCGCGTATCGTTGCGCGTATCGACCAGGGTGGGTTCGCCAATCGCAGCCAGCATCCGTTCCGCCGCCGAAGCGTAAGTCAGGCGGTCCTTTTTGCAGAGCGCGAGGTACTCGGTGAGGGACATTTCCTCTTCCTTGGTGCGCTCATAGCGTGCTGCGTAGTTGTCAAAAATGGTCATGTGAATGTCCTTTAATGAAAAATCTACTAGTCACATGGTCGGCAGTCGAAGCGTGGGCTGCAGGCCTGCTCAATCTTTGCCAGCTTGCCTGAGGTGCCGCGGATTGCCCGCGGCTCGGAGCTGGATCATTATTAGCCGGCGGGGGGATGGTTGCCGGGCTCGAAACGCATCTTACGTTGATGAAATTTATTATTGCTCTATTGGATGTAGAAGTAAAGCCAGTGCTGGTCCCCTCGCTTTTGGCACCACAGTAGCACGGCTCGCCCGACTCTGCAGCACACTTAATGCAGTAAGATGCCAAACCATACCAATAGTGAAAGAGAATCGAAATGACCACCCCCATGCGCTCCATCGTGCAAAACATGCCCAAGGCGGAATTGCACATCCACATTGAAGGCTCGCTCGAGCCGGAGCTGATTTTCGCGCTGGCCGAGCGCAACAACGTGCAGCTGGCCTATCCCTCGGTGGCGGCGCTGCGCGCAGCGTACGCCTTCAAGGACTTGCAATCGTTCCTCGATATTTACTACGCCGGCGCCAGCGTGCTGCTGAAAGAGCAGGATTTTTATGACATGACAACGGCCTACCTGCAGCGCGCCAAGGCCGACCATGTGCGCCACGCCGAGATCTTTTTCGATCCGCAAACCCATACCGCACGCGGGGTGCCGATCGGCGATGTGATTAATGGTATCCATCGCGCCTGCGCCGAAGGCCCGGTGAGCGCCGCACTGATCCTGTGCTTCCTGCGCCACCTGAGCGAAGACGATGCGATCGCCACGCTGGAAGCGGCGCTGCCTTACCGCGACAAGTTCATCGGCGTGGGCCTCGATTCCTCCGAAGTGGGCCATCCGCCGGAGAAATTCGCCCGCGTCTTCGCGCGCGCCCGCGAGCTGGGCCTGCACCTGGTGGCGCATGCCGGCGAGGAAGGGCCGCCGGCTTACATCGAAACGGCGCTCGACGTGCTCAAGGTGGAACGCATCGACCACGGCGTGCGCTGCCTGGAAGACCCGGCGCTGGTGCGCCGCCTGGCCGCCATGCGCATGCCGCTCACGGTGTGCCCGCTGTCGAACACCAAGCTGCGCGTGTTCGACCAGATGAAGGACCACAACCTGCTGCAGCTGCTCGATGCCGGCCTGGTGGCCATGATCAATTCGGACGATCCGGCTTACTTCGGCGGCTACATGAACGACAACTTCGTCGCCGTCTTCGATGCATTGCCGCTCGGCCTGGCGCACGCCCACCGGCTGGCGCGCAACAGCTTCGAGGCCGCTTTCCTGCCGGCGGCGGAAAAGCAGCGCTTCCTCGATGAAGTGGATGCCTATTTTTCCGCCTTTAACGTGGTCTGACCGATGTTCCGGCTCGCCTTGAAGATGACGGCGCGCGACTGGCGCGCCGGCGAATTGCGCTTCCTGGTGGTGGCGCTGGTGGTGGCGGTGGCCGCGCTGTCGGCCGCCGGCTTCCTGATCGACCGCCTGCGCAGCGGCCTGGCGCGCGACGCCCACCAGCTGCTGGGTGCCGACCTGGTGGTGGTGACCGACAATCCCGCGCCCGCAGCCTGGCGCGCGGAAGCGCAGCGGCGCGGCTTGCTGGTGGCCGACACGCTGTCCTTCCCCAGCATGGCGCAGACCGGGCAGGGGGATGCCACCCGCTCGGTGCTGGTGACGCTGAAAGCGGTGAGCCCCGCTTATCCCCTGCGTGGCCGGGTCAAGGTCAATACCGACCTGGCGCAAGCCAACGAAAGCATCGGCGCGCCGGCGCCGGCTGCGCCGCAGGAGGGCACGGTCTGGATCGACCCGGCGCTGGCCACCTCGCTGGACGTGGCGGTGGGCGGCACGGTGCAGCTGGGCGACAAGCAATTCCGCGTGGCGCAACTGGTCGCGGCGGAACCGGACCGCGGCGGAGGCTTCATCAATTTCGCACCGCGCGTATTCCTCGCACTGTCGGACATGCCGGCCACCAACCTGATCCAGGAAGGTTCGCGCGTCGGCTACCGGCTGCAGGTGGCGGGCCGCGGCGACAGCGCCAAGCCCGCGCAGGAATACGGCGACTGGCTGCGCGCCCTGATCAAGCGCGACAATGTGCGCGGCGTGCGCCTCGAAAGCCTGGACGAGGGGCGCCCCGAGATGAGCGTCACGCTGGAGCGCGCCGACCGCTTCCTGTCCCTGGTCGGCCTGCTGTCGGCCATGCTGGCCGCCGTCGCCATTGCGATGGCCGCGCGCCGCTTCATGCAGCGCCACCTCGATTCCTGCGCCATGCTGCGCTGCCTGGGGCTGACGCAGAACCAGGTCACGCTGATCTACCTGGTCGAATTCCTGCTTGTCGGCCTGGCCGGCAGCGCGCTCGGCGTACTGGCCGGCTTCGTCGCGCACCAGGTGCTGCTCGACATGCTGAGCCGCCTGGTGGGCGCCGACATTCCGGCGCCGGGCATGCTGCCTGCGGTGCAGGGCATGGCCACCGGCATGCTGCTGCTGGCCGGCTTCGCCTTGCCGCCCATCCTGCAACTGCGCAACGTGCCGCACAACCGCGTGATCCGCCGCGAACAGGCCGCGCCCAAGCCGGCGGCGCTGGCGACCTACGGCCTGGGCATCGCCGCTTTCGGCGCGCTGCTGCTGTGGCAGTCCAGCGACCTCAAGCTGGCCGGACTGACCGGGGGCGGCTTCCTGCTTGGCTTTGGCGTGTTCGCGCTGGCCGGCTGGCTCGGCTTGCAAGCCCTGCGCCCGCTGCGCAATGCCTTCCCGCAGCAATCCTGGCGCTTTGCCGTCACTTCGCTGCGCCGCCGCCCCGGCGCCACCGTGGTGCAGGTGGTATCGCTGTCGCTCGGGCTGATGTCGCTGCTGCTGTTGACCGTGGTGCGTGGCGACCTGATGACGGCCTGGCGCAACACCATGCCGCCGGACGCGCCCAACCGCTTCATCATCAATATCCAGCCGGACCAGAAAGACGCCGTCGCCGCGCAGCTGAAAGCAGCCGGGGTGAAGGAAGTGCCGATGTTCCCCATGATCCGCGGCCGCCTGGTCGCGGTGAACGACAAGGTCATCACGCGCGACACTTACGCCGACGATCGCGCCCGCGGCCTGGCCGAACGCGAATTCAACCTGTCGACGATGCGGGACATCCCCGACCAGAACAGGATCACGGCCGGCACCTGGGCGATGGACGGCACGGCCGGCGAAGCGTCGGTGGAAGAGGGGCTGGCCAAGACGCTGAACCTGAAGCTGGGCGACACCATGCGCTTCGACATTGCCGGCTCGCCGGTGGAAGCGAAGATCACCAGCCTGCGCAAGCTGGAATGGGGCTCGATGCGCGTGAACTTCTTCGTCATCCTCAACCCCGCCGTGATGGCCGACACGCCGCAAACCTGGATCACCGCCTACCACTTGCCGAAGCAAGCCGCCGCGGTCGGCAATGTGCTGTCGCGCGCATTCCCCAACCTGACGATTATCGACGTCGGCGGCATCATCCGCCAGGTGCAGTCGGTGCTCGAGCAGGTGATCCAGGCGGTGGAGTTCCTG
>CAMLRG010000305.1 GCA_946482335.1 uncultured Duganella sp. | reverse complement strand
TGGCTAGAATCAATTCCGCCTGTTCTCATTAGTTGACTCCAAGATACAATATTCCTGTTTTCAGGCTTCCAGAATAGCGGGGCAAAAGCAAGCAGATAGCCTTGAGCAGGATGGCAAACGGGCGCCTATTCAAGCCTTTAAATGGCGCAACAGCGCCTGATAATGTGCAACAGGCCCATTAACCCCACAGTGATTACCCATGGCTGCAGCCGCCGAACCAATCGATATCGACGATCCAGATGCCCAGCAGAGGCCGCAGGGCCGCTTCGCCTTCTTCCAGACCCCGATGGGCAAGATGGTGGTGCGCGGTGCGGCCGTGGCCGGCATCCTGGCGCTCATCCTGATCCTGTGGATGTGGAACAAGGAACCGGACTACAAGGTCCTGTTCGCGAACTACACCGACAAGGATGGCGGCGCCATCACGGCGGCGCTGGACCAGATGCAGGTCAAGTACAAGCTGGCCGAGGGCGGCCAGGCCATCCTGGTGCCGTCGGACCAGGTGCACAATGTGCGCCTGCGACTGGCCCAGCAGGGCTTGCCCAAGGGCGGCAACGTCGGCTTCGAAGTCATGGAAAACCAGAAGCTGGGCGTGTCCCAGTTCCTGGAACAGGTCAATTACCAACGCGCGCTGGAGGGCGAACTGGCGCGTTCCATCCAGTCCATCGGCGCGGTCGAGTCGGCACGCGTGCACCTGGCCTTGCCGAAGCCTTCGGTCTTTGTGCGCGACCAGCAAAAGCCGACCGCTTCCGTGATCCTGCAGTTGCACGCCAACCGCATGATCGATCCGGCCCAGGTCAGCGCCATCGTGCACCTGGTCGCCTCTTCCGTACCGGAATTGTCGCCGGCCAATGTGACCGTGGTCGACCAGGCCGGCAACCTGGTGTCCGACCTCAACAAGAATGGCAGCGCGGCCAATAACGCCAAGAACCTCGATGCATCCCAGCTCAAGTACGTGCAGGAGATGCAGAAGCAAGTCGTCAAGCAGGTCGAGTCCATCATCACGCCGATCGTGGGCGAAGGCAATGTGCGGGCGGAAGCGGTGGCCGACGTCGACTTTTCCGCCATCGAGCAGGCGGCGGAAACTTACAAGCCGAACTCGCCACCGGCTGCTTCGGCCATCCGCAGCCAGCAGAGCAGCGAGACCAGCGGCAACGCCAGCCAGAATGCGGGCGGCATCCCGGGTGCGCTGTCGAACCAGCCGCCGGGCGTGGCCACCGCCCCGCTGACCACTACGCCGCCGGGCGCTGCCGGTGCGCCCGGCCAGCCGGGCGCCGGTGCGGCGGCCGGCGCCAACGCCGGCCCCACCCATAAGGAATCGACCACCAATTATGAGGTCGACAAGACGGTGCGCTATGAACAGAAGGCAATGGCCGGACTGAAGCGCATGACGGTCGGCGTCGTAGTAAACTATCGGCGTACCGTCGATAAAAACGGCAAAGTCTCGGTCAAGCCGCTCAGCGCGGATGAGATGGCCAAGATCAACAGCCTGGTGCGGGAAGCCATGGGCTACAACCAGGACCGCGGCGATTCCGTCAGCGTGGCCAATGCGCCATTCGATGGGGTCGACAAGGAACCGGAACCGCCGCTCGAATGGTGGCGCGACCCGGCCAACCTGCCGCTAGCCAAGGAATTGGCGAAGTTCCTGATCACGGCCCTGATCCTGCTCTACATCCTGCTGCGCATCGTGCGTCCGATGATGCGTCCGGTGTTCAAGAAGATCGACGAGATCAACGAGCCGGAACCGGAGCCGGAACCAGAGCCGATCGCCGAGCCGCTGGGCCCGACGCCGGAAGAATTGCTGGCGGAGGAAATCGCCAAGATGGAAGAAAACACTGCCCGCACCTACCGCGACAACCTGGCGCTGGCGAAGAAACTCGCGACGGAAGATCCGCGCATCGTCGCCAACGTCATCAAGGAATGGATAGGCAACAATGACTGAGAATACCGGACTGCAGAAGGCCGCCATCCTGATGCTGGCCATGGGCGAAGCCGAAGCGGCCGAGGTGATGAAGTTCCTCGGCCCGCGCGAAGTGCTCAAGCTGGGCGCGTCGATGGCGACCATGAAGAACATCCCGCATGAAATGGTGGTCGATGTGCTGGACGATTTCCGCGACCAGTACGCGGCGGCTTCGACCGTGGGCCTGGATTCGGATGAATACATCCGCCAGGTGCTGACCAAGGCGCTGGGCGACGACAAGGCGTCGGTGCTGCTGTCGCGCATTTTGGGCGGCAAGGATGCTTCGGGTATCGAGTCGCTGAAGTGGATGGATTCGAATTCGGTGGCGGAGCTGATCCGCAACGAGCATCCGCAAATCATCGCGACCATCCTGGTACACCTGGAACGCGACCAGGCTTGCGAGATCCTTGGCCATTTCACGGACCGTTTGCGCAATGACGTGGTGCTGCGGATTGCAACGCTGGATGGCGTGCAGCCGGCGGCCTTGCGTGAGTTGAACGACGTGCTGACCAAGCTGTTGTCGGGTAATGAGAACATCAAGAAATCGACGCTGGGCGGTATCCGCGCGGCGGCCGAGATCCTGAACTTCATGTCCGGCGAGCAGGAACAGAACGTGATGGACAACATCAAGAACTACGACAACGATATGGCGCAGAAGATCATGGACGAAATGTTCGTGTTCGATAACCTGATCGATGTTGATGACCGTGGCATCCAGTTGCTGCTGCGTGAGGTGCAATCGGAGATGCTGATCATTGCGCTGAAGGGTGCGTCGCAGGATTTGCGCGACAAGATCTTCAAGAATATGTCGGCGCGTGCATCGGAAATGATGCGCGAGGATTTGGAGAACAAGGGGCCGGTGCGCTTGTCTGAAGTTGAGACGCAACAGAAGCAGATCCTGCAGATCGTGCGCCGACTGGCGGATGAGGGGCAGATCGTGTTGGGTGGTAAGGGTGAGGATTCGTTCGTCTAACAGCCAAACCGGTAAACCGGTGTCTGACCCGCAGGGTCAGACACCAATCCGCGGCGGCTGCAGGCCAAGTGTCAGACCCTGCGGGTCTGACACTGGTTTACCGGTTTAAGAAGCAAGCAAAACAATGACAACCATCCCCAAAGAACAACAAACCGCTTACCAGCGCTGGGAGCTGCGCTCCTTCGGCGACTCGCGCCCCAGCGTAGTCGCCCAGCGCGAGCGCGAAGAAGCCGAACTGCGCGCCAACGCCGCCGCGGAAGAAGCCGCCGTCATCGAGGCGGAAGAGACCGCCTACGCGCCCGAGCAAGCCCCCATTCCCGACTACCCCACCGAAGAAGAACTGGCCGCCATCCGCGAGCAGGCGCGCCAGCAAGGCTACGATGAAGGCTTCAAGGCCGGCCTGGAAGAAGGCATGGCCCAAGCCCTGGACGAGCAGCGCGCCGCCACCGAACAGGCCCTGGCCCCGGTGCGCGACATCGCCGGCAATTTCAGCGCCGCCCTGCGCGAAGCCGACCAGGCCATCAGCAACGAAGTGCTGGAACTGGCCCTGCACCTGGCCAAGGGCATGCTGAAAAACGCCCTGCGCGTGAAACCCGAACTGATCCTGCCGGTGGTGCGCGAAGCGCTCGAGTACCTGCCGGTGCTGCAGCAGCCCGCCCTGCTGATCCTGAATCCGGAAGACGCCGCCGTGGTGCGCGAAAGCATTGCGGAAGAATTGGACAAAGGCGGCTGGCGCGTGATCGACGACCCCACCATCGAGCGTGGCGGCTGCAAGGTCGATACCGCGTCCAACCAGATCGACGCCACCGTGCAGTCGCGCTGGCAGCGCCTGAGCCTTGCCTTGGGCAAGGACATCGACTGGATGGATTGAGATGGGCGCCCCCGACCCGCAAGTGCATGCCAGCCGCTGGCGCTCTTACCTGAACGATTGCGCCACCCTGGTCGACTTCGTCGAACCGATGCAAGTGTCGGGCCGCGTCACGCGCGTGGCCGGCCTGGTGATGGAAGCGGTCGGCCTGCGCCTGGCGGTGGGCGCCGCCTGCACCGTGCCCCTGCCCTCCGGCGGCAAGGTGGAAGCGGAAGTGGTGGGTTTCGAAGGCGACAAGCTGTTCCTGATGCCGCAAAGCGATGTCGAGGGCATCATCCCCGGCACGCGCGTGTTCCCGGTCGAGCAAAGCGTGCCGAAGCCAGGCACCGTCAACCATCCGCGCCGCCGCCCGAGCGACCGCGCGCGCCACCTGCCGGTCGGCGCGGAGCTGCTGGGCCGCGTGGTCGATGGCGCGGGCCGTCCGCTGGACGGCCTGGGCCCGATCCAGACCAACGATTCGGCCCCGATCAATGTGCGCCCCGCCAACCCGCTGGGCCGCGCGCCCATCGTGGAAACGCTGGACGTGGGCGTGCGTTGCATTAACTCCATGCTGACCGTGGGACGCGGCCAGCGCATGGGC
>CAMLRG010000304.1 GCA_946482335.1 uncultured Duganella sp. | reverse complement strand
CAGCGCAGCTTCGGCCTGATGGTGATGGACCTGGACCACTTCAAGGAAGTCAACGACACCCTGGGCCACGCCGCCGGCGACCAGCTGCTGCGCGAAGTGGGGCGGCGCCTGCAGGCCTGCGCCCGCAGCGAAGATACCGTGGCGCGCCTGGGCGGCGACGAATTCGCCATGCTGCTGCAGGTGCCGCGCGCCGGCCTGGCACGCATCGCCGAGAAATTCCTGGCCGCCCTGAACGAACCGGTGCTGGTCGACGGGCGCGAACTGTTCGTGCCGGGTAGCATCGGCATTGCCGTCTATCCGGACGATAGCTGGGACATCGCCACCCTGTACAAGCATGCCGATTCGGCCATGTATTACGCCAAGCGCCAGGGCCGCAACCACTACCAGTTCTATGTGCAGGAATTGACGGTGAAGGCGGCCGAGCGGCTCGAGACCGAGGCGGCGCTGCGCAAGGCGCTGCGGCGCGGCGAGCTGGAACTGTATTTCCAGCCGCAGGTCGAGATCCGCACCGGCCGCACGGTGGGCGCCGAAGCGCTGCTGCGCTGGAACCGCCCCGGCCACGGCGTGGTGTCGCCGCAGCACTTCATCGGCGTGGCCGAAGCGTCGGGCCTGATCGTCGACATCGGCGAGTGGGTATTGGCCGCCGCCTGCACCACCCTGGCCGGCTGGAACCGCGGACGGGCCGAACCGCTGCAGCTGTCGGTCAACCTGTCGCCGCGCCAGTTCCTGCGCAACGACCTGGTGGGCTCGGTGCGCCGCCAGCTGCAGCTGACCGGCTGCCAGCCCGCCTGGCTCAAGCTGGAGATCACGGAAAGCCTGCTGCTGGACGGCGACCGCAGCGTGGCCGGCATGCTGGCCGAATTGCACGCCATGGGGCTGGCGATCTCGATCGACGATTTCGGCACCGGCTACTCGGCACTCAGCTACCTGCACCGCTTCCCCGTGAGCCAGCTCAAGATCGACCGCTCCTTCGTGTGCGACGTGCCGGGCGAGCGCAGCAAGAGCGAACTGGTGAAGGCCATGCTGTCGATCGCGGGCGCGCTGCGCCTGGAGACCGTGGCCGAAGGCGTGGAGACCGAGCAGCAGGCCGAGTACCTGGCCGAGCATGGCTGCTGCCATGCCCAGGGCTACCTGTTCGGCAAGCCGATGCCGCGCGAAGCGTTCGGCCAGCTGCTGTTGGCGGCCGGGATGCCGGGATAGTATGATTGAGACCTTGCCGGAGTAAGTTCATGAATGCCCCTTCACCAGCCACTGTCCTGATCGTCGACGACACGCCGGCCAATGTGCGCGTGCTGGCCGAATATCTCGATGGCCACGGCTTCAACGTGACCGTGGCGCAGGATGGCGAGGAAGGGCTGGAGCGCGCGCGCTTCGGCCGCCCGGACCTGGTGCTGCTCGACGCGATGATGCCGGGCTGGGACGGTTTCGAGACGTGCCGCCGGCTCAAGGCCGATGCGGCCACCAGCGCCATCCCGGTGATCTTCATGACCGCGCTGTCGGACGTCGGCGACAAGGTGCGCGCTTACGAAGCGGGCGGGGTCGACTACATCACCAAGCCGTTCCACGCCGAAGAAGTGCTGGCGCGGGTCAATACCCATCTGGCGCTGCGCAATATGCAGCGCCAGCTGCAGGAACGCAACGAAGCGCTGCAGCGCGAAGTGCGCGAGCGCCAGCGCGCCGAACAGGTGCTGGCGGAACGCTCGCGCGAGCTGGCGCGCTCCAATGCGGAACTGGAACGCATGGCCTATGTCGCCTCGCATGACTTGCAGGAGCCGCTGCGCATGGTGGCCAGCTACGTGCAACTGCTCGAGCGCCGCTACATGGGGCAGCTCGATGCCGATGCGCACGAATTCATCGGCTTCGCGGTCGACGGTGCGCGCCGCATGCAGGCCCTGATCGACGACTTGCTGACCATCTCGCGCGTCGATACCAAGGGGCGTCCGCTGCAGCGCATCGACCTGGGCGAGTCGCTCTATGCGGCGCTGCGGTCGCTGCGCATCTGCATCGACGAGCGCCATGCCCAGGTGCATGCCGGGCCGCTGCCGGCGGTGCTGGGCGACGCGGCGCAGTTGACGCAAGTGTTCCAGAATCTGCTGTCGAACGCCGTCAAGTTCTGCCAGGACGGCGCGCCCCGGGTGGAGATCTCCGCCCGGCGCGACGGCGCGCTGTGGCGCATTTGCGTGCGCGACAACGGCATCGGCGTGCCGGAAGAGCACCGCGAGCGCATCTTCGGCATGTTCCAGCGCCTGCACGGGCGCCGCGAGTACGCCGGGACCGGCATCGGCCTGGCCATCTGCCAGAAGGTCGTGGAGCGCCACGGCGGCACCATCTGGGTCGAAGCGGCGCAAGGCGGCGGTTCCGCGTTCATGTTCACGCTGCAAGCGGTCGGCACGGAGGGCGCATGAACGCTGCCGCCGCGCCGGTGGAGATCCTGATGGTGGAGGACAGCCCGGGCGCCGTGCGGCTGCTGGTCGAGGCGCTGCGCGACGCCGGCCTGGCGCACCGGCTGAGCGTCGTCGAAGACGGCGAGGCGGCGCTCGATTTTCTGCGCGGCGCGGCGCCTTACCGGGGGGCGCCGCGGCCCGGCCTGGTCCTGCTGGACCTGAACCTGCCGCGCAAGCATGGCTGTGAAGTGCTGGGCGAGATCCGGGCCGACCCGGCGCTGTGCGCCATCCCGGTGGTGGTCCTGAGCACTTCCCAGGCCGAAAGCGACGTGGCGCGCTGCCAGGCGCTCGATGCGGATTGCTATGTGGTCAAACCGATGGATTACGAAGGCTTCGTTGCCGTGGTCGCGGCATTGAAGCGCTTCTGGGAGTGACGATGGAACGCGCACCGGTCCGCATCCTGCTGGTCGAAGACAACCGCGGCGACGCGCGCCTGCTGGAACAGATGCTGCACGACGCGCACGCCCTGCGCTGGGAGCTGGACTGGGCCGACAGCCTGGAGCAGGGCATCGCCCGCCTGCAGGCGGGCGGCATCGACCTGGTCATGCTCGACCTCGACCTGCCCGGCAGCAGCGGCATCGGCACCGTGCTGCGGCTGCGCGCCTGCGGCGCCCAGCTGCCGGCCCTGATCGTGCTCAGTGGCCTGAACGACGAGGACGTGGCGCTCCAGGCGGTGCAGGCCGGGGCGGAAGATTACCTGGTCAAGGGCGAAGTCGACGGGCGCCTGCTGGCGCGCGCCATCCGCTACGCGCTCGAACGCAGCCAGGCCAAGGCCGCGCTGCGCCAGGCGCACGATGAGCTGGAGGCGCGGGTGGTGGAGCGCACCGCCGAATTGCACAAGCGCGAAAGGGAGTTCCGCACCCTGGCCGAGAATGCGCCGGACATGGTGATCCGCTACGACACGCAATGCCGCCGCATCTACGTCAACCCGGCCTTCGAACGCGAGACCGGCATCGCGGCCGCCGAAGCGCTGCACATGGTACCCAACAAGCTGGCGCAATGGCAGTCCGACATGCCGGTCGAGGATTACAAGGAGATCCTGCGCCAGGTGATGGCGCGCGGCAGCGGCACCGAAGTCTTCGTGCGCAACATGGCCGGACCGGTGGGGGCGCGCGACTATGCCTTCCATCTGGTGCCGGAGCGTAATGCCGATGGCCAGGTGGTGGGCGCATTGGCGATCGGCCGCAATATCACGGCGCTCAAGGAAAGCGAGCGGCGCCTGAGCGAATCGCAGCAGCAATTGCGCCAGCTGGCCACGCGCAGCGAAGCGGTGCGCGAGGAAGAGCGTAAATACCTGACGCGGGAAATCCACGATGAACTGGGCCAGTACCTGTCGGCGCTGCGGCTCGGCGTCTCCGTGCTGGAAATGCAGTTCGGCAGCGCCAACCCGGCGCTGGCCGAACGCACGCGCGCGCTGACCGGCCTGGTCGACTCGACCATCCAGGTGGTGCGCAATATCGTCGGCCGCCTGCGCCCGGGCGCGCTGGACATGGGGATCGTGTCGGCGCTCGAATGGCTGGTCGAGCAATTCCGCAAGAATAATGAAGCCAGCTGCCAGCTGCACGTGGACGAATCGCGCATCCAGCTCGACGAGACGCGCGCCATCGAGCTGTTCCGCATCGTGCAGGAATCGCTGACCAATGTGCGGCGCCATGCGCGCGCCACGCGGGTCGACATCGCCCTGGCCACGGACGGCCAGCATTACGTGCTGGAAGTGCGCGACAATGGCTGCGGCTTCGACCCGCGCCAGCCAAAACGCCAATCGTTCGGCCTCGTCGGCATCCGCGAGCGCGCCTTGAAGCTCGACGGCAGCGCCGACATCGACAGCGCCCCAGGCCGCGGCACCCGCCTGTGCGTGCGCTTCCCCGTCGCCAGCTCCTGATATAAAAGTCGGGGTCAGCTCTGGCAACCGGACATTTCGCGCAGCGAAATGTCCGGTTG
>CAMLRG010000303.1 GCA_946482335.1 uncultured Duganella sp. | reverse complement strand
CGCACGTTGGAGCGCAGGTGCTTGGCCACGAAGAAGGCGACGTCGTCGTTCAGCGTCACGCCTTCGGACTTGGCTTTCTTCAGCAGGATCGCCACGCGCATTTCCAGCTCCGGCGGCTCGATCGCCACCGTCAGGCCGGAGTCGAAGCGCGAGATCAGGCGGTCATCCATGCCGGTGATCTCTTTCGGATACGTGTCCGAGGTGATGATGATCTGCTTCTTGGCCGCGATCAGCGCTTCAAACGCATAGAAGAATTCTTCCTGCGTGCGGGACTTCCCGCCGAAGAACTGGATATCGTCGATCAGCAGCATGTCCAGCGAGTGGTAATAGTGCTTGAAGTCGTCGAAACCCTTGCGCTGGTAAGCGGTCACCACGTCGCGCACGTACTGTTCGGCGTGGATGTAGCGGATGCGGGCGCCTGGCTGGTCGGCCATCACCTGGTTGCCGATCGCGTGGATCAGGTGGGTCTTACCCAGGCCCACGCCGCCGTAGAAGAACAGCGGGTTGTAGGACACGCCGGGGTTGTTCGCTACCTGGATCGCGGCGGCACGCGCCAGCTGGTTGGCTTTACCGGTAACGAAGGATTCAAACGTCAGGTCAGGGTTGATGCGGCTGTTCTCGCGGCCCTTCGGATTCGAGTACTCGGCGGCGGCGGTCGGCGCGGCGGCGGCGGCCGGGGTTTCCGGGCGCATGTCGCTCAGCGGGCCTGTCACCACGGCCGGTGCGGCAGGCTTTTTCGGCGCGTGGGTGCGCGGGTCCAGCACGAACTGTACGTCGATCTGGGTTTCCCAATATTGGCAGGCCAGGGCCGTGATGCGGCTCGCGAACTGGGTCTTTACCCAATCCAGCTTGAACCGGTTTGGCGCGGCAACACGCAGCTTGTTGTCCTCGAAATCGAGGGGCACAAGCGGCTTAATCCAGGCACTGAATTGTTGCGGCGTCAGCTCAAGCTCCAACTGCGCGGAGCAGGTCTGCCAGAAATTTTCCATGAATCGATCTATATGCAAAAAGTGTGGGAGGGCGTTCGAATCGCCACACGTAACGCGCTATTCTAACCGCCAACTTCCAAGTTATCCACAGGTTAACCGGAAATTTTGCACAACCGTGCGGCGGTTGGCTTTTTTGCAACTCAACTGCCGTGAACCGGTAGGGCGGGGTCAGGCCCAAGGGCCTGACCCCAGGGGTCTGACCCTTTGGGTCTGACCCCGGTTTGCCGGTTTTGGTAGTTGACACCAGGCCCAAAAATCCCGATAATCCTGGGTTCCCCGCCCGTAGTCCGTGATTTTTCAGATACGATGCGCGGATTTTAGCGGGCAGTGAGATTGGCGCAGTGCGCGAAATGTCATTGGCACCAACATTTTTAGGGACGCCATCCGTCCCGATTTTGTATTTTTTAGCGAGACCAACATGAAACGTACTTACCAACCTTCCGTTGTGCGTCGCAAGCGCACCCACGGCTTCCGCGCCCGTATGGCTACCCGTGGTGGCCGTCAAGTCCTGAACGCACGTCGTGCAAAAGGCCGCAAGCGTCTGGCTGTATAAGTCACGCTTGTAAGCTGATCGCGTGGACAGCTGCAACAACAGCTCGACAGGCGAAGGCAGACACGACTTCGCTCGCGCTCGGCGCATCATAAAAACGGATGAATTTTCATCCGTTTTTAGTTTGCGGCCAACGCAGAAGAGCGCGCACTTCGTGCTCTATACCCGCCAGAATCAGCTGCCTCACGCGCGGCTGGGCATCGTCGTTGCCAAACGCTTTGCACCGCGCGCGGTCACCCGCAACACCATCAAGCGCGTCACGCGCGAACTGTTCCGCGTTAGCTCCCTCCCCGCCATCGATTGTGTGGTGCGCCTGTCGCGCCCCGTCAACAGCAAGGACGGCCCGGCCACGACCGCGAAGCTGAAGGCCGAACTGCGCCAGGAATTGGCGCGCCTCTTTGCTGCGACCAACAAGGCGAGGCCGGCGAAATGAAAACGCTGCTCACGTTCCTGCTGCGCTTCTACCAGGTGGCCATCAGCCCGCTGATCGGCCCACGTTGCCGTTTTTACCCTAGCTGCTCCAACTACGCGCTGGAAGCCCTGCGCGTGCATGGTGCGGCTAGAGGCAGTTACCTGGCTGCGCGCCGGGTATGCCGCTGCCATCCCTGGAACGCGGGCGGGGTCGATCCCGTGCCGCCCAAGCACTTCAACCACTCCTGAAGAACCGAATGGATATCAATAAACGCTCAATCCTGTGGATCGTCTTCGCCGTATCGCTGGTTATTCTCTGGAATAACTGGATGATATCGACCGGCCAGCCATCCATGTTCTCGCCGGCGCCTCCCAAGCCGGCTGCGACGGCAACTGCTCCTGCCGCCGGCACCTTGCCCGCGGCAGCGGCAACGCCTGGCGCGCCTGCGGCGCCTGGTACCCCGGCTGCGCCGGCACCGGTCAAGACTGAAGTGGTGACCATTACCACCGACGTCATGCGCGTCGACATCAACACCCTGGGCGGTGTGATCCAGCGCCTGGAACTGCTGAAGCATAACGACGGCACCGAGGCGAAGAAGAACCAGGTGCTGTTCCGCCACGACGGCAAGCACACCTACCTGGCTGAAACCGGCCTGGTCGGCGCGCCTGGCCTGCCTAACCACCAGACCGCATTCGTGGCCCAGCCGGGCGCGCGCATGCTGAACAGCGGCGACAAGGTCCAGCTGGTGCTGGAAGCGGAGCAGGGCGGCGCCAAGCTGACCAAGACCTTCACCTTCAAGAAGGGCGACTACACGGTGGACGTGCAGCACGCCGTCACCAACACCAGCGCAGCGCCGCTGGCACCGCAGCTGTACCTTCAGCTGAAGCACGACGGCTGGGAGCCGGAAGATTCGTCCTGGATGAACCCCAAGTTCATCGCTCCGGCCATCTATACGCCTGACGCAAAGTACAAGAAGTACGAGTTCAAGCAGATCGAGAAGGATGCCAAGTCGCAGGCCGAAAATCCTGGCCAGCCATTCACCCCTTCGCACGCAACCAAGGCAAACGACGGCTGGATCGCGATCACCGAGCACTTCTTCGTATCCGCTTTCGTGCCGCAGGAGAAGCTGGCGCGCGACATCTTCACCAAGCGTGAAGGCGAGAACCTCTACTCCGTCGGCGTGGTGCAGCCGCTGGGCACCGTCGCACCTGGCGCGACCGTGACCAACAGCGCCAAGCTGTACGTCGGCCCGCAGGACACCGAAACCCTGGAGAAGGTCGCCGAAGGCCTGGACCTGGTGAAAGACTACGGCTGGCTGGCCATCGTGGCGCGCCCGATGTGGGCTGCCATGGATGCCATCCACTCGGTGGTGGGCAACTGGGGCTGGACCATCATCGCCTTCACCGTGGCGATCAAGCTGCTGTTCTTCCCGCTGTCGGCCGCTTCCTTCCGCTCGATGGCGAAGATGAAGACCGTCACGCCGAAGATGACCGCCATCCGCGAGCGCCACAAGGGCGATCCGCAGAAGATGAACCAGGCCATGATGGAACTGTACAAGACCGAGAAGATCAATCCTCTCGGCGGCTGCCTGCCGATCCTGGTGCAGATGCCGGTGTTCATCGCCCTGTACTGGGTGCTGAATGCGTCGGTTGAAATGCGCGGTGCCCCGTGGGCGCTGTGGATCCACGACCTGACCAAGCCTGACCCGTATTTCGTGCTGCCGGTCCTGTACGCGATTTCGATGTACATCACCACCAAGCTGAACCCGCAGCCGGCCGATCCGGTGCAGGCCAAGATGATGATGTTCATGCCGATTGCATTCTCGGTCATGTTCTTCTTCTTCCCATCCGGCCTGGTGCTGTACTGGGTGGTCAACAACCTGCTGTCGATTGCGCAGCAGTGGGTGATTACCAAAAAGTTTGAGACTGGCGACGCCAAGTAATTGTTTAAAAGCCCGCGCCAGACGCGGGCTTTTTTTTCAAAACCGGTAAACCGGGGTCAGGCCCGCAGGGCCAGACCCCCTCTGCGCTGGGGTCTGACCCTTCGGGTCTGACCCCGGTTTACCGGTTTTAAAGAATAGAATCACCAAATGAACCTAGACACCTCCCCCATTGCCGCCATCGCCACCGCCCCCGGCCGCGGCGGCATCGGCGTGGTCCGCGCCAGCGGCAAGAACCTGCAGCCTCTGGCCAAAGCCCTGTTCGGCGCCACCGACCTGAAGCCCCGCCACGCCACCTACATCCCCTTCACCCAGGCCGACGGCAGCATCATCGACCAGGGCATTGCGATCTGGTTCAAAGCCCCGCACTCCTACACCGGCGAAGACGTGATCGAACTGCAAGGCCACGGCGGCCCCATCGTCCTGCAGATGCTGCTGCAGCGCATGCTCGAAGCCGGCGCCGACAGCGGCCTGCGTCTGGCCGAACCCGGTGAATTCACCCGCCGCGCCTACCTGAACGACAAGCTCGA
>CAMLRG010000302.1 GCA_946482335.1 uncultured Duganella sp. | reverse complement strand
CCAACCTGCTGCTGCTGGACGAACCGACCAACCACCTGGACCTGGAAACGCGCGAAGCGCTGACCGACGCCCTGGCGCAGTTCGAAGGCACGCTGCTGGTGGTTTCCCACGACCGCCACCTGCTGCGCGCCACCACCGAGCAATTCATCATCGTCGAGAATGGCCGCCTGCGCGAATTCGACGGCGACCTGGACGACTACAAGGATTGGCTGTTGCAAACCAAGCTGGCCAAGCCGGCCGCCGCGTCCATCGCTGCGCCAGCCGCCGGCCAGCCAGCCGCCGCCGACGCATCGCCGGTCGACCGCAAGGAGCAGAAGCGCCTGGAAGCCGAACAGCGCCAGCGCCTGTCGGCCCAGCGCAAGCCATTGGAAAACCGCCTGAAGAAGGTGGAAGCCGCGATGGCCCAGCGCAGCGAGCAGAAAGCCGCCATCGACGCCGCCCTGGCCGATCCGGCCATCTACGAGGCCGACAACAAGCCGAAGCTGAAAACCCTGCTGGCCGACCAGGTCGAATGCAGCAAGGAGCTGGAACAGCTGGAAGGCGAATGGCTCGAGCTTCAGGAGCAGCTGGAAGCACTGGCCGCCTGACGCGGGCGCCCCGCCCCGCGCACCGCCATCAGGCGGTCGATATCGAGCACGATCAGGCGCCGTTCGCCCAACTGTCCCATGCCCAGCAGGTAATCGACCTCATCGCCCACATGCGGCAAGGGGTGCACCTCGGAAGCCGCCAGCGTCACGAGGTCGGTCACGCCATCGGTCACCATGCCCATCACGCAGGTCGACAACTGCAGGATGATCACATCGGTGCGCGGGTCGTGCTGCTCCGGGCGCGGGCCGAAGGCCACCCGCATGTCCACGATCGGCATGATGACCCCACGCGACAAGGCTACGCCTTCCACAATTTCGCCGCCCGACGCCACCCGCTCGAGCGCGCTCAATGGGCGCAACTCCTGTACGCGGCGGTAATCCAGCGCATATTCCAGGCCGCCCAGGCGGAACGTCAGGTACTGTCGCAGGTCGGCTTCCATATTGCTCCCTTAAATCCGGTGAAACGCTTTGCCATCGTACCGTTACGCAACAGCAAGCAGTTTGACCATCCTCAAAGGTTGCCGCGTGGGCTACAATGCTCGCACGACAATTCGCGGGGAAAGCACCCATGTACCAATGGCTGAAGCGCCTGCTCGCCAAACCTGACAGCCTTCCGGCGCCAAGCGCGGCTTCGGCGCCACAGCCAGCGCAGCCTCCGGCACCGCCGGCGCCCATCCTGTCGCCCGCCCTCGAAGGCGGCCCCGATTTCGAACAGAAAGACCTGGTCAATTCCGCCTACCAGCACTGGCTGTTTGCCCTGCCCGAGGGTGAATCGCTCGACACCACCGCGCCGGAAGACCGCGTATTGCGCGAATTGGGTGCCGCCGCCCAGTCGGGCCAAAGCGCCGCCGACATGCTGCGCCGCATGCCGGGCGTGGTGCCGCAGCTGTTGCAAAGCCTGCGCAGCGAGAATTTCGCCGGCGCCGAGATCGCCCGCAAGATTTCCAACGACCTGGTGCTGGTGGGGTCGGTGCTGCGCCTGGCCAATGCCGCCATCCAGAACAGCGGCGAGCCGGCCACCATCAACAGCGTCGAACACGCCGTGATCGTGATCGGCCAGGAAGGTTTGCGCCAGTTGATCACCACGGTCGCCTTCCGCCCCATCATCGACCTCAATTCGGGCTACTACACCAAGCTGATGGCGCCGCGCATCTGGGAACAATCGGAAAAGAGCGCTGTTGCCTGCCGCATGCTGGCGCCGGAATTCGATGTCGACCCGTTCGAAGCCTTCCTGGCCGGGCTGGTGCAAAACGCCGGGCTGCTGACCGCCCTGCGTGTGATGGATGCCCAGGCCGGAGAACCCGGCGCCCTGGGTTCGGCCACCTTCCGCGCCCGCCTGGCCCGCGAAGCGCGCGCCATTTCCGCCGGCATCGCCGAAGCCTGGAGCTTCCCGCCCGCTATCACCCGGGCCATCCGCGAACAGGAAGCGGCGCGCAAAGGCAGCGGGCTGTCGCCGATGGCGCGCCTGCTGGCACTGGCCGACTACCTCGCCAAGATCCGCCTGTTGCAAGCCAACGGCGCACTGGACGACCGCGAACACAATCTCTTCCACGGCCTGCCGCTGGGCGCCATGCCCTGCTACGCCGCGCTGGCAGGATAAAAGTCGGGGTCAGCTCTGGCAACCGGACATTTGCGCCTGCGCGAAGCGCAAAGCTCCTCGAGAAGCCAGAGCTGACCCCGACTTTTATGCCGAGAGCTGACCCCGACTTTCATGCTGCGCTGGCGCTCCAGTCGAAGCTGCCGTTGCTGCCGGCGAACAGGGGCTGCTGCTTGCCCAGCGCAACGCGCAGGCGCGCCTTGACTTCCTTGGGCGGCAGCAGGTGGGCCGGTCCCAGGTCGGGGTTGAACAGCATCTTGCGCACCACCATATCTCCCGCCACTTGCCGCACGGTGCAGCGCGCGCTGCCGATCACCATCAGCTTCTGGCGGTAGACGTGCTCGCCCAGCTCCTGCTCCTTCTGCTGCGCCGCCTGGGCTTCCTTCATCTGCACCTGCAAGCGCGCCACCATCTTCAGAGAGGGCCCGACCTTGAACGCCATTTTCTGGAACAGCGCCAGCTGCTCCTGGTTCAGCGTGACTTCCTGCTTGCGCACCTTGCTGGCCAGTTGCAGGTAGTTGCGGATTTCCTGGTCGGCGGTCAAGGCATCCATCTGCGCCTTGCAGCGTTCCGCCTGCTGCTCGTGGCGGGCCGCCCGCTCCGCGCATTCGGCCAGCTTGTCGTCGTATTTGCCAGTATCGGGCACCATCACATGCAACTGCATTTCGGCCTGCTTGCGCGGGCCGGCGTTGTCGATCTCGATGCGGCGCGCGGCGATGGCGCAGCCGGCGGCCAGCTTGACCAGCACTTCGTCGGCCATGATTTCGCAGTTGTAGGCTTCATTGATGATCACGCGGGTGCCGGTGATCACGCAATTCTGCGCCTTGCCCAGCACTACCTCGCCCTTCTTGGCCTGCAGCACGGCGCCCGATGCCACGCCGGCCACGCGGATATTGCCGTCCGCATTGGACGCGCTGCCGCCCATCAAATTCTTTTGCAGGACGATGGTGCCGCCGCGCGAACTGAGATGGCCGAACACGTCGCCATGCACCGTGATATTGCCGCCTTCCACCACGCGCTGTTCCTGCACTTCGCCGAACTCTTCGTAATCGGCGCCCAGCTGCAGGTTGCCGGTGGTGCGCGCCGACACCCCTTCGCGGTTGACGATCTTGGGGCCGATGGATATGCGCTTGCTCTGGCTGTCGACATTGATGAAGCCTTCCACCGCCGACACCAGGTAATCGATGCCATCAATGTGCTCCACCACCGTGCCGGGGCCGGCCACCGTGGTGAGCGCAACGTCGCGCGCCGGCGGCGGTTCCAGCACGCTGCCGGACAGTTCAAAGCCGGGCGTGCCCGGCTGCGGCGGTTCGCGGCGCAGCAGGCGCACCTGGGCCTTCACTTGCGGGAAACGGTTCTGGAAAGTGTGCAGGTCGAAGCGGCCGTTGGCCAGCAGGCGCGGCGCATTGGAGCGGTGGATGCTCTCGGACACTTCGACGATGGCGGCGTCGCGCCCCGGCGCCGGCGGCAGCTTGCGCGCCACGATCAGGCGCGCCGCCTTGCCGCTGGCGATCGCCGCGCGTACGGCCGGCGCGTCGATGCCGAAACGGATACCCTTGCTCCACATATCGGCCACGAATTCGCCGAAGTCGAGCTGGGCCGGCTCGGCCGCCATGCCTTCGACTTCCAGGAACACCGGTTCGAAATAGTATTCCGCTTCGCCGCCGACGATGCGCACCGACTTGTACAGCGCCCGGCGCGCGCTGGGGAAGGGCACGATTTCATCGGCGATGCGCCACAGCAGCTGGTCTTTCATGCCCTCCGGCAGCTCCGGGCCGGCCCCGTAGAGGGCGCGGATGAACACACCGTAATCGAGTCCGCGCAAGCTGGCGCCGGAGGCGAACACCTGGTTGGCCGCCGCTTGCAACAAGGCCGCCGAGTCTTGCGCCTTGAAATACACGCCATCGGCGCGCTGGACCAGCGACGATGGCAGATCGCCGGCCGCCGTGGCGGCCGAGGCTGCGTCTGCAGGCACCATGTCTCCCGGATTGAGTTCTTGCGCCATTGTACGGCTATCGGCTCACTACGCGACACTCGCCTCGGCAGGGGTGGCGCCGTGCCAGGCCAGGCTGCCGCTGGTGCCGGCGAAAATCGCCACGCTGTCCAGCCGCGGCCCGCGCAGCATGGCCTTGTAATCCTTGGGCGCCGCCAGGAAATTGGCGGCGGCTTCCTCGCCCAGCGGCAAGGTACGCACCAGCACTTCGCCATCGACCAGGGACACCCGCACCGATGAGCGCGCAGCGGCGTCGCGCTTGAGCGCTTCCAGTTCGGCGCGCCGGGC
>CAMLRG010000301.1 GCA_946482335.1 uncultured Duganella sp. | reverse complement strand
GGCACGCCATAGCCCATGGTGGCGTAGTAGCCGGGCGCCAGCAGGTCGGTGTTTTCGATGTCGAGCGCGGTGAACAGGCAGTCGCCGATGTCCGAGGCGATCGGCATGCGGCCATGCCTGCGCATCAGGTCGTTGACGGCACAGGCCACGTCGCGCGGGACAATGCCATGGTCGTCGGCAGCCAGGTCGCAGGGATAGGCGGTGCGTTCGCCGCGCAGGGCGGCATCGGCGCGCAGCGGCTTGGCGTTGGCCAGCAAGCCGTCGACCAGCGCTTCGAGCGGGATGTCGTGATAGGTGTGGTAGCCAAGCGTGACGTCGCCATCCAGCGCCAGCATGCACTTGCGCAGGTCGATGCGCTCGCGCTGCACGCCGAAGTTGGTGTCGGACAGGATCACGCCCAGCATCAGCAGGGCATCCGAGCCTTCCACGGCCTCGGTGACTTCCGCCGCACCGGCCACGCCGAGATAGGTGCCCAGCAGGGGCGCTTGCGGCTCGCTGGCCAGCAGGCCACGGCCCATGAAGCAGGTCACCACCGGCACCTGCAGCTTGGCGGCCAGCTGCGCCACCTTGCTTTCCAGGCCGAAGCGGCGGATTTCGATATCGACCATCAGCACCGGGCGCGCGGCGCGTTCCAGGCGGCCCAGCACTTCCGCCACGCAGGCGGCCAGGGCATCGGCGTCATGGCCAGGCGCCGGCAGCGCTCCGACCGGCGCGCACGGCGCACGCACCATATCGCGCGGCAGCTCGATGTACACCGGGCGCGAATGGGTGATGGCGCTGCGCAGCACGCGCGCGATATCGGCCGGCGCACGCTGCGGGTCGTCCAGCACGCACTGGTCGCAGGTGATTTCGCGGAAGATGGCCATCTGCGAATCCAGGTGCTTGACCTGGTGGTGCAGCAGGAAACCGTTGCGGCGCTCGTTGGTGCCGGGCGCGCCGGAAACCACCACCATCGGCACTTTTTCGGCGTAGGCGCCCGCCACGGCGTTGACCATGTTCAGCGCCCCCGCGCCATAGGTCACCGCCGCCACGCCCAGGCGCCCGTGATAGCGCGCCGCCCCATCGGCTGCAAAGCCCACGCCCGGCTCATGGCTCAGCGTGTACAGCGGCAGGATGCCGGATTGCTCGATTTGTTCGAAGAAAGCCAGGACAAAGTCTCCGGGAATACCAAAGACTTCACGCGCGCCATGATGATGCAGCGCGTGCAGGAGGGAGTTTGCGAGATTCATAGCGCGCATCATGCGCGCGGGCCGCCGAAAATTCCTTGAGCCAGGTCAAGTTTTCAAGCAGCGGTGGCGTGGGCGTCGGCGGGCTGGACGGTGGATTGCTGGTGCAGCAGGGTGTCGAAGTCGGCGGCGGGCAGGGGGCGGGCGAACAGGTAGCCTTGGCCGTAGTCGCAGCCGGCGCCGGCCAGCAGGTCGCGCTGTTCGGTGGTTTCCACGCCTTCGGCGATCACGTTCAGCCCGAGCTTGTGGGCCATCACGATGATCGCGTCCGATAGCGCCATGTCGCTGGAATCGGGCGCCAGGTTGCGGGTGAAGCTGCGGTCGATCTTCAGGTAATCGATGTCGAACTTCTTCAGGTAGGACAGCGAGGAGTAGCCGGTGCCGAAATCGTCCAGCGCGACCTGGATGCCGGCGTCGCGCAGTTGCAGCAGCTTGTCGGTGACGTTGGCGCTGGCGTCGAGCAGCAAGCCTTCCGTGATTTCCACCACGATGCCTTCGCCGGGCACGCCGAGCTGCTGCAGGTACGCCAGCCAGTCGGCATAGCTGCCGCGCTCGCGCTGGAATTCCAGCGGCGACTGGTTCAGGCTGACCTGGAAGCCGGGATGCACTTGCTCGCGCCAGCGCTTGACCCATTGCGCCGATTCGCGGAACACCCATTCGCCAATGTCGACGATCAGGCCGCTGGCTTCGGCCAGGGGGATGAACTCGAGCGGGCTGACCATGCCGCGCTGCGGGTGCTCCCAGCGGATCAGGGCTTCGGCCTTGTGGATCCTGCCGCTCTGGAGGTGCACGATGGGCTGGAAGTACAGCTTGAGCTGGTTGCCTTTCAGGGCGCTGCGCAAGTCGTTGGTCAGGCGCATGCGGTTCAGCGCCGCCACCTGCAGCGCAGGGGTGAAGTAGCTGAAGCGGTTGCGGCCGGCACCCTTGGCGGCGTACATGGCCTGGTCGGCGTGCTTCAGCAAGTCTTCCATATTGCCGGCATCGTCGGGGTAGATCGTGATGCCGATCGAGGCCGAGACGAAGGCTTGTTCCTGCCCCAGCTGGAACGGCATGCGCAGGCTGTCGATGATGTTCTGGGCGATATCCTCGACCCGGTCCACTTCCGCCAGTTCGGGCAGGATCACGGTGAACTCGTCGCCGCCCAGGCGCGACACGGTATCCGATTGGCGCACGCAGGCGCCGATGCGGCGCGCCGCTTCCACCAGCAGCACGTCGCCCTGGTGGTGGCCCAGGGTGTCGTTGACTTCCTTGAAGTGGTCGAGGTCGATGAACAGGATGGCGATGCGGGTGCCGTCGCGGCGCGACTTCAGGATGTCGTGCTGCAGGCGGTCGAGGAACATGCGCCGGTTCGGCAACTGCGTCAGCGTGTCGAAGTTGGCCTGCTGCCAGATCAGGGCTTCGGTTTCCTTCTTCTCCGTGATGTCTTCGATCATGCACAGGTGGTGCGGCTGGCTTTCCGTCTCCACCGCGTTGATCGAGGCTTCCACCCAGACGATGCGGCCATCGGGACGCACCAGGCGCGTTTCCATCTTGAAGCCGGAAATCTGCTGCGCCGCCAGTTGCGCCATCTTTTCCTGCTCCGGCGCGACGTCGTCCGGGTGGCAGATTTCCAGCCAGCGGCTGTCGCGCATTTCCTGCGCCGAGCGGCCGGTGATCTCCGCGAAACGGGGATTGACGTCGCGGAACTGGCTGCTGGTCGAGTCGATCAGCGCAATGCCCATCGGCGCCGCTTCGAACATGGTGCGGAAACGTTGTTCGCCCTTGCGGATGGTTTCTTCGGCGCGCGTGCGTTCGCGCGTGAGCAGGGAGAAGTGGATCGCCGCGCCCAGCACCAGCAGCCCGGCCGCCACGCCCAGCACGCGGTACAGCCAGGTCAGGTCGGTACCGGGATCGGCGTTGTACAGGAAGCCGTTCCAGGTGGCGCCCTTCGGCATCATGCCCAGTTCGGTGTAGATGTCCGCGATGTGCTGCCAGCGGTCCGGGTTCATGTAGCCGATTTCCACGAGCACGGGCTGTACCAGCGGCACCATCTGGCGCGCTTCGTACAGCAGGTGCATGCGGTCGTGCTGGCGCGAGTACTTGTTGAGGATCAGGTCGACGATTTCTTCCTGGTGGCTCATCGCGTACTGCCAGCCGCGCATGCTGGCGGCGCGGAAAGCGCGCACCCGGTCCGGGTGGTTCTTGATTTCCGCTTCGCTGGTGAACAGGTTGTCGCCGTAAAAGTCGATGCCTGCCGCGCGCGGGCTGTAGATGTCGTAGGGGAAGCCGAGGCGGTCCAGGTAATCCGGCTCATTGCTGACGAAGATCGACATGGCGTCGACCTTGCCCTTGACCAGGTCGTCAGGGTTGAAGCTGTGCTCCACCCGCACCAGCTGGTTGGTATTGATGCCTTCCTTGCGCAGGTAGGCCATGACTTCATCGGCCTGGGTCAGCTCGTCGGTCAGGGAGCCGATCATCACGCGCTTGCCGACGATGCTGCGGATATCCGGTGCCGGGCCGGTCTGGCGCATCGCCAGCGCGTAAGGCGAATGCTGGAACACCACGGCCAGCACCACCAGCGGCTTGCCGGACAGCCGGGCCAGCAGCAGGCTGCTGCTGCCGACCCCATATTCGGCACGGCCATCGAGCACGGCGCGCTCCGGCTCGTTGCCGTCGGTGCCCTCGAGGATGCGCACGTCCAGGCCGGCATCGCGGTAGTAGCCCTTTTCCAGCGCGGCGTAATAGCCGGCGAACTGGAACTGGTGCGTGTGCTTCAGCTGCAGCGTGACGCGCTCCTGCGCCTGCGCGAGCGGCGCCTGGAACAGCAACAGCAAAGTGAACAGGCCGGCCAGGAATTGGGGCACGTTTTTTCCGGGTACAAAGTTGGCAGGGGCTATACGCCGATTGTATCCGCTTCGACGCGTCCAGCGCGTCGAGTGTCGCATTCCTGCTGCACAATCCTATGGATTTGCAGCAGGTGATAGCAGTTTCGCTTAATTTGGCTGCAATTATTTGCGGCCTGCGCGCCCGCCAGCTTTGGCGGGTGCCGCCTTCGGCTTGACCTTGATGGTGTCGAGGATGGAAGGACGGGCCTTGGTTTCCACCGTCGCGCGCGCGGTCAGCGAACCGGTCAGCGCATTGGCCTTGCCGCCACGGGCCACATGGGCCGGCGGTGGCAGGCCGGCACCGCGCTTCTGCTGGCCCGGTGCCAGGGTCGGCATGGCGCGCTTGCCTTGCGATGGCTTGAAGTGCTCTTCGCCCA
>CAMLRG010000300.1 GCA_946482335.1 uncultured Duganella sp. | reverse complement strand
GGCCGCGTGGCCGCGCTGCTGGAACTGGGCATGGGCTTCCATCCGGATTTCACCGGCCGCCAGAACGTTTACATGGCCGGCCAGTTGATCGGCATGAGCGTGGAAGAAATCACGCGCCTGATGCCGCAGATCGAAGCCTTCGCCGAAATCGGCGAGTACATGGACCAGCCGGTGCGCGTGTATTCCTCCGGCATGCAGATGCGCGTGGCGTTCTCGGTGGCGACCGCGGTGCGGCCGGACATCCTGATCGTGGACGAAGCACTGTCGGTGGGCGATACCTATTTCCAGCACAAGAGCTTCGACCGCATCCGCCAGTTCCGGCGCGAGGGCACCACGCTGCTGCTGGTATCGCACGACAAGCAAGCCATCCAGTCGGTATGCGACAGCGCCATCCTGCTCGACGCGGGCCGCCTGGCGCGCCAGGGCAATCCGGAAGAAATCATGGATTACTACAACGCCATGATCGCCGATCGCGAAAACTCCATGCTGCAACTGAATGCGCGCGACGACGGCAAGCTGCAAGTGGTGTCGGGTACAGGCGAAGCCACGGTAGCCGATATCGCCCTGCTGGACGCGGATGGCAAGCGGGTGGAAGTGATCGACGTAGGCCAGGACGTGACCCTGCAGGTGACGGTGGAAGCGCGCGCCGGCATCCCGCGCATGGTGCTGGGCTATATGATCAAGGACCGCCTGGGCCAGGCCATGTTCGGCACCAATACCCATTTGAAGGAGCTGCCGCTGCAGGACGTGCAGCCGGGCGAGCGCATCACCTTCCGCTTCCGTTTCGACGCGAACCTGGGGGCCGGTACCTATTCGGTGGCGACCGCCATCGTCAGCACCGAGACCCACCTCGTCAACAATTACGAGTGGCGCGACCTGGCGCTGGTGTTCACGGTGGTGAACATGCGCCGTCCCTACTTTGAAGGATCGGCTTTCATCGATCCTGCCATCGAGATCGACCGCTAATGACTTTCCTCTCCTATTCGCAGAACTTTGAAGATGTGCTGCTGTGGCGTGCACTGGGCAAGGTGCAGGGCGGCTTCTATATCGACGTCGGCGCCAACGATCCCGAGCTGCATTCGGTCACCAAGGCGTTTTATGACGCGGGCTGGCATGGCATCAATATCGAACCGATGCCGTCGTACGCGCAGCCTTTCGTCGAGCAGCGCCCGCGCGACATCAACCTGAATTGCGCCGCCGGTTCGGCCAGCGGCGAAATCGTGCTGTACGAAGTGCCGTCCATGAACGGCTGGGCTTCCACCGACCCTGAAGTGGCCGCCGCGCACCGCGCCGAGGGCTATGAGGTGGTGGAAAACCGCGTGCCGCTGCGCACCCTGTCCGACATTTGCGCCGAGCACGTGAAGGGCGACATCCACTTCCTGAAAATCGACGTGGAAGGTTTCGAGGGTGAAGTACTGAAAGGCATGGACTTGCAGCGCTGGCGCCCTTGGGTGCTGGTGATCGAAGCGACCTTGCCCGGCAGCCGCGAAACCAACCACGAGCAGTGGGAAGGCCTGGTCACGCCGCACGGCTACCAGTTCGTGTGGTTCGATGGCTTGAACCGCTATTACGTGGCGCAGGAACATCCGGAACTGGCGGCGCAATTCGGCATCCAGCCGAACGTGTTCGACGCTTTCATCTCCTACCACCTGGACCGTGCCTGGGCCGACAACAAGAAGCTGGCGGAACGCGTGAAGGAACATTGGGAGCGCGTCGAAGAGCTGGACGCACGGCTGGCGGCCTTCCACCAGACTGCACGCGAGAATGCGGCCAAGCATCGCGCGGAAGTGCTGCAGATCCAGGCGCATTTGCGGGCTTCCGATGCGCGCGCGCAAGCGCTGGAAACGCAGCTGCACAAGGCCGACGAATGGGGCCGCGACATGGAGCAGCAGCTGGTCGCTGTGCTGAATTCGAACTCGTGGAAGGTGACCCGTCCGCTGCGCGCCATCATGGCGCGCGGGGAACAGAGCCTGGCCAACCGGATCAAGCGCAAGGCCAAGACCCTGGTGGGCAAGGGCTTGCGCTGGCTGACGCAGCGCGAAATCCTGCGCCGCCTATTGCTGCCGGTGATCGGCATGTCGCCCTGGCTGCAGCGCCGCGTGTCGCGCTTCCTGGTCAATGCGCGCATCGCGACGTCCGACGTGTCCCCTTACGCCGCCAATGTGCCGGCCCAGCAACGCGACATGCCGCAGTCCGCGCGCACCGTGCTGGCCGACCTGCAGCGCGCTTATGAGAAATCCGGGAAATAATGATTATGCGTATCGCCATTGATTTACAGTCCTGCCAGAACGGCTCCGCGAGCGACCGCGATGTGGTGCTCGCGCTGGCGCAGGCATTGGCCGCGCAGCCGGGCGTGCAGGCGTTCGTCGCCCTGAATGGCCGCCTGGCCGACAGTATCGATACCTTGCGCCAGGCATTCGACGGGCTGCTGCCGCCGACCCAGGTCGTCAGCTATCAGGTGCCGGAAGGCGAGTCGCCATGGGCGCGCCACGCCGCGGCGCAGTTGCGCATCGGCTGCCTGGCGGCGCTGGATGCGGATGCGGTGATCGTGCCGGGACTCGACCTGCCGCTGGACACCATCATCAGCGGTGCCGTGCCGCTGGCGCTCAACGTCGCCGTCACCAGTTCCGACGCGACCACGGCCACCGCGGTTGCCGCCATGGCACCCGGCGCCGAGCTGGCCCTGGCGCTGCATCCCGGCGAAGACGCTGCCGACGCCGCCGCGCGCCTGATGGAAGACATCCGCGCCGCGCGCGCCGCCCAGCTGGCGCAACGCGCCGCCGCCACCGGCTTGCGCGGCACCGGCCCGGCGCGGCTCGCCGTTGAGCCGGGCAATGGCGCGGCCGTGCCAGGCCAGGACGCCGCCGCGCCAGGTAAGCGCCCGCGCCTGGCCTACGTTTCGCCGCTGCCGCCGGAAAAATCCGGCATCGCCGACTACAGCGTTGAAGTACTGGCCGAAATCAAGCAGTACTACGACATCGAAGTGATCGCCACCCCAGGCGCCACGCCCGATGCGGCGCTGGCGCCATTCACCGTGCGCAGCGCGGAGTGGTTCGACCAGCACGCGCAGGAATACGACCGCATCGTCTACCACTTCGGCAATTCCAACTACCACAAGCACATGTTCGGCCTGCTGCAGCGCCACCCCGGCGTGGTGGTGCTGCACGACTTCTACCTGAGTGGTGTGCTGGACAATATGGAGCGCGACGGCGACGACAAGCGCGCTTATATGGAAGCCCTGTACGCCTCGCACGGCTACACCGGCGTGCAGCACCACACGGAATTCGGCCGCAACCCGACCATCTGGGGCTTCCCCTGCAACCTGCCGGTGCTGGAGCACGCGGCCGGCGTGATCGTGCACAGCGACTTCTCCAAACGCCTGGCCGAGCAGTGGTATGGCAAAGGCGCCGCGGACGGCTGGATCACCCTGCCCCTGCTGCGCGGCCAAGGCGCCGGCAACGACCCGGCCCAGGCACGCCAGGAAGCGCGCGCCGCACTCGGCCTGCCTGACGATGCGTATGTCGTCTCCACCTTCGGCATGCTGGGCCGCACCAAGTTGAACGACCGCCTGCTGGAAGCTTTCCTGGCGTCCCCGCTGGCAGACGATCCGCGCTGCCAGCTGGTCTTCGTCGGCGAGAACGATCCCGGCGATTACGGCGTGGCGCTGATGGAAAAGATCGCCGCCAGCGACGCGGCCGACCGTATCCGCATCACCGGCTTCGCCTCCGCCCAGGATTACGCGCACTGGTTGGCCGCGAGCGACACCTCGGTGCAGCTACGCGCCCGCACGCGCGGCGAAACCTCGGCATCCGTGCTCGATTGCCTGCTGCACGGTGTGCCGACCATCATCAACGCGCACGGTGCCTCGGCCGACCTGCCGGGCGACGTGCTGGTCAAGCTGGACGACAAGTTCGCTACCGAAGACCTGTCCGCCGCCCTGGCTGCGCTGCATGCCGATGCCGGCCGTCGCGCCACGCTGGCCCAGGCGGCGCGCGATTTCATCCGCCGCGAACACAGCCCGGCCCAGGTGGGCCGCTTGTACCATGAGGCGATCGAGCACTTCGCCCAGCACAGCCGCCGTGCCCACTATGGCCGCCTGCTGGAAAGCATCGCGCGCAAAGGCAGTCCGCGCCCGCCGAACGAGGAAGCCCTGCACCAGCTGGCGTCCATGATCGCCGCCAACCGCACCGCAAGCGGCCAGCGCCAGCTGCTGGTCGATATTTCCGCGCTGGTGCTGGCCGACCACAAGACCGGCATCCAACGCGTGGTGCGGAGCATCCTGCTGGCGCTGGTCAAGAATCCGCCGGCAGGTTTCCGCATCGAGCCGGTGTTCAGCGAAGGCGGCGGCTTCGGCTACCGCTACGCGCGCCGCTTCGCCTTCAACATGATCGGCGGCCAGGCACCGGAGCTGGAGGACGCCCCGGTCGAACTGCGCGCCGGCGATATCTTCCTGGGCCTGGACCTGGCCACCAACACCACGT
>CAMLRG010000299.1 GCA_946482335.1 uncultured Duganella sp. | reverse complement strand
GCGTTCCGCCAAGTCGCCATGGCGGTCGATACGCACATCTTCCGCGTTTCCAACCGCACCGGCATCGCGCCGGGCAAGAACGTGGATATCGTCGAGCAGAAGCTGATGAAGTTCGTGCCGAAGGAATTCCTGATGGATGCGCACCACTGGCTGATCCTGCACGGGCGATATACCTGCGTGGCACGCAAGCCGAAGTGCTGGAATTGCGTGATTGCGGATTTGTGCGAGTTCAAGGGCAAGACACCAGCCCCCGCCGGCGCTTAGGAAACCGGTAAACCGGGGTCAGACCCAAGGGTCAGACCCCAGTACGCGGCCGCCGCTGGCCAGGGGTCTGACCCTTCGGGTCTGACCCCGGTTTACCGGTACTATTACAGCAAGACCATATTATCGCGGTGAATCAGCTCATGGCCCTCGACGTACCCAAGAATGGCCTCGATTTCGGCAGAAGGCTTGCGCTTGATACGCCGCGTCTCCGCGCTGGTGTAGTTGCTGATCCCGCGCGCAACCGCATGCCCATCCTCGCCGACGCAAGTGATCACCGCGCCGCGCCCGAATTCCCCGCGCACCTCGATCACCCCGATCGGCAGCAGCGACTTCCCTTCTTCCGCCAGCTTCTGCACCGCCCCCGCATCCAGCACGACTTGTCCCGCCGTATGCAGATGATCCGCCATCCACTGCTTACGGGCCGTCAAATGTCCCGTTTGCGCCGCCAGTTCAGTGCCGATGCATTCCCCACCCGCCAGGCGGGTCAGCACATCGGCCTCGCGGCCAAACGCGATGATCGTGTGCGCGCCGGACTTCGCCGCGCGCTTGGCCGCCAGGATCTTGGTCAGCATGCCGCCGCGCCCCAGCGAGGAGCCCGCGCCGCCCGCCATCGCTTCCAGCGCCGGATCGCCCGCGCGGCCATGCGTGATCAGGTAAGCCGCCGGATCCTTGCGCGGATCGGCGCTGAACAAGCCGCGCTGGTCGGTCAGGATGATCAGCGCATCGGCCTCGATCAGGTTCGCCACCAGCGCGCCCAGCGTATCGTTGTCGCCGAACTTGATTTCGTCGGTGACCACCGTGTCGTTCTCGTTGATGATCGGCACCACGCCCAGGCGCAGCAAGGTGGTCAGCGTGGAGCGCGCATTCAGGTAGCGCTCGCGGTCCGCCAGGTCGGCATGCGTCAGCAGCACTTGCGCGGTACCGATGCCGTGCGCGCGGAAGCTGGTCTCGTAGATCTGCGCCAGCCCCATCTGCCCGACCGCGGCGCAAGCCTGCAATTCATGGATATCCGTCGGCCGCTTGTCGAAGCCCAGGCGCAGCATGCCTTCGGCCACCGCACCGGAGCTGACCAGCACGACTTGCTTGCCCAGCGCACGCAAGGCGGAAATCTGTTGGGCCCAGCGTGCGATAGCGGCATGATCGAGCCCGCGGCCGTCATTGGTGACGAGCGAGGAGCCCACTTTGATGATGATGCGGGTGGCGTTCTGGATAAGCGAATTCATGGGGCGGCAAAGCTCTTTGGTGACAATTGTTTTGTAGATTTATTGCGCCGGGCAGGTGGTGCCGGCTTGCCGCAGACAGTGCCCGCCCCCCGCGTGTGGCAGGGGCGGCACAGGAATGGGTTGTCCCGATTTTAATCGAGAACTTTAAAACGTGGGTCGTCCGGGTCGATCGACGAGATGCCGCGGGCTTCTTCGGTCATCTGGGTTTCTTCCGCGCGCTGCTCGGAATAGCGCTGCTGCTCCAGGTGCTGGTAGATGGCGTTGACCAGTTCCTGCGTGCCTTCGTGCGACAGCGCGGAAATCTCGAACACCGGGCCCTTGAAGCCAACCTTCTTGACGAAGTCCTTGACCTTCTTGGCGCGCTCCTCTTCCGGAATCATGTCCAGCTTGTTCAGCACCAGCCAGCGCGGCTTCTTGCCCAGCGCAGGATCGTACTTCTCCAGCTCCTTGACCAGGGCCTTGGCTTCCTTCACCGGATCGACAGTCGCCTCGAACGGCGCCAGGTCGACGATGTGCAGCAGCAGGCCGGTGCGCGACAGGTGGCGCAGGAACTGGTGGCCAAGACCGGCGCCTTCCGCAGCGCCTTCGATCAGGCCCGGGATGTCCGCGATCACGAAGGACTTTTCGTGCGACACGCGCACCACGCCCAGGTTCGGGTGCAGGGTGGTGAATGGGTAATCCGCAATCTTCGGACGGGCATTCGACACGGCGGTGATGAAGGTCGACTTGCCGGCATTCGGCATGCCCAACAGGCCCACGTCCGCCAGCACCTTCAATTCCAGGCGCAGTTCGCGGCGTTCGCCTTCCTTGCCGTCGGTCTTCTGGCGCGGCGCGCGGTTGGTCGACGTCTTGAAGTGGATATTGCCCCAGCCGCCCTCGCCGCCCTTGGCCAGCATTTCCATCTGGCCGTGTTCGGTCATGTCGGCGATGATTTCGCCCGACACTTCATCGATGATCAGGGTGCCCACCGGCATGCGCAGGAAGATGTCGTCCGCGCCCTTGCCGTAGCAATCGGAACCGCGCCCGGACTCGCCGTTCTGCGCGCGGTGCATTTTCGAATAGCGATAGTCCACCAGCGTATTGACGTTACGGTCGGCTACCGCCCAGATGCTGCCGCCCTTGCCGCCGTCGCCGCCATCAGGGCCGCCGAAGGGACGGAATTTTTCACGGCAAAAAGAGGCGCAGCCATTGCCGCCGCTGCCTGCGATGACTTCGATGCGTGCTTCGTCAATAAACTTCATTATGAACCACCTTGAAAACTAAAAAGGCCCTACCACTGGCAGAGCCTTTTGGAGAGAAGGCTTGCGCCTTACTGTACCCGTATTCGCTACATTAAGCAGCGGCTACGACGGTAACGTACTTCTTGTTGTCTGGACCTTTGGTCACGAACTTCACAACGCCGTCCACCAGTGCGAACAGGGTGTGGTCCTTGCCGGTACCGACGCCTTCGCCAGCGGACACTGGGGTGCCGCGTTGACGGATGATGATGCCACCAGCGTTGATGGACTGGCCGCCGTACACTTTAACGCCCAGGCGTTTTGATTCAGAGTCGCGACCGTTGCGGGTAGTACCGCCGCCTTTTTTGTGTGCCATTTAGTTACTCCTTGATAGCTCAGTAAATTCGGACAAGCAGCAATTAGCCGTTGATCGAAACGATTTGGATTTCGGTGAAGTTCTGGCGGTGGCCTTGACGCTTCTGGTAGTGCTTACGACGACGCATCTTGAAGATACGCACCTTGTCGTGACGACCTTGGGCAACTACTTTCACCAGAACCGATGCACCTGCAACCAGAGGAGCACCAAACTTGATGCTGTCGCCCGCGCCAACGGCGAGAACCTGGTCGATAGTGATTTCGGAACCAATGTCAGCCGGCAACTGTTCTACTTTAATTTTTTCGCCAGCAGCAACTTTGTATTGTTTGCCGCCGGTTTTTATGACCGCGTACATGATTGGAAACCTCTTGAATTGTTAATAAGCTCCCCTCGCTCGACGTCCAAAAACAACAGACGGAAGCCGGGGAACCGCTGATTATACATAGTTTCCACAAACGCGTCAAAAGGTATTGTCGAAGGGGCCGCCTCGTGGTATGTCGGCAACGAGTAACGTATAATCGCGGCACCTTACTTACTAGCTATAGCAGGTTTGCCTTGTCCAACAACGCCCAGAACACCATCACCAGCACCATCGCCGCCGACATGGACGCGGTCAATTCGGTGATCCGCCAACGCCTCCACTCGGAAGTGGCGCTGGTCAACCAGATTGCTGAATATATCATCAGCGCGGGCGGCAAGCGCATCCGCCCGGTGCTGGTGCTGCTGGTAGCGAATGCGTATGGCTACAAAGGCGCCGCCCATCATGAACTGGCTGCGGTGGTCGAATTCATCCACACCGCGACCCTGCTGCACGATGACGTTGTTGACGAATCGTCAATGCGCCGCGGCCGCCAGACCGCCAATGCGCTGTTCGGCAACGCCGCCTCCGTGCTGGTTGGCGACTTCCTGTACTCGCGCGCCTTCCAGATGATGGTCTCGCTGGATTCCATGCGCGTGATGCGGATCCTGTCCGATGCGACCAACGTCATCGCCGAAGGTGAAGTGCTGCAACTGCTGAACATGCACGACCCGGACGTGAGCGAGGAAAGCTACCTGCAGGTGATCCGCGCCAAGACCGCCAAGCTGTTCGAAGCGGCGGCCGAACTGGGTGCCCTGGTGGCCGGCGCCTCCGACGCCGACATCGCCGCCGCCGGCGAATACGGCCGTTCGCTGGGCGCCGCCTTCCAGCTGATCGACGACGTGCTCGATTACGCCGGTGACGCTACGGAAATCGGCAAGAACGTGGGCGACGACCTGCGCGAAGGCAAGCCTACCCTGCCGCTGATCTGGCTGATGGAAAATGGCACCGAGGAGCAGCGCGCCCTGGTCCGTTCCTGCATCGAGAATGGCGACGAGCAGCACTTCGACACCATCCTGGCCGCCATCACTTCCAGCGGCGCCCTCGA
>CAMLRG010000298.1 GCA_946482335.1 uncultured Duganella sp. | reverse complement strand
TTGATGGAAGACGAAGTGCTGGTGCAGGAAGACCGCGTCTGGCAGGGCAATGGCTGGACGGCGCGCGTGATCAAGAATGAAGACGACGATGGCTGGGCGGTGGCGATGATCAAGGATGGCGAGGCGGAGCCGGCGCTGGTTGGTCCCTGGACCATGGGCCGCGACAAGAAGAACCCCAAGCCGCTCGACGTGAATGCCTTCAATACCCTGGTCAAGACCGCCAGTGAAGTGATCCGGCGCCATGAACAGCAATTGCATGCGCAACTGCACAAGAGCGTGCGCGTGCACACGGTTGGCGCCGCCTACGTCACCGTCAACCTCGATATCACGGCCGATGAAGACGATCCCTATGCCACCCTGACTGCCTTCGATCCGTTCGGGGAGGAACAAGCGCAAGTGCGCGTCGCGCCGAACTTCAAGCTGAGCGTGGCGAGCGCGACGGCGTGGATGGAATCAGGTTACCGCAAACCGTCCAGCGCGCAATAATCCGCGTTCGTGCCATATCCAAAAGAGATAGATTCGACGCCAAGATGAATATCGGTGCATGCCCAGGCGCCGCTATAGTGCTTGCATGAAACGTCGAAACTTTCTCGCTGCGATCGGGGCCAGTGGCGTCGTCCTGCGGTCAGCCAATGCCCAGGCGGCGGCACCTGCGCCTGCGCCCGGCGCCGTCGGAATTTCGCGCGGAGATTTCGAATTGACGGTGGACCTGTCGACGGGCAGCCTGGCTTCGATTGTCCATACTGGCGATCCGGCGCGGATGAACTGGCTGTCGTCGGTTGAAAATGCCCCGTGGCAGCCGCGGTCCTCTCAATGGGGCCTGGGTTATGCGGATTTGGGCGAAGCGTTCCTGCACCGCGGCCGTTGGGAAAATCCGCTGAGCGTCGAAGTTGCGAAGGAAGCGGGCGAAATCCGCACGCGCTACCAATGCGGTCCACTGATGGTTGAAGTCGAGCGCAAGCTGCTGGGCGACGCGGTCTCCGAGCGCTATACTTTCACCAACCAGGGCGGCAAGCTGCTCCCGATCAATGATTGGCAGGGTACCGCACTGGCCATCGCAGCGCCGTTCAATGACCATTACACCAGCACCGCCGACGTGCTCGAGCACCGTTGCCACGCGCACTTGTGGATGGGCGGCTCGACGGCATGGGTGGCGACCATGCGCATGGGCGGCCGCGCGCCGCACCTGGGCATGGTGCTGACGGAAGGTGCGCTGGACAGCTACAGCATCATTGGCCGCGACACGACCACTTCCTCCAATACGCGCGGCACTTTCCTGCTTCATCCCGACGTACGCAACTTGCAGCCGGGGCAGTCGCGCAGCGTCGGCTGGACTCTGTTCTGGCACACGGGCTGGGATGATTTTTTTAAGCAATGCCTGGCGCGCTCGCCGAGCGCGATAGTCGTCGAGGCGGCGCGTTGGACGGCGTTCCCGGGCGAAGATATCCGGCTCTCTTTTCGCGGGCGCCAAGCCGGCCAACTGGTATTGACGGCCGAGGGCAAACGCATTCCTTTATCGATGCGTGAAGGCGTATGGACGGCCAACATCCATCCGGGCCAGCTGGGCGAAGCCGCGCTCCAGCTGGCGGCGCCGGACGGCAGCAAGACCCGCATCGCGGCGAACGTTTCGCCAACCATCGACGATCTTATCGGGCAGCGCTTGCGCTTCATCGTGGCAAGGCAGCAGGTCAACGACCCGGGCGATCCGCTGGATGGCGCGTTCATCGTTTATGACAATGAAACGGAAGCCCTGGTCCGCAAGGAGCGCGACCGCGACCGTAATGAAGGGCGCGAGCGCATCGCGATGAGCGTGCTGCTCGCGATGTGGTTGCAGAAAAACCCGGATGCGGCACTGCAGTCGGCGCTGATGCGGAGTTACCGCTTTGTGTGCGACAAGCTGCAGCGGGCCGATGGCTTTGTGCTCGACGGCGTCGGCAGCAAGGAAGTGCGGCTGTATAACTGGCCCTGGGTGGCGGAGCTTCATCTCGAAGTATGGCGGCTGACGAAATCGGCGGATGCCTGGCGGCGTTTCATGCTGACGATCGAAAGCTTCTACGCCAACGGCGGCGCGCATTTCTATGCGATCGGTATCCCGATTTACGAAGGCATGCGCGCTGCGGCGACGGAAGGCGCCAGGGCCGGGGAGCGGCTGCGCGAGCTGTTCACGGCGCACGGTGAGCAAATCGTGCGCACCGGCTTGCAGTATCCGGCGCATGAAGTCAATTTCGAGCAATCCATCGTGGCGCCGGCAACCATCATCCTGCTGGAGCTGCACCGGGCGACGGGGGAAGCGCGCTGGCTGCGCGCGGCCGAACCGCACCTTGCCTTGCTTGAGCTGTTCAATGGCCGCCAGCCCGACCACCGCCTGCACGAGGTCGCGATCCGGCATTGGGATGGCTACTGGTTCGGCAAGAAGCGCCTGTGGGGCGACACCTTCCCGCACTACTGGAGCACCCTGACGGCCCTGGCTTTCGACCACTACGCTAAGGCGGGCGGCCCGGCAGCGTACGCGCAGCGTGCGGACAACATCATCCGCAATAATCTCTCGCTGTTCTCGCAAGACGGGCGCGGTTCTGCCGCCTTCATTTATCCGCAGTCGGTCAATGGCCAGCGGGCGCACACCTCCGATCCTTATGCCAACGACCAGGATTGGGCGCTGGTGCACGCGCTGCGCGTGCGGCGCGATGGGGGAGGTCAGCGGCTTTGAGACTTTATGAACGGTCGGAGCGACGGTATGTTGCGAATCAGCTCAGTCGCCACAATGGCGGAAAATACTTCTGCACCTTTCGGCCCGAGATGAGTGCGGTCGAAGTTCGGCTGGCCGGGCGGCTCCGGCGCCAGCGTATCCGCTTCCGCTTGCCCCATGGCTTGCACGATGTCGGCGCTAAGGCGGTTCAAATCGACCAGCGCCACGTGCCCGGCGGCGGCGGTGCGGCGCGTGGCCTCCGCCCACGGCCCGAGGTCGTCCTTGACGTAGGGCCCTTTGAAACCCCGGCGTGTCAACGGCGTTACCAGTACCGGCACCCCGCCCAAGTCCTGGACTTCGCGCGCGTAGCGGGCCATGTTGGCAGGGAACTGGTGCACCAGGTCGGTCGAATGCACACCCTTTCCCGGCTGGTCGTTATGACCGAACTGCACCAGCACATAGGTTTGGCCGGCCGGGTCTTGCCTAAGCATTTTGAGGACCTCGTCCCAGTGTCCGTCCTGGCGGAAGCTGGCACTGCTGCGTCCTCGCTTGGCGAGATTGACGCAGCTCACCTCCGGGGCAAAGCGCGCGCACAGCGCGCTGCCATATCCGCTGCCTTCAGCCATGGTCGAATCGCCGGCCAGGATCACGCGCAGCGGTACCTGCGGCGCCGCTTGCGCGGGAAGGCCGGAAAGGAGAGCCGTGGCCAGCATGACGGTGAATCGGGACATTGGTTCTGCTCCTTTGAAACGCTTGACTCTTGGTCAAGAGTTCAATAGTATGGGTTGTTATCGATAACAGTTTAGCGCGAAAGTGAGCTCGTGTGAAAGTGTCCTGGAAAAATTTTGCTAGCCTCGCGAGCCTGTCCATCATGTTTTGCGCGCCTGCCGCGCTCGCGGCGCCGCAGGATTGGCCAGACGACGCCTGGCTGAAGGTCGCCGCGAAAAATGGCGGTTTGCAGATGTCGGTCAGCGCCGACGGCAAGCAGTGGCGCGCATTGGAGCAGACGTTCATCAAGGCTGCGGACGGCAAGATGCTGAAGCCGCGGCTGCAGCGCGGGACGGATGGCATCTTCCGCCTGGCATGGCAAACGACCGGCAAGGGCGGGGCGGTTGCATATGCCAGCTCGGCGGACCTGGTGCACTGGTCCGTGCCGCAATATTACCCATCATTCGATAAGCTGCCCGCAGCTATCACGCAAGCGCCGGAGGCGGCGCTGTGGATACCGCCCTGGATGGTGCAGGAACTAGAAGCTGCCAAACCGGCGCTGCCGGGCGCCCAGCCAGAGCCTGCGCCCAGGCCGGCGCTGGACGGCTTTACCGCTGACCCGTCGATCCGCGTGTTTGGCGACACCTACTACCTTTACCCTACCTCGGACAAGCCGCATTGGCAAACCACCGACTTCTCGGTCTGGACCTCGAAGAACCTGGTCGACTGGAAGAAGGAAAACATGGTGCTCGACGTCGTGCACGACCTGAAGTGGGGCAATATCGAAGCCTGGGCGCCCGATGCGATCGAGCGCAACGGCAAATACTACTTCTACTTTTGCGCAAAGGGCGAGATTGGCGTAGCGACCGCCGCCAGCCCGCTGGGGCCTTTCGTCGATGCGCTGGGCGGGCCGCTGCTGCGCAAGGGCAGCGGCATCGAGTCCAACACGATCGACCCGTATCCCTTCATCGACGACGATGGCCAGGCTTACCTCTATTACGGCAATGGCCGCCTGGCCAACGCCTACAAGCTCAAGGCCGACATGGTCACGCTCGACGGGCCTGTCAAGGCGATCGAGCTGTCGGAATTCCGCGAGGGCATCGTCGTCTTCAAGCGGGCAGGGAAGTATTACTTCATGTGGTCGATCGACGATGCGCGCAG
>CAMLRG010000297.1 GCA_946482335.1 uncultured Duganella sp. | reverse complement strand
CTCGTCGGGGGTCAAGCGCTGCTTGCCCGCTTCCAGCGAGATGTTGGGCATGCGCTGGAACTGGATGGTCGACCAGCTGTCGGCATACGAGCAGCCGTGCGATTCCTTCTCGCCGATGATGTGCGCCTGGTCGCGCGTGGCCTGGTAATTGACCAGGAAGCCGTTGCGGATCAGGTCCCACTTCTTGGAAGGCACGCCTTCGTCGTCGTAGCCCACGTTGCCGAGCGAACCCGGGGTCGTCTTGTCGGCGACGAAGTTGACGATGTCGGCACCGTACTTGAAGTTCTTGCCCTTCCACTTGTCCAGCGTGGCGAAGGACGTGCCGGCGTAGTTGGCTTCATAGCCCAGCACGCGGTCCAGCTCCGTCGCATGGCCGACGTTTTCGTGGATGGTCAGGAACAGGTGTTCTGGGCTCAGGACCAGGTCGTACTTGCCCGGCTCGACCGACTTTGCGGAAAGCTTTTCGCGCGCCTGCCGCCCGGCGGCCCTGGCGTCCTCGATGATGTCGTAGCCGCCGTTGTACAACTGGGTCACGCCGCCGGCCGCGCGCACCTTGTGCTCCGGCCTGGCGTCGAAGAATTCATAGCCCATGCCGGCCGGCGAAGACAGGCCGTCGCGGGTGCGGAACTTGCCGGTCGCCTTGTCCACGGCGGTGGCCGTGAACGGGGACCACAGGCGGTGCACATCCTGGTCGATGTAGGAACCGTCGGTGGAGGCGAAGTATTTCTGCTGGTTGACCTGGAACAGGCTGGAGCTCATGAAGGAAGCGCCGGCTTCCAGGCCTGCCTTGTTGGCGGCCAGCAGCATGTCGGCCTTTTCCTTGACCGGCACCACGCGCCAGTCTTTCTTGAATGGGGTCTGCCAGGCGACTTCGCCGACGCCTTTGACCGGGGCCAGTTGCACCGGGGCGGTTTGCAGGCGGGCGTTGGCGCGGGCGATCGCCACCGCCTGGCGCGCGGCGTCGGCCACGGCGTCCAAGGTCAGGGCGTTGGTGGCGGCGAAGCCGTAGGCGCCGTTGGCGATCACGCGCACGCCGACACCGGTCGATTCGGTGTTGACGATGTTTTCCACGCGCGTGTCGCGGGTGGTGATGAACTGGTTCAGGTAGCGGCCGATGCGTACGTCGCAGTAGGTGGCGCCCGCCTTGGTGGCGGCGTTCAGGGCGGCGTCGGCCAGCTCTTTCTTGAACTTGCGGGCCATCGGGCTTTGCAGGTCTTCGGCGGCAATGGCGTTGCCGAAGACGGGGACCAGCATGGTGCCGCCGGTTGCGGCGGCGACTTTCAGGAAGGATCTACGTTCCAATGTGGTGCTCCATTTTTAAAACCGGTAAAGCAGTGTCAGACCCGCAGGGTCTGACACTTTATGACGCAGCGGTCGCGGACCAGTGTCTGACCCCGCGGGTCAGACACTGAAGTACCGGTTTTCAGACAGCGTCAGACAAAGAGGTAAAGTTAAAGTCCCGCACCTTCATGGCAGGAATCAAGAGCTGGAACTGCGACTCATCCCCCGCCAGCACTTCCGGCCGTCCCAGCTCCTCGATATTGTTCAGCATCGACACCGGGCTCTCATTGAAGCGGAAATTCTTCACCGGATGCTTGATCTTGCCGTTCTCGATATAGAACGTGCCATCGCGGGTCAGCCCGGTCAGCAGCACGGTCTGCGGATCGACCATCCGGATATACCAGGTGCGCGTCACCAGGATGCCCTTCTTGGTCGAAGCAATCAGCTCCTCGGTCGGCTTGGAGCCCCCCGACATGATGATATTGCCCGGCTGCCCCACCGCGCGCTGGCCCTGCTTCTTGCCCCAGAACGGCGAATAGTTCATGGAAGCGATCTTGCCGTTCTTGATGATGTCCATGCGCTCGCGCGCCAGCAAGGTCTGGTTATCCCACGGCAGCACGGGGATATCCTTGTCCCACGGGTCAGCCCATACATTCACCTGTTCATCGAACAGCTTTTCGCCCATGCGGTTGCCGCCGCCCTTCTTGGCCAGGAAACTGCGGCCTTCATCGGCCGAACGCGCATCGAAGCTGTTGAACATGTATGCCAGCAGGTCCGACGTCGCGGCAGGCTCCAGGATCACCGTGTAGCGGCCCGGCTCCAGCGCCTTGGCCTCCGCCGAACGGATCGCCTTTTCCATCGCCACTTCCGCCGCCGCGCGCGGATCGAACTTGTTCACGTCGTTCGCATCGCGGCGCACCCAGCCCGAACCGCGCCCGTCTTCGGTGCGCACGGTGCAGGTGAAGTCGATGCCGGTCTGCGACTGGTGGCCGAATACACCGCGCGAATTGGCCACCGTCTCGAAGGACGACTGGTCGGTGAAGAAGCCCGCAGCCACCAGGCCCTTCTTCTTGCAGGCCTCGATGCTGTAAGCGGCCACCTGGGCGCGGTACTCCGGATTGATCGCGTCGGTCGACTTGCTGAAGGTGCTGGACGCCTTGAACGCTTGCTTGTCCGGCGTTGGCATGAATTCCGGATTCTCCGGCGCCAGCTTCGCCAGTTCCTCGGCGCGCTGCACGGCCTTGGCCAGCGACTTGTCGTCGAACTCGTTGATGACGGCGGTACCCTGCTTCTTGCCGAAAGCGACGGCCACGGCCAGCTGGGTGTTTTCCACCAGGCCCGCGGTCGACACGGCATTGCGCGCATAGCGGATATTGCCGGTGCGGCTGCCGTTGATGGTGACGATGCATTCGTCGGCCTTGCTCAGCGACATGACCTTGTCGGCGATGCGCTTGGTCTCTTCCTGATTCAGGATTTTCATTCTTTATCCTTTACGCTCAGCCGATCTTGCGGGCAGTGTTAATCACGTTGATGCCGTTGAAGCGGGTGGTCGAAGAACCGTGCGACACCGCGCTCACCTGCATCGGCTGGCCCTTGCCGTCGAAGAAGGAACCGCCCATGCGCCAGTCGCGTTCATCGCACATGGCGGTGCAGGCATTCCAGAATTCCTGGGTATTCGACTGGTAGGCCACGTCCTCCAGCATCTGGCCGATCTTGCCGTCCTTGATCTCGTAGAACATCTGGCCGCCGAACTGGAAGTTGTAGCGCTGCTGGTCGATCGAGAAGGAACCGGCGCCCACGATGTAGATGCCTTTCTTGACGTCCTTCACCAGCTCGTCCGGAGTCAGCTTCTTCTTGCCCGCCTTGAGCGACACGTTCGGCATGCGCTGGAATTGCACGTTGCTCCAGGAGTCGGCGTAAGAGCAGCCATGCGATTCCTTCTCGCCGATGACCGCCACCTGGTCGCGCGTGGCCTGGTAGTTGACCAGGATGCCGTCCTTGATGATGTCCCACTTCTTGCACTTGACGCCTTCGTCGTCGTAGCCGACCGCGCCCAGCGAGCCAGGGATGATCTTGTCGGCCTCGATGTTGACGATGTCGGCACCGTACTTGAACTTCTTCGACTGCTGCTTGTCCAGGGTGGCGAAAGAGGTGCCGGCGAAGTTGGCTTCGTAACCGAGCACGCGATCGAGTTCGGTCGGGTGGCCGACGGATTCGTGGATGGTCAGCCACATGTGTTCCGGCGACAGCACCAGGTCGTATTTGCCCGGCTCGACCGACTTGGCGGTCAGCTTTTCCTTGGCCTGGCGGCCGGCGGCCTTGGCATCCTCGATCAGGTCGTAGGAGCGGTTGTACAGGGTGGCGACGCCGCCCGCTGCCTTGATCTTGTCTTCCTTGCGCCCGTCCAGGTATTCGTAACCCATGCCGACCGGGGTGCCCAGGTCGGAGCGGCTGCGGAACTTGCCGGTGGTCTTGTCGACGGCGGTGGCGAAGAACGGCACCCACAGGCGGTGCAAGTCCTGGTCGATGTAGGAACCGTCGGTGGAAGCGAAGTACTTCTGCTGGTTGACCTGGAACAACAAGGATTGAATGAAGGAAGCACCCGCGTCCAGCGCGCCCTTGTTGGCGGTGATCAGCAGGTCGGCCTTTTCCTTGATCGGCACCGTGCGCCAATCCTTCTTGATCGGGGTGGCCCATGACACCTCACCCACGCCCGGGGTTGGCGCCAGCTGCACGCCGGCGGCCTGCAGCTTGGCGTTGGCCTTGGCGATGGCGACCGCCTGGCGCGCCGCGCCGGCCACGCCGTCCGGCGACATGTCGCTGGTGGCGGCAAAGCCGTAAGCGCCGCTGGCGATCACGCGCACGCCGACCCCGGCCGACTCGGTATTGGTGACGTTTTCGATGTTCAGGTCACGGGTGGTGATGAACTGGTTCAGGTAGCGGCCAATGCGCACGTCGCAGTAGCTGGCGCCGGCCTGGGTAGCCGCGGTCAGCGCGGTATCGGCCAGCATTTTCTTGAACTTCACTTCCACGGGCTTTACCAGCTCGTCGGCCGCGATGGCGCGGCCAAATGGCATCATCATGGCGGCCATTGCCCCGCCGCTCAGATTGAGGAATGCACGTCGTTCCATTAGTCTCTCCAGGGTTGTCGTTTTGACCTAAGACAGCTTCAGGAGTCCAATCGTACGCAATTTTTATGCCATTGTGTAAAGCTTGTACAAAGTCGAAACATATGGAATGAAAGTCGGGGTCAGCTCTGGCAACAGGACATTTTGTATG
>CAMLRG010000296.1 GCA_946482335.1 uncultured Duganella sp. | reverse complement strand
TCGCGCGAAGGGCGCGACACCAACAGCGCCAGCAACAGGCGCTCCAGCTTGAACACGGCCGTGGTATAGAACGCTTCCACGTAAGCCTCATGCGCGACCAGCGCCGGCACGTCGATGGCAAAGCAATCCGTGTAGTCGCCCTGGGCGCGGTAACGCTGCAGCAAGGCGCCATCGGGCAGGTCGGCAATCACAGGTATTGCCATGTGTCGGCACCGTCGAACCGGCGCACTTCCAGTGCCGCCACCACGTCCGGCGCGAAATTGGCCATGTTGACGCCCATGCGGCCATCGCCGTTGGGCTGCAGCGTCTTCCAGTGCGTGACGCAACCGCATGTCCGGCAGCGCACCGTGCGCAGCGACTTGTCGCCCCACACATAGTCTTCGGTGCGTTCGGGGTCGCCGTCGATACGCACCGAAGCCTCTGGGTAGAAGGCCCACAGCGCCCGTGTGCGGCGGCAAATCGAGCAGTTGCAATCGATCGCATAGGCCGGTGCGCCCGGCACTTCGATCGCGATTGCGCCGCAATGGCAGCTGGCTGTCATATTCATTTGGCAAGCATAACGCCTGCCCCGCCAGGGCGCAATCGCCGCGGCTTCAATGGGCCAGTTGCAGCTTCCATTGCCAGGAGAATTTGATCGGGTGTCCCTGGCTGTCGGTGGAGAAGGCCTGCGTCTTGAATTTGTTCAGAAAGGCGATAAAGTCGCCCTGGCTGGTCTCGACGATGGTGGCGCCATCCTGCCAGATTGCGTTTTCGAGATCGTGGCCGCTGCCGATCGGGTCGCCCTGGTTCTGGTGGATGTTGTGCACCCCGAGGCCGCTGTTGAACGGCTCGCCAAACACGTAGAAGCGCACGCCCTGCCCGATCACCTGTTCCAGGTCCGTCAGCGCCTGGATGCCGGTGCCGCTGTTCCAGGGCGGATTCCAGCGCAGGAAGTGCAGGATTTTCGCCAGCCAGCTGCTGTACCATACGTTCCAGAACAGGATGGGCGGGTGCAGCACCGTGGCGCGGATATAGTCGAGCGCGCCTGAGCTGCCGTTCGACGGCAAGCCATGCCAGCCATCGCCCAGCGCCTTGATCGCGGCAACATCGGATTTGCGCAGCTTGACGACGCGCCACTGGATGCCATCAGGCATGAACTTGGGATCGACGTCGATCGCGCACTTGTAGATGCCGGCGGGCGTATTGATGGTCAGGTTACCGTGGTAGTAGCGGCCGTAATTGTCGGGTGGGTCACGGTAATAACTGTTTTTCTGCCCGATGACCACTCCATAGCCATTCGAAAGTCCCATGATCGCTCCTTCTCGGGTTCCAGGTCCTTTCTGCATTCTATTGCTGCGGGCGGGCAGCATGATCACCAATTGTCACCGCGGCGCCGGGCCCTGGCTGGCGGCAGGGCTTGCCTTGGCGCTGTGCGGCGCAGCCCATGGCGGCGAGGTGCTGCTGGACATCCCGACCCGGCCGGGTGCCACCGTGCGCGTGCTGGAAATGACGGGCGAGCGCCCTGCCAGCCACGTCGTGCTCTACCTGGCTGGCGGTTCCGGCCAGCGCGGCCTGCAAGGCGTGTGGCCGGGCAGCCTGCCCAGCGATCCGGATACGCTGTTCGGCGCCCAGCGCCAGCTGGCGGAGCAGGTTGGCGTGATGGTGGCCGTCGACACCGCGAGCGACCATGAGGTGCTGGAAATGATCGACCGCCAGGGTGCCGGGCACCGCCAGGATGTGGCCGCCGTCATCGACTTCATGCGGGCGCGCCACCCGCAGGCGCGCATGGTACTGATGGGCAGCAGCAATGGCGCCTTTTCGGCGGCCTATGTGGCAAACCGGCTGCCCTCGGTGGACAAGGTGGTGCTGATCAATGGCAACGCCGATGCCTGGGCCGAAGTGCCGCACCTGAAGCGGCCCGTGCTGGGCATCCACCACAAACGCGACGCCTGCCTGCCCTTCCGCGACACGTATCCGAAAGCACGCTTCTTTCCCCTGGTCGCGGTCGACAGCGACGCCTTCCCACCCGTGTCGATCGCCACCCGGCGCGACTGCAGCCGCGAAAGCGCGCATGGCCTGCACGGCCAACGCTCCCAGGTCTACCGCGCCATTGGCGACTGGCTGCTCACGGGCCGGGCGCCGCCCAGCCTGCGCTAGCGAGCTTGCCGGCCGCTCACGCGGCGCGCCGTTCAACCAGCAGGCGCACCGGGCCGGGCAGCCATTGGCGCAGGCTGGCGCCGATGGCCGCTTCGCTGCGCTGCCAGAACACGCCGGCGGCGATGATGCCAATGCCGATCGCCGTCAGTGCCACCGGGAACAGCAGGCTGTCGCGGAACACGGTGTGCGACAAGTGCCCGAGGTAGATCGCAATGCCGATGCCGCCGAACACCGCGAACACACGGCGCGATAGGGCCGCGCCGATGGCGACCATCAGGACATTGATCAGGAAGTAGATGAACTTGCCGATTTCGCTGTTCGCATCCATGGCTGTCAAGCCGCCCCAGAACGTCAGTACGCCCCATATGTACAGCCAGAATGCAAAGTCCTTGTTGCTGTGGTTGCGCAGGTCGATCCACAAGGCGAGCAGCGTCATCGCCACCCCGAACACGGCGGAAATGACTTTTCCTTCATGCGAGTACATCGAATAGCCGCCGAGCAGCATGTGGGTGACGTCCATGCTCATGTACCAGAGCGTGACGGCCAGTGGCAAGACGGTGAACGGCATGCGATAGCGCCAGAGCACCACCGCCCCGGCAGCCAGGGTTGCCAGCTCCATCAGGATCCAGCGCCAGTCGATGTGGTAGTGGTAATTGCGGTAGCCGGTGCCGGGCCGGTCGGCCGGCCACAGTCCGAGCATGTGCTGCAGGCCATAGACCGCAAGCGGGACCAGCACCACGGCCAGGGCGGCCAATACCCCGGCCGGCAGCAGCAGGCCGCGCAGGCGCAGCCACTCGACGGCGCCAATCGCAGCGGCCATATAGCAAACCGAAATGAACAGCAAACCACCTCCGCCGAACCGCTCCCATCCCAATGTCATGAACAGCGACATGGCGCCGATGGCGATCAGCCCACCGAGGTAATACAGGATGTGCGCCGGTTTGAAACCGGGCGTGTGCTGCTCACGCTCCACCAGGAACTGCCACAACCGCCCTGCCTGGCCTTCATCCAGCAAGCCCTGGCTTGCCGCCTCGTCCAACATCGCGCGTGTCAGCTTCATTTCCGCTCCCGGTGCTTAGTGTCCCTTGAAAAATTCTATGACATCGGCCGCTTCGCGCGTACGCTTGAAGGGCGGCAGGCTTTGCCAGATGCGGCGGCCATATGGCTTGGAGATGACGCGCGGGTCGCACAGCATCAGCACGCCGCGGTCGGATTCGTCGCGGATCAGGCGGCCGGCGCCCTGCTTCAGGTTGATGATCGCTTCGGGCAGCGTATGGCCCATGAAACCGTTCAAGCCCTGGCGCTCCATCACCTCGATGCGCGCGGCCAGCACCGGATCGTCGGGCGGCGCGAACGGCAGCTTGTCGATGATCACCAGCGACAGTGCGTCGCCGCGCACGTCCACGCCCTCCCAGAAACTCTGGGAACCGATCAGCACCCCATTGCCCGCCTTGCGGAACTGGTCGAGCAATTCGGTGCGGCCACGGTCGCCCTGCACGAACAGCGGGAACTTCAGGCCGCGCATGTCGAATTCGTCGCGCAGGCGGTCGGCGGCACGCTTGACGGCGCGCAGCGTGGTGCACAGCAGGAAGGTACGGCCGCCGGCCGCTTCGATGATCGGCAGCGCGGCATCCAGCACGGCATCGGTATAACCCATCGAATTCGGGTCCGGCAAGCCTTGCGGCACGTACAGGATGCCCTGCTCTTCGTAGTTGAAAGGGCTGGGCCAATTGCGCGCCACTTCGTTTTCCAGCCCCATCTGCTGGGCGAAATGGGTGAAGTCGTTTTTCACCGCCAGCGTGGCGGAGGTGAAGATCCAGCTGCGCGGCACGCCCTCGCGCTGGCCGTTGAAGATCGGCGCGATCGACAGCGGCGTCTTGTGCAGCTGCAGCGAGCTTTGGAAAGCTTCCACCCAGAACACGGCTTCCTCGCCGGGCTGCACCTTGGCCTTCGGGTCGAACTTCCAGGCTTCCAGGCGGGCCGACAATTCATTGCCGCGCACGCGGCATTGCTCAAGGGTCTCGGCGCGCTCGGCGTTCTTCTCCAGCACGGCGATCATGTCGACCAGCTCATCCTTCAAGGTCTGCAAGGCGGGGAAGAAGTCGCTGGACGGGGCGATCTGCGGCAGCGACATGCGCACGATGTCCTGCGAAAAGGTCAGGCGCAGGTCGCGCGCCGCCTTTTCCACCGGCGTGACCACCTTGGCCCACTCGGCGCCATCGCGCGCGTGGGCCAGGCCCTCGGCCAGCACGTCGCGGCACAGCTCCAGGATCTGCGAGGTGGAGATGCTGTCGCCGAAAAACAGCGTGGCGGTATCGGGCAACTGGTGCGCTTCGTCGAAGATCACCGTGTTGGCGGACGGCAGCAGCTCGGCCACGCCGGTATCCTTCAGCGCCACGTCGGCGAAGAACAGGTGGTGGTTGACCAC
>CAMLRG010000295.1 GCA_946482335.1 uncultured Duganella sp. | reverse complement strand
TCGATGCCGGCGAACTTCTTGAACAGCACGCCCTTGCCTTCCATCACCGGCTTGGACGCCAGCGGGCCGATATTGCCCAGGCCCAGCACGGCGGTACCGTTGGAAATCACGGCCACCAGGTTGCCGCGCGCGGTGTATTTATAGGAATTGGCAGGATCGACGACGATTTCTTCGCAGGGGGCTGCGACGCCGGGGGAGTAAGCCAGCGCCAGGTCGCGCTGGTTGGTCAGTTGCTTGGTGGGGGAAACGCTGATTTTGCCGGGCCGGGGGCACTCATGGTATTCCAGTGCGGCGGCGCGCAATTGTTGACGAAGTTCTTCTTTCTTATCAGATCCCGAATCCATGCTGTACTGCCCCTTCTTGTCTGCTGTCCGAAAGCCTTCGATTCTAGCAGATAGAGTGATTGCTCTAACGTAGGTATTTTTACCAATCCCGAATTTTCATCGGTGCGCATTGCCTTTCATTTAACAATGATCCGTCCTGACGAGGGTTTTTCCAAGGAACAAGTTAATTCCATACGGAAACGCAATTTTCCGCCACAATACTCTGTCGTGCGGACGACAATGCTGACTAGCGGCACGAAACCATAAAATCTTGTTGCGCAAAATCGAATTCCGTTGGAATATTCGACGAAAGCAACTTTACTTATGGCATTTTTGTACATACACTGAGTTTAGGCTCCTTTACGGAAGGAAAAAACCATGCGCCACGCACTCTGGCATTCCTGGTCCCGTATCTCCGGCGTCCTGTTCCCCGCGAGCGTCGCCGCCCTGTTTTTCACCCCCCAAGATTCCAGTTGGGTCGTCATGCTCGCCATGGCCGCCCTGGCCTCCGGCGGAACCTGGATCTACCTGCGCGACAAACACCAATAAGGACGATGCCGGCCAGCCCCGCTAGAATGGCGGGATGCTTTCCGAATTCGACCTGATCAAACAATACTTCGTGCGCCCCGCTGCGGGCCGCGCGACCCTGGGCATCGGCGACGATTGCGCCCTGCTGACCCCGGCGCCCGGGATGCAGACTGCCATTTCTTCCGACATGCTGGTCGAGGGACGCCATTTCTTCGCCGGCGAAGATCCCCAGCGCCTGGGCCACAAGAGCCTGGCCGTCAACCTGTCCGACCTGGCCGCCATGGGCGCGCGCCCGGTGGCTTTCACTTTGGCCCTGGCCCTGCCCGCCGCCGACCCGGCCTGGCTGGAAGGCTTTGCGCGCGGCCTGTTTGCGCTGGCCGATGCGCATGGCTGCGAGCTGATCGGTGGCGACACCACCAAGGGGCCGCGCAACATCTGCATCACGGTGTTCGGCGAAGTGGCGCCCGGCCGCGCGCTGCGCCGCGGCGCCGCCCGCGCCGGCGACGACGTTTGGGTGTCGGGCACGCTGGGCGATGCGCGCCTGGCGCTGGCCGGCTACCGCGGCGAGCTCACCCTGACGGACGAGGCGCTGGCCGCAGCCGGCACGCGCATGCATTTGCCGACGCCGCGCGTGGCGCTGGGCGTGCTGCTGGCCGAGCGCGGCCTGGCCCACGCGGCCATCGATATTTCCGACGGCCTGGTGGGCGACCTCGGCCATATCCTGGAAAAGTCGGGCGTCGGCGCCACGCTCGACGTCGACGCCTTGCCGGCCGGCCCGGTATTGGCCAGCCAGCCGCAAGGGGTGCGCCGCGCCTTCACGGCCGGCGGCGGCGACGATTACGAGTTGTGCTTCACCGCGCCGGCCGGCTCGCGCGACGCAATCCTGGCCGCCGCCGCCGAATGCGGCACGCCGGTGACCCGCGTCGGCCGCATCGACGCCACCGAAGGCTTGCGCTGGACCGACAGTTCCGGTGCACCGCTGCCGCTGGTGCTGTCCAGCTTCGACCACTTCACGCCATAGCGCGCCGGTATGCGCCCGGCGGCTTGCCGACCAGGGCGGTGAATTCCTTGATGAAGTGGGCCTGGTCGTAATAGCCCAGCTCCAGCGCGAGCCGCGCCAACTCCAGCGCGGCCCCGCCATCTTGCAGCCGCGCCACCGCTTCATGCATGCGGTAGCGCTTGATCACCCATTTCGGGCCGACACCAACGTACTGCTGGAACAGCCGCTGCAAGGCGCGCTTATTGACACCTGCCTGCGCCGCCAGCGCATCCACCGTCAGCAACGCGGGATCGCCCGCAATCGCCGCCACCAGTGCCGCCGCCTGTTGCGCATCGCTGTCCGGTTGCGGCAGGCGCGCCAGCAGAAACGCTTCCGCGATCGCGGCCATGGCGCCGGGCGCAGCGTCGCGGCCCGCGCCCGGACCGGCGACAGCATCGACGCTCGCAGCCGCCCCGAGGTCCGCCTCCGCCCGCGCGCAAGTCAAGGCCACCGGGCACGCCCTCAACTGCCCCGCCAGCGCGTCGCCCGCCGGCCCGAACACTTGCGCCAGCGGCAAGCGCTGGTCCGCGATACCGGCAACCGCACGGCCAAAGAAAGGCCGGAACCCGCCCGGCCTGAACTTGACCCCGAAAGCAAAGCCCCGCCCCGCCAGCTGTTTGGTATAGCGCGCCGTATGCACGCCATACACGCCTTCGGCATCGTGCTCCACCACCAGGTGCACGTTCGGATGCGGCAGCGTTTCCTGCTGCTGCGGCGGATGGCCCTGCATGTCCCAGCCGGCATACCAGTAATGCTCGACCAGCCCGGCCAATTGCGCGCACGGCGCCCGCCGTTCGTGGCGAAATGTACCCGCCGCAAAAGACGGCACCAGGATGCCGCGCGGTGCGGCGTCGATTTGTCGCATTTTTCCAATCATGAGGCGCAGGAGACTACCATAATGGCCCGCAAGAAAACACTGATCCCTTTACTATTCGCATTCGCCGCTGCTGCGGCCAATGCAGGAGATAAACCCATGCAAATCGAAGGCAGCTTCGACGTGAAGCTCACACCCCAGCCGCCGGCGGAAGGCCAGACCTGGGGCCGGCAAACCATCGCCAAGACTTTCCACGGCGCCCTGGAGGGCACCAGCCGGGGCGAAATGCTGGCCGCCGGCACCGCCGTCAAAGGCTCCGCCGGCTACGTCGCCATGGAGCAGGTGACCGCCACGCTGGAAGGACGCCAGGGCACATTCTTCCTGCAGCACTTCGGCGTGATGGACAAGGGCGCGCCGACGCTGCAGGTCAGCGTGATTCCCGACTCCGCTACCGGCGAACTGAGCGGCCTGCGCGGCACCATGACGATCGACATCAGCGGCGGCCAACACCGCTACAGCTTCACCTATCAATTGCCGCCCCGCTGATGTCATGAAGTGGTCATAACAGGCGACTATCATCCTGCCTGTCTCCACATTCATACCACTCCCATGAATGTCTTGGCCGCCCCGCCGTGGGCGGCATTTTTTTATCCGACCAAGGCCGTGTGGTCTTCGCCCGGCTCGCCGGCGCGGCGGCCGCTGCCGTGCATCAGCCAGTAGTGGTGGAAGGCCAGGCGGATGTTGTCGCGCAGCTGGGTGTCGTCCCACGGCTTGGTGTAGAAGCGGTAGATCGCGCCGCGGTTGATCGAATCGAGCACCGCTTCCAGCCCCGTATAGCCGGACAGGATGATGCGTATGGTGTCCGGATACATTTCCTTGACCTTGGCCAGGAATTCGGTGCCGCTCATGATCGGCATGCGCTGGTCACACACGATCACCTGCACCGGGTACAGGGCCAGCAGGTCGAAGCCTTCGGCCGGCGATACCGCCGTCAGGATGCGGTAGCCGTCGCGCCGGAACAGGCGGTGCAGCGAGGACAGCACGTTGACGTCGTCGTCCACCAGCAGCAGGGTTTGCGGCGGTTCGGCCGCCACGTTCGGATCGGGCGGCAAGCTCTTGCCCGATTCGGCCAGCGCGCCCATTTCGGCCGCCGCCAGCGGACGGCTGAAGAAGTAGCCCTGGATTTCGTCGCAACGGTTACGCCGCAGGTATTCGAGCTGCGGCCGCGTTTCCACGCCTTCCGCGATCACGCGCAGCTTCAGGCTGTGCGCCATGCTGATGATGGCCAGCGCGATCGCGGCGTCGTTGGGGTTGGTGGTGATGTCGCGCACGAAGGCGATGTCGATCTTCAGCTTGTCGATCGGGAAGCGCTGCAGGTAGGCCAGCGAGGAGTAGCCGGTGCCGAAATCGTCGATCGCCACCTTGATGCCCAGCTCCTTCAGGGCACTCAATACCTGGATGGTGCGCTCCGCGTTCGACATCAAGGCCGTTTCCGTCAGCTCCAGTTCCAGCAGTTCGGCCGGCACCTGGTGCCGCTCCAGCGCTTGCTTGACGTCGCTCTCCAAGTCGCCCTCGACGAACTGCCGGCTCGACACGTTGACGGCGACATGCACGCTGCCAACAGCCGTGCGCAGCCAGGCCGCAATCTGGCGGCAGGCCGCATCGATGATCCAGCTGCCCACGCGCACGATCAAGCCGGTCTCTTCCAGCACGCTGACGAATTCAGCCGGGTACACCAGGCCGTAGCCCGGGCGGTTCCAGCGCAGCAGCGCCTCCGCCCCGCTGATGCGGCCCGTAGTCAGGTTGACCTTGGGCTGGTAGTGCAGTTCGAGCTCGTTGTTGTCCAGCGCGCGGCGCAGCGCCATTTCCAGGTCCAGCCGCGCCAGCAC
>CAMLRG010000294.1 GCA_946482335.1 uncultured Duganella sp. | reverse complement strand
CCCTGGGCGATCAGGCAGCCGTTGACCAGCACGTCCATCGGTTCGCCGGCCAGGCCGTCCAGCTCGACCACCGAGCCCTGCGCCAATTGCAGCAGGTTCTTGATGGCGATCTTGGTGCGGCCCAATTCCACGGTCAGCTGGACCGGGATATCGAGGATGAAGTCGATATCGTTATGGGTTTCGGTCTTGCTCGGCTGCTTGGAAAAGTCCTTGAACACGGCAGCCGTGGCAGCCTGGTTCTGCATGGCAGCAGCCTCGGCAGCGGCCTGCTCGGCAATCGCGGCACCCCAATCGTCATCCAAGCTTGCGTCGTCGTCTTGATTGTCCGACATGTTTCTCTCCTGTTACAGCTTACTTGCTTATATTATCGGCGTTTGCCAGCAGTTTCTCCACCTTCAATGCGTATTGCCCGTTCAACACACCATAAGTGCAGTCGAGCACGGGCACGCCATCGACGGTGGCTTCGATGGTTTCCGGAATTTGCAGCGGAATCACATCGCCCACTTTCATGTTCAGGATTTCATCGAAGCTGACCTTGGCCGTGCCGAGCTTGGCGATCAGTTCCACTTCGGCGATCTGGATTTGCTGCGTCATCAAGCGGATCCAGCGCTTGTCCACTTCCAGCGCTTCGCCCTGCAGCGACGAGGTCAGCGCATCGCGGATCGGCTCGATCATCGAGTACGGCATGCAGAAGTGGATCTGCCCCGACACCGAACCGAGTTCAATGGTGAAGGTCGACGCCACCACCACCTCGTTCGGCGTGGCGATGTTGGCAAACTGCGTATTCATTTCGGAACGGATGTACTCGAATTCCACCGGGTACACCGGTTCCCACGATTTGGTGTAAGCCTCGAACACGATATCGAGGATGCGCAGGATGATGCGCTGCTCGGTCTGGGTGAAGTCGCGGCCTTCGACGCGGGTGTGGAAGCGGCCATCGCCGCCGAACAGGTTGTCCACCAGCAGGAACACCAGGCCCGGGTCGAACACCATCAGGGCCGTGCCGCGCAGCGGCTTCATGTGCACCAGGTTGAGGTTGGTCGGCACCACCAGGTTGCGGATGAATTCCGAATACTTCGACACGCGCACCGAACCGACCGACACTTCCGCACTGCGGCGCAGGAAGTTGAACAAGCCCACGCGCAACAGGCGCGCGAAACGTTCGTTGATAATTTCCAGGGTCGGCATACGGCCCCGGACGATGCGTTCCTGCGTCGCCAGGTTATAGGTCCGGACACCTGTGGTCTCCTCGGGCGTCGCGACATCGTCCTGATCGCCGTTGACGCCCTTTAAGAGGGCATCGACTTCTTCCTGGGAGAGAAAATTATCAGCCATGCTTCACACTTACTGGATGATGAACGCGGTGAACAAGACGTCGGACACTTCCTGCGGTTCGCCCTCGGGCTCGAACGGCAGGTTCGCCTGTTCCATGATTTCCTTGCCCAGCTGCTGCTTGCCTTCCGGCGTGTTGATTTCGGAAGCATGCTTGCTCGACAACAGCAGCAGGATGCGGCTGCGCAGCTTCGGCATATTGGTCTTGATGACTTCCGACTCTTCCAGGCTGCTGGCTTGCAGCGTGACCGCCAGTTGCAGGTATTGCTCACCATTTTCCGGCTGCAGGTTGACCGTGAACTGGTCGACCGGGATATAGACCGGTGGACCGGCCGGCTTGGCTTTCTTGGCCTTCTTGGCGGTCTTGCTGGTTTCCTCGGCGTGCTCTTCGCTGTCGCCTTTGAGCATGAACCATGCGCCGCCGCCACCGGCCAGGGCGAGCACCAGCACGCTTGCCACAATGATGACCAGCTTCTTCTTTGAGCCACCGCCTACCGGCGCAGCTTCCGGCTTCGCCTCAGCCTTTGTTTTTGGATTTGCTTTCACTTCTGCCTTGGATGCAAGAGTTGGATCATGACGCCATTATGTCATTATCGGGAAATCATGCGGAGAGCGATGCGCCGAAAAGAGGCAGGAAGCAGGGCTATCTCTGCCTTAGAAGCTGTTGGAGGCCAGCCTCTCAGGCGAAGGTGTCGACGGCGCCAAGGATGCTGCGGCGGACTTGCGGGGCGGCTTGCCCGGCATTGTCGCCGTCCTGGCCATTGTCATTATTGCCATTGGCGGCGCTGCGGCCACGGCCGGCGGCTGCCATGTCGGCGAAGGCTTGCTGCTGTTCCTGGCTGCCGGCCGAGACGCTGGTGTCGCCCAGCGTGATGCCGGCTTCACCCATGGTTTCACGCAGTTTCGGCAGTGCTTGTTCGAGCGCTTCCCGCACTTCAGGCTGGGCGGCGGTGAAGGCCACGCTGGCCTGGTCGTTCGATACGCTCAGTACCACTTGCAGCGGCCCCAGGTCGGGCGGGTTCAGCGTCAGGGTGGCGCTGTGCTCGCCGCCATTCACCATCCAGACGACTTTCTGGCCCAGCTGGTGGTCCCAGCCCTGGCTGCCGACGCGGGCGTGCAGCTGGTTGCTGGCCAGGGCGTGGGCGGCTTGCGCATTGGCTGCGCCGGCCGGGGCGAGGGCGGTGGCGGCGGCCTGCATGGCGCTGCCAGGCTGGATGGTGTGCTGGGCGTCGCGCGCGGCCGCATCGGCTGCCTTGCTGGCGTCGGCGCTGGCTTGCTGCAGGGCGGCCTGGAAATCGGTGCGGGCTTGGCCGGCGGCTTGCGCGGCCTTGTCGCCGGCGTTGGCTGCGGCGGACCCGGTGGACGACGTGCTGAGGTCGCCGGACGCGCCGGATGCGCCGTGACCGGCGAGCTTGGCCAGGGCGTCTGCCAGGGCGGGATCTTCGCCGCTGTCGGCGGCGGCTTTGGCCGCCAATAGTGCGGCCTGGTCGGCGGCGAGGCCGGCGCGTGGACGGCCGTCGCCGATGCCGCTGGCCAGTGCGTCGGCGTCGGCCGGCGCGGCGGTGTCACCGGTGGCGCTGTCCTTGGCTGCTGCGGCGGCGCTGGCAACGGCGGAAGCAGCAGCGGCTGCGGAGGCTGCTGCCGTGGCGGCGCCGTCCGCTGCGCCAGGCTGGGCCAAGCCCTGGATCATCGCCAGCATGTCGGCCACGGCATCGTTGGCGGCTTGCTGGCTTTCGGCTTCCTCGGCCGCTGCGGCGGCTTCGGCTGCGGCGGCAGAGGTCCCGTCGTCGGCTGTCCCGTCGGCCGGCGCGGTGGTGCCGCCAGCGCCATTGCTGCCATTGGCGCTGGCGCTCGCGGCGGCGGCCGAATCAGTGGCGGCGCCGTTGGCGGACGCGGCTTGCGCGTCGCCCGACTGCGCGGCATTGTTCGCCTGGCCGGCCTGGCTGCCTTGCGGCGCCTTGGCCGGTGCCTGGGCTTGCGAGGCTGGCTTGTTGGCCGGGGCGGGTGCGTTGGAAGACGGTTTGGGCTGCTGGCTGGCCGACGCATGCGACGCAGGCTTTGGCGCCTCGGCGCGGCGCGCAGCGGCATTGGTTTGCGGCTGCAGCGAAGGCGGCAGGGCAGCGGCCTGGCGTTCGATCTGTTTGTTCAGGGCCTGCGCGAACTGCTGGTCATCCTGGGCGGCATTATTCGGACGGCCAGTGGCCGCGTTGCCGGACAAGAGGGGAGAGTTCTGGACAGTCTGAGTCTGCATGATCGAATCAATCTAGCGTTTGAAAAATGCCTGCCGTGAGGCGTGTTCGTCCATGGCTTTCTGGTCGCGCTTGGCTTCCTTCTTGAGCTCCTGGGCTTCAGCCCGGTCGCGCAGGGTGGAATACGACATGCGCTTGCGTTCCGCATCCTGCCAGGCTTGCTTTTCCTGGTCGCCGCGCGCTTTGCTGTGGCGCACCACTTCCTGCTGGCCCTTGATGGCGGTATCGAGCTTTTCCATGAAAGCCTGGAAATTCCGATAAGCCATCGGCGTAATGCCCTGCTGCTGCGAAGCGTCGAAACGGCGGCCATACTCGTCGCGGTAGCCGATCAGCATGTTCAGCTTTTCCTCGGCGTCGGCGGCGGCCTTCAGGGCAGCGCCCAAACGCTTGGCCGCATCGTCGGTTTCCCGCTGGGCCAGGTCGATCAGAGTTTCAAGTTGCTGGGTAGAGGCCATGATGGTTAATTATATGCAAGGCCAAACGCGTCAATCAGTCGAATAAAGAGGTTAATTGCCCCAAGCTCTCCGGCATGTTCACGCGTTCCGTAATCTGTTGTTGCAGGAATTGTTCAATCTTATCGTGCAGCGCGATGGCTTGGTCAAGCACCGGGTCGGTACCGGGCGTGTAAGCCCCGACGGCGATGAGATCACGGCTACGTTCGTAGCGTGAAAACAACTGTTTCAGCCGGCGCGCCTGGTTCTGGTGGTTGTGCGACGTGATCGAATGCATGGCGCGGCTGATTGACTGTTCGATATCGATTGCCGGATAGTGGCCCGCTTCCGCCAGCCGCCGGTTCAGCACGATGTGGCCGTCCAGGATGGCGCGCGCCGAGTCGGCAATCGGGTCCTGCTGGTCGTCGCCTTCGGTCAGCACGGTGTAGAAGGCCGTGATCGAACCGCCACCCAATTCGCCATTGCCGGCGCGTTCGACCAGCACCGGCAGCTTGGCGAAGACGGAAGGCGGGTAACCTTTGGTGGCCGGCGGCTCGCCGATGGCCAGGGCGATTTCGCGTTGCGCCATCACATAGCGGGTCAGCGAGTCCATGATCAGCAG
>CAMLRG010000293.1 GCA_946482335.1 uncultured Duganella sp. | reverse complement strand
TCCCTTCAGAAATAAATTCATGAAAATGTGCACTCGCACTGCACATGGAAATATCATTGCAGCGGGCTGTTTCAACGAAGTGTCGCGGACCGCGTAATTTGTATCCGAGTGTTTCGTTTAAGAGATATACAAGACGATACAATCGGTCATTGGAGTTCACCCGCGGAACTAAGGATAATTACGGCATGGAGCCTACATCTAGCATTCTGATCGTCGACGACGACCGCGATATCCGCACCTTGCTGCAGGATTACCTGGAGACCAATGGCTACCGCACGCATGGCGCCGGCGATGGCGCTGCCATGTGGAAGCTGCTGGATAACGCCAAGCCCGACCTGATCGTGCTCGACCTCAACCTGCCCGGCGAGGATGGATTGACCCTGTGCCGCAAGTTGCGCGCGCACTCGACCCTGCCGGTCATCATGCTGACCGCCCGCAGCGAGCCGCTGGACCGCATCCTCGGCCTGGAAATGGGCGCCGACGACTATTTGCCCAAGCCGTTCGAGCCGCGCGAATTGCTGGCCCGCATCCGCAGCGTGCTGCGCCGCAGCACAAATACCGCCGCCAGCGGCGTCGACAAGGCCAGCCGTATCCGCTTCTCGAACTGGGTGCTGGACTTGACCGCGCGCCACCTGGTCAACCCGCAAGGCACGGTGATCATGCTGTCCGGCGCCGAATTCCGCCTGCTCAAGGTCTTCCTCGAGCACCCCAACCGTGTGCTGAACCGCGACCAGTTGCTGAACCTGACCCAGGGCCGCGACGCCGACCCGTTCGACCGCTCGATCGACATCCAGATCAGCCGCCTGCGCCAAAAGCTGGGCGAAGATGCGCGTTTGCCGCAGATCATCAAAACAGTACGGAATGGCGGCTATGTCCTGGCAGGCACGGTGGCCGTGGAGCCGGACTGATGAAAGCCTTTTTCAGGGGCATGACCGGGCGCGTATTCCTGGTCCTGATGCTCGGCATCATCGCCTCTGCCGCCTTGACGCAATACCTGGCCTTGAATGAACGCCAGCGCACGCTGCAACGCTACCGGGATTTTTTCGCCCTCGAACGTGCCGAGCAAATCATTGCCACCGCCGACGTGGTGCTGCCGGACTCGCGTACGCAATACCTGGGCGTGGCCAGCAAGGGCGTGATCAAGTTGGAAGTGCTGCGCCACCTGCCTGCCACCGCCGCGGAGCTCAGCGAATTCGGCGCCACCCTGGCCAACCGCCTGGGCCAGGACTACAAGCTGCAGTCGCTGGTCGAGCGCCCGGCAGCCTGCGAACGCCCGACCTCGACTTATACGGCGTTCCCGGTCTTCGTGGCCGGCACCGGTACCTGGCGCGGCACCTGCGAAGCGCTGGCCGTCACCATGCCCGACGGCCAGCTCCTGAAACTCTCCATCCTGCCGCCGCGCCAGCCGGCGCCGACCGGCAGCAACGAATATGTCGCCTTTGTCCCCTTCCTGCTCAGCATCGCCGTGCTGGCCTACCTGGTGGCCCGCATGACGATCGGTCCCCTGAAGCAATTGGCCAGGGCCGCCCGCGACCTCGGCAACGACATCAACCATCCGCCGCTGAAGCTGGGCGGGGCCACCGAGATCCGCACCGCGTCGGCCGCCTTCAATGCCATGCAGGCGCGCATCCGGCAGCATATTGCCCAGCGTACGGAAATGCTGGCGGCCATTACCCACGACCTGCAAACCCCGCTGACCCGGATGCGCCTGCGCCTGGAAAAGGTGCAGGATCCCGAGTTGCAGGGCAAACTGCTGGAAGACTTGTCGGCCATGCAGCAAATGGTCAAGGAAGGGCTGGACCTGGCGCGCAGCATGGATACCACGGAAGCCATGCAACGGGTCGACCTCGACGCCTTGCTCGACAGCGTGTGCGCCGATGCGGTTGACGCCGGCCAGGAGGTGGAGTTGAAGGGCCGCGCCGCGATGGACATGATGGGCCGGCCGCTCGACGTCCGCCGCTGCCTGGTCAACCTGATCGACAATGCCGTCAAATACGGCCAGCGCGCCCATGTCACGGTGGAGCGCCTGGCCGGTGCGGCGCGCGTGCGCATCCGCGACGCAGGGCCGGGCATCCCGGCCGGCCAGCTGGCGCAAGTGTTCGAACCGTTCTACCGGCTGGAGACATCGCGCAACCGCGCTTCCGGCGGTACCGGCCTGGGCTTGACGATCGCACGCAATATCGCTGAACAGCACGGCGCCAGCCTCAGCTTGGCCAACCACCCCGATGGCGGCCTGGAAGCGACCCTGGTGTTCCCGGAATTTTATGCAGGAAAATGATTAAGCGCTCATGAAGAAGAAAACAGTGGCAATAGTGGTGGGCCTGGCCGTCGCGCTTGGCGGCGGCGCCTGGTACGCGAGCCAGGAACCGGCCGGGCAGGGCGCCGCGCAGGCGCAAGGCAATGGCGGCGGCAAGGGCCGCGGCGAGCAGGGACCGACCACGGTCAATGTGGTGGCGCCGTTGCGCCAGGATGTGCCGGTGACGCTGTCGGCCAACGGCACGGTCAGCCCGATCTCGACCGTGGACCTGCACCCGCAAACCACCAGCACCATCGTCAAAGTGCATGTGAAGGAAGGCCAGTTCGTCAAACAAGGCGAACTGATGTTCTCACTCGACGCCCGCACCGAGTCGGCCAATGTGGAAAAGGCCGATGCGCAAGTGGCGAAGGACCGCGCCGCCCTGGCCGACCTGGAGCGTCAGCACAAACGCGCGCAGGAATTGCGCGCACAAAACTTCCTGGCCCAAAGCGCCGTCGATACCCTGAAGAGCCAGGTCGATTCGGCCCGCGCCGTGCTGGAAGCCGATATCGCCGCTGCCCGCGCCAGCAAGGTCGACCAGAGCTTCACGCAAATCCGCGCGCCGCTGACGGGCCGCGTCGGCGCCATCAATGTCTACCCAGGCAGCCTGGTGCAGCTGAGCACGTCGCTCACCACCGTCACCCAGCTCAACCCGATCAACGTCGCCTTCACCGTGCCCGAGTCGAGCCTGGCGGCCCTGCTCGATGCCCAGCGCGCCGGCAAAGTGCCGGTGCAGGCATTCCAGAACAATTCGGACCAGCCGATCAATGGCCAGCTCAGCTTTGTCGATAACACGGTGGATCCGGTGGCCGGCGTGATCCGCGTCAAGGCCCAGTTCGACAATGCCGACACCCGCCTGTGGCCGGGGCAGTACGTCAACACCAAGTTGACTGTCAGTACGCTGAAAGATGCACTGGTCGTTCCCCAGAACGCTATTATTACCAACACCAAGGGCACTTTCGTCTATACCGTTGCACCTGACCAGACGGCCAAGGTGACCAACGTCAAACGTATCCACGGCTTCGGCGCATTGGCCGCGGTCACCGGCCTGAATGGCGATGAGCACATCATCGTCGAGGGCAAGCAGAACTTGCGTCCGGGCGGCAAAGTCCGCATCGCCGAACCGGTGGTCGCGCAAGCCGGCAAGGGCCACAAGAAGGGCAAGTAAGCATGAACCTTTCCGAGCTGAGTATCCGGCGCCCCGTGATGGTGGTGCTGCTCTCGCTGAGCCTGATCTTGGCGGGCATCCTGGCTTACGCCCACATCCCGGTGGCCGCCCTGCCGAGCTATAACACGCCGGTCATCAACGTCAGCGCCGATTTGCCGGGGGCCAGCCCGGAAACCATGGCGTCGTCGGTCGCGCTGCCGCTGGAAAAGCAATTCTCGACCATCGGCGGCCTGTCGATGATCACGTCCACCAGCACCCTGGGCAATACGTCGCTGACGCTGGAATTCGACCCGTCGATCAACGTCAATGAAGCGGCGGTCGACGTGCAGGCCGCCCTGCTGCGGGCCCAGCGATCGCTGCCGCAGGAAATGACGGACTTGCCGTCCTACCGCAAGGTCAACCCGGCCGATGCGCCGGTGCTGTTCATGACCATGACCTCGCCCTCGCTGAGCTTGTCCGAACTGAACGATTACGCGGAAAACCTGGTGGCGCCCAACCTGTCCACCCTGCCGGGCGTGGCCCAGGTCTCGGTCAATGGCCAGAAGCGCTTTGCCGTGCGGGTGCGCGCCAAGCCGGATTTGCTCAACTCGCGCAACCTGACCCTCGACGAGCTGCAAGCCGCGATCCGCGCCGCCAATGCCAACACCCCGCTCGGCACCATCGACGGGCCCAGCCAGACCCTGACCATCCAGGGCAATGCCCAGCTGATGCGCGCCGCCGATTTCGCCGACCTGATCATCGCCACCCGCAACGGCCAGCCGGTGCGCCTGAAGGAAGTGGCGACGGTGGAAGACAGCTACCAGTCGATCAAGGCCGCCGGCAGCTACAACGGCGAGCGCGCCATCGTGCTGCTGGTGCAACGCCAGCCCGACGCCAACACCGTGCAAGTGGTCGATGCGGTACGCACGCTGCTGCCGCGTTTCCGCGCCCAGTTGCCGGAGTCGGTATCGATCAACCTGGTCAATGACCGCTCGGTCTCGATCCGCGAAGCGATCCACGACGTCAACCTGACGCTGGCGCTGACCGTGGTGCTGGTGGTGCTGGTGATCTTCCTGTTCCTGCGCCGCCTGGCTGCCACCTTCATCCCGGCGGTCACGATGCCGATTTCCCTGCTCGGTGCCTTGTCGCTGCTGTACGCCCTGGGCTACAGCCTGGACAACGTGTCCCTGCTCGGCATTACGC
>CAMLRG010000292.1 GCA_946482335.1 uncultured Duganella sp. | reverse complement strand
GACATAAAGCGCCCATCCGTGGGGTTTTTGTCCGTTTGCCAGAGCTGACCCCGACTTTTATTTTAGGTAAAGCACGCTTGCGATTACCGGCGTGGGCGAGGGGCGGTTTTGTTATATTGGCAATCCGATCAACCCTCCCGACATTGCCATGCGTTCGATCCTTTTCTCCTTGCTTGCCGCTGCGTCGCTGCAAGCGAATGCGCAGCCAAACTTCAGCAAAGACATCGCGGGCGGCAGCGACCATCCGCTGCTGCACCGTTACGAGGGCTCCATGCTCTATATGTTTGGCGGCGAGAACCTGGGCCAGGCCCGTATCGTCGCCGCCGAGGCCGGCAAACCGGTCCTGCAAAAGGTGGAAGGCCGCACCGCCAACCGCTTCTATTGGGGCCCCAAGGGCCGCAGTGCGCTGGAAATCCATCGCAACTACCAGCAAGCGCTGGCCGCCGCCGGTTTCAAGGTGCTGTATGCCTGCGAAACCGAGCAATGCGAGAAAGCCAAGGTGCAAAACCTGGTGCAGGAGTTGCCGCGCGAAGTGCACTGGAAGTCGTTCGATCCGCATGTCAGCGGCATCTTCAACAGCGCCAACCAGCCGCGCTTCCACCTGGTCAGCGCGGTCAAGCCTGGTTCCGGCGGCAATACTTATGTTCTGGTGGCACTAACGGACCACAGCGACTACCAGCGCGTGCGCCAGTTCGTGCAGATCGTCGAACCGGCCGTGCTGGAAGGCGGCAAGGTGACTGTCGATACGCGCGCCATCCAGGAAGGCTTGCAGCGTGACGGCAAGGTGGCGCTGTATGGCGTGACCTTCGATACCAACAAAGCCGTCATCCGCGAGCAATCGGCCGAGCAACTGGAGCAGATGGCCAAGGCCCTGCAAGCGCAACCGAAGATGAAAGTCTTCATCGTCGGCCACACCGATGACCAGGGCGAATTCGACGCCAACCTGGCCTTGTCGCAGAAGCGCGCGCAAGCGGTGGCCGATGCCTTGGCGGGCAAATACAGCATTCCCGCTGGCCGCATGACGCCGCGCGGCGTCGCCAACCTGGCGCCGGTGGCCAGCAACGCCAGTGATGAGGGCAGGGCGAAGAACCGGCGCGTCGAGCTGGTTGTGCGTTGATTGATCTGCCTCAAACCGTGCGCAGCCCGCGTCAGCCGGGCGGCGCGCGCCGCGTTGTGGCTGGGCGAGGTCTTCTCGCGTTCACAATGGAGGCAATCATGATCAGGAAACTGTTGCTCGCCGTCGCCACGCTGGTGGCTTGCATGGGCATGGCATTCGCCCAGGTTGACGTCAACAAGGCCGACCAGGCCGCACTCGACAGCATCAAGGGTATCGGCCCGGCCAAATCGAAAGCCATCATGGCGGAGCGTGCCAAGGGCGAGTTCAAGGATTGGGCCGACTTCGAGCAACGCGTCAAAGGCATCGGCGAGAAAAACGCGATCAAGCTGTCGGAAGCGGGCTTGATGGTCAACGGCAAACCCCGCGAAGGCAGTATGCGTAAGGACGCGCGCAAATAGGGTAAGATGAAGGCGGATGGTTTGGTTCAACCAGGAAAGGGAAACCTTGTCATGAACCCGATGTTCCGCCTCATTTGCTGCGGCGCCTTGCTTAGCCTGGGCGCCTGCGGTGGCAATAACGACGTCTCGGTAGCAGCCAAATCACCGATGCGCACTGCAGCCGCCGTGCAGGCGGCTGCGCTGCCGGTCACCAGCTTGCCCGGCTATCGAAGCCAATACACCATTGCCGCTTCAGGCGACAATTTCCTCGTCACCGACATTACCACCAGCCAGACCACGAGCTACACCGCCGGCCAGCGGCTGCGCATGCTCGATGGCGGCGTCGCCTTCGACTTGAAAGGTGCGGCGGGCCAGGCCTACCGCATCTACCAGGCCGCGTTTGACCGGGTGCCGGATGCGGCCGGTTTGGGCTTTTACATCAACGCGCTGGATACCAGCGGCTTGACGCTGGACGTGATTGCGGCTTCCTTCGTCAGCAGCCAGGAATTCTCGTCCAAGTACGGCAGCCTGAATAACTCGGCCTTCCTCACGGTGTTGTACAACAATGTGCTGAAGCGCATCCCGGACCAGGCGGGCTTCGACTGGAACCTGAGCTTCCTCGATGGCACCAATCCGAACGGCACCGTGGTGACGCGCGGCCAGATGCTGATGTTCTTTTCCGAATCAGCGGAGAACGTGGCCTTGACCGCGCCGGCCATACGCAACGGCATCGACTACCTGCCTTGGGGCATGTCCTTGCCGACCACGCCGGTCAGCACCTTCGCCGGCAGCTACAGCGGCAATTTCGGCGGCAGCGATGGCGGTCCGATCACCTTGACGGCTGGTGCGGACGGTGCAGTCGCCCTGACCGGCCATGCCAATACTGCCAATGCCGACCTGACGGGCAGCGGCGCGTTCCAGGATGGCGGCAAATTCACGGCGACCCTTTCCGGCGGTGGCCGTACCATGAAGCTGACCGGTTCGGTCAATGCGGCCAACGGTTATGTGACCGGGACCTGGACTTACGATGGCATTGCCGGCAGCGGCACCTTCGTCGCGCTGAAGGCGGCCGCGCAGGGGCCGCAATTCTCGCAAGTCCGCAGCATCATCATGCAGCGCTGCACGCCTTGCCATTCAGCCTCGCCAACCATGCCGGGCTATTCGAGCGCGCCGCTGGGGATCCGTTTCGATACCGAACAGGAAATCCGCAACCGCGCGGACCAGATCATTGCGGCGGCCGTCCAGAGCCAGTTCATGCCTTACCTGAACCAGACCAATATGACGCAGGCGGAGCGCGATTACCTCAATAGCTGGTACCAGGCGGGCAAGCCGTGAATACGGTGCGATGCAAGGGCGCGGCGCCTGTCGCCACGCCAGTGCGGGCGGCTTTGGCAGCGCGGTCCGCTTTGGCAGCGCGGTCCGCTTGGGCCGCCCGGGCCGCACCAGCCGCATCGGCTGGACCGGCCGCACGGGTGGTGGGCGCGCTGGCGCTAGCCCTTGCGGCGCTATGGCCGGGTGCCGCCGCCCACGCCGCGCCCAGCGCCCACGCCGCGCCGCCATTCGATCTGCCCGGCGCGCGACTGGCCGATTTGCGCGGCAAGATAGTCTATGTCGACTTCTGGGCATCCTGGTGCGGCCCGTGCCGCAAGTCCTTCCCCTGGATGAACCAACTGCAGAAGCGCCATGCCGCAGACGGCTTGCAGGTGGTGGCAATCAATGTCGATGAAAAACGCGAAGACGCGGCGGCCTTCCTGGCCAATGTGCCGGCCGCCTTCACCATCGCTTACGATCCGGCCGGCAGCACGCCGAAAGCTTACGGCGTGAAGGGCATGCCCAGCAGCGCGCTGGTCGGCCGCGATGGCCAGCTGTTGTGGATGCATACGGGTTTCAACGAGGCCGACATCGGAAAGCTTGAAGAGCGCATCCGCGCTGCGCTGCACCAACGATAGGAGCTGAACATGCGACTGGTCCTGGCCGCGCTGGCGGCGATTGTCCTTGCCGGCTGCGCCTTGCAGCCAGTGCAGCCGTGGGAGAAGGGCGCCCTGGCCCAGCCCAATATGCGCTTCGACGGCAACCGCGTGGAGGGGCGCTACGCTTCCCACACTTACGACAGCCGCGAGGCGGCCTTCGGCGCGGGCAGCGTCGGAGGCGGTGGCTGCGGCTGCAACTGATGGCCGGCCCGCACGACAAGTCCGCGCCGGGCTCCGCCCTGATGCTGGCGGCGCTCGCCTTGCCCGGCCTGGATGCCGCGGCGCAGGCGCTGCCCGACAGCAGCACGCTGGCGATCGGCATGCTGCACTACCAGGACAGGCAGCCGGGATTGAAACGGGTCAAGGTCAACTCGCCTTCGCTTTACCTCAGTATGCCGTTGGCCGGGCGCTGGCTGGTGGAGGGCGGGGCGGTGCTGGACCATTTATCCGGCGCCACGCCGCGCTACCACACCGCCATCAGCGGCGCTTCGCGCATGGATGAGCGGCGCAAGGCGGGCGATGTGCGTGTGACGCGTTACTTCGGCAACGCGACGCTGGGCCTGGGTGCGGCGGTCTCCAACGAAAACGATTACCGTTCGCGCGCCTGGTCGGCGTCCGCCTCGCTGGCGAGCGAGGACCGCAACACCGTAGGCGCGCTGGGCTTTGCCGTGTCGAACGATACGATCTCGCCGGTCAACCAGCGCGTCGTCGGTGAGCGGCGGCACACGGCGGAATTCATGGTCGGCATCGAACAAGTGCTTGGCAAGCGTGATGTCCTGAAAGCAGATTACACGCGCACGCGTGGACGCGGTTACTACTCCGACCCGTACAAGCTGGTCGACAACCGGCCGCGCGAACGCGACACCGACGTACTGCTGCTGCGCTGGAACCATGCGCTGGACCATGCCGCCGCCTTGCGCCTGCACTACCGCTATTTCCGCGACAGTTTCGGCATCCGCGCGCATACGGTGGGCGGCGAACTTGAGCGGCCGCTGGCGGGCGGCTGGACGCTGACACCTTCCTTGCGGCTGTATTCGCAGTCGGCGGCGGACTTCTATTTCGACCCGGTCTACCATCCGCTGTTCGGCGAGCCTTATCCGCCGGGCTATGCATTCGGTTCCAGCACCCCGGTGACGGCGGACCAGCGCATGGCGGCGTTTGGCGCCGCCACGCTGGGCTTGAAGGTGGCGCGCGGGATCGGCGGCGGCTGGACGGCTTATATCAAGGCCGAGTAGT
>CAMLRG010000291.1 GCA_946482335.1 uncultured Duganella sp. | reverse complement strand
GGCCGCCGACGCGCTCGATCACGCGCTCCTGCAGGAAGCGCAGCAGCTTGGCTTGCAGCGGCATCGGCAAGTCGCCCACCTCGTCGAGGAAGAAGGTGCCGCCGTTGGCCGCCTCCACCTTGCCCTTGGTCTGCTTGACGGCGCCGGTGAAGGCGCCCTTCTCGTAGCCGAACAGTTCCGATTCGAGCAGGGTTTCCGGAATGGCCGCGCAATTGATCGCCATGAAGCGTTCCTTGGCGCGCGGGCTGCCCTGGTGCAGGGCGCGCGCGATCACTTCCTTGCCGGTGCCCGACTCGCCCAGCACCATGGTGGTGGCGGTGCTCGGTGCCACCTTCTCCACCTGGCGGCACACTTTCATCATGCCGGGGTCACGCGAAATGATGCCCGCCAGCGGGCTGTCGGCGCCGCCTTGCTGCATGCGGCGGTTTTCCTGCTGCAAGCCATGCAGGAAGAAGGCGCGCCGGATCACCAGGGCCAGCAATTCCGGTTCGCAGGGTTTCTGGTGGAAGTCGTACGCCCCCATGGCGATCGCTTGCACCGCGTGGGCGCGGTCCTGGTTGCCGGTCAGGACGATGACCTTGGTGTCCGGCGCCAGCGCCAGGATCTGCTGCAGCGTGGCCAAGCCTTCGGTGGCCCCGTCCGGGTCGGGCGGCAAGCCCAGGTCCATGGTGCAGACCGCCGGCTCGTGGCGGCGCAGCTGGGCCAGCGCCGCTTCGCGGTCGCCCGCCACCACCACCTCGTAGTCGTCGAAACTCCACTTCAGCTGCTTTTGCAGGCCGGGGTCGTCTTCAATGATCAATAGCTTGGGTTTGCTCTGGCTCACAACATGTCCTTGCGCCGTCAGGCGGCTTGTTCAATGGTTTGCTGGCGGTACAGCGGCAGGCTGACCGTGAAGGTGGTGCCTTGGTCCAGCGCGCTGCGCACCTGCAGCGTTCCACCCAGTTGGTGGATGTATTCCCGGCTTTCGAAGGCGCCGATGCCCATGCCGGCCGACTTGGTGGAGTCGAAGGGCTTGAACAGGCGCTCGCGGATGAATTCTTCGCTCATGCCGGAGCCGGTGTCGGCCACCTCGACCTGCACCATCTCGCCGGCCTGCGCCAGCCGCACCGTGACCCGGCCGTCGCGCGGCGTGGCTTCGATCGCGTTCTGGATCAGGTGGCCCAGCACCCGTTCCAGGCGCTCGGCTTCGGCCAGCACGCGCACCCCGCTGGCCGCCACTTCCAGCTGCGGCTTGGGTTCGAAGGCAGCTTTCAGCGCCACCGCCTGCGCCAGCAGCTGGCCCAGGTCTTGCGGCTTGGCGCGCTCGGGCGAGGCCGTGCGGCTGAGCTTTTGCAGCATCAGCTTCATTTTCTGCACCGACAAGTTGACGGTTTCCATCATATCGCGCTGGAACTCCGGATTGTCGGCATGTTTTTCCGCGTTGGCGGTCATCAGCGACAGCTGGGCCACCAGGTTCTTCAAGTCGTGCACCACGAAGGTCGACAGGCGGTTGAAGGAATCGAACTGGCGCGCCAGCATCAGCGCATTGTCGGCTTCCTGCTGCGCCAGGTAGGAGGCGGCCTGGGTGCCGGCGACTTTCAACAAGTCCAGCACCTCCCAGTTGAGCTTGACGGCGCTGCGCGCTTCCTGCAACACCACGAAGCCGACCAGGCGGCCCTGCAGCAGCAGCGGCACCACCAGCCAGGCGCGCGGGAAAGCCAGCAGCCAGCCGGGCAGCGCCACGTCGGGATCGTGCAAATCATGGGCCGCCACTTCCACCAGCCATTGCTTGCTTTCCATCAAGCGGCAGAATGGCGAGTCGGCCGCTTCGCTGGCTTGCTGCGGGGCCATATGCCAGCTGGCCGCCGGCTCGAAGCGCTGTTCGCCGCGCACCCACAAGGCGCCGCCCTGGCTTTCCACCAGCGCGGCCAAGGCGGAAATGCTGCGTTCGCCCAGGTTGGGCCCGGTGGCCGACAGGGTGCGCGTGAAGGCCAGCCACTCTTCGCGGTAATCGTAGTTGTAGCGGTAAAAGTGCTTGCTGATGAAGACTTTCAGCCAGGCGCGGAAGCTGCCCGAGAACAGCACCCCGGCCAGCAGGAAGCTGGCGCCAATCAGGAACGCCAGTTGCATCAGGGCGCCCCAGGAACCGCCCACGTAGCGCAAGTAATAGGCCGCCAGGCTCATCGCCAGCAGGTAGAGCGCCGAGCCCAGCAGGGCGGCGGAATGGAAGGCAACGCGGCGCGACACGGCCAGCTGGGTCGGCCAGGAGGCGCTACGCATGAGCGAAGCGGCCAGCAAGGGCGCCGTCAGCGCGTTGACCACGCCGCGCGCCGCCCATAGCTCAGGGTCGAGCTCGCGCAGCAGCAACATGTCGCTGAACAGGTAAAAATCGTAGGCGAACATGGCGCCCAGGCCGAGGCAGATGAACTTGATGGCCCAACGCACTTGCACGCTGCGGTCGCGGTACAACTGTTCGACCAGCAGCATGCCCAACACGGCCATGCCAAGGCGGCCGACCGACAGTAAATGGAAGGCGACGCCGCCGGGCAGGCGCGGCGCCAGCAGGCCGACCACGGCCATGCCGAGGTAGACCGCCACACAGACCTGGAAGGTGCGGGCGCGGCGCTGCCACAAGCCCAGCATCGTCAACAGCAAGGCAGTCCAGGCCGCATTGCGCAGCCATTCGGCGCCATGCAATACCCAGGGCGCCCAGGGAATGCTGACGGCGGTGGCCATGACTGCCGCCCACAGCACGGTCAGCAGCGAGGCGGCGGCCAGCCAGCGCTGGTGCGGACGGTGCCGCCAGCCTGTCAGCAGCAGGGCGCCAAATAACAGAAACGCCAGCGCGGCGCTGGCGTAACTGAAGGCCGTGGTGCTGGTCGGCATCAGAGCTCCATGTCCTTAACGGCCTCCCCTGAACATGACCACCTTGATGGTATCGATCAGGACCAGCACATCGAGCAAGAGGCTGTTGTTCTTGACGTAATACAGGTCGTACTGCAGCTTCTGCAGGGCGTCTTCGACCGTATCGCCATAACCGTAGCGCACCTGGGCCCAGCCGGTAATGCCCGGCTTGATGCTGTGGCGCACATTGTAATAAGGCACGCGCTCCGTCAATTGCTCGACGAAATAGGGACGCTCGGGGCGCGGGCCGACGAAGGACATTTCACCTTTCAGCACATTGAGGATCTGCGGCAGTTCGTCGATGCGCAGCTTGCGGATGATATTGCCCACGCGCGTGATGCGCGGGTCATTCTTGGACGCCCATTGCGGCGTGCCATTCTTCTCCGCGTTCTTGAACATGCTGCGGAACTTCAGCACGCGGAACACTTGCCCATCCTTGCCGACCCGCTCCTGCGAATAAAAGATCGGCGCGCCATCCTCGATCACGATGGCGATCGCAGTGACCAGCATGACCGGCAGCGATACCACCAGCAGGCTGAGACTGGCCAGCACGTCGACGCTGCGCTTCATGAAAGTGCGCATGAAGCTCTGGTCGAAGCCGCCGCCGAACACCAGCCAGGACGGCTGCACCGATTCGACCCGGATCTGGTAGGTTTCGCGCTCGAAGAAGGTGGCGGCATCGGTGACCTGGATGCCGTACAACTTACATTCGAGCAATTCCTTGATCGGGAAAGCGCCGCCGCGGCGGTTGTGTACCGAGACCACGATTTCCGACACGCGCTGGGCGTTTGCCAGCGCTACCAGAGAACCGCCTTCCGGCAGGTGCAGCAGCTGGTTCTTGGGCACGCATACCTCTTCCGACGGCACGGCCACGTAGCCGACCACATCGTAGCGGCGGTAATTGGTTTCGCGCGTGGCCAGGTCGCCGCATTCCTTGGCCATGCTGCCGCCGCCGAGGAAGATGATGCGCGTGGCCAGGAAATGGGTGCGCGACGTCTTCAGGAACATGGCGCGCGCCAGCAGGATGCCGGCGCCGGAAATCATGAACACCAGCACCAGGATGCCGCGGCCGAAATACAGGTCGGGCGCCAGGTAGAACACCAGGGTCAGGATGCAAAAGCCCATGGCGAAGGAAGGCATCAATTGCAGGAAGAAGGGATTGCGCAAGCCTTCCTGGAAATTGATCTGGTACATGCCCAGCGCACTCATGCTGAACACGATGGCGGCCGCGAAAATGCAAGCCGACATGAAGAAATGGTCGAGCTTCGGTATGACGAACTGCTCACCGTCGAAAAAACGCAGTCCGGCACCGGCGTAGAACGAGCCAATCAGGATGAACACTTCCAGGAAGAGCAGGCTGAACACGACCTTGGAAATGTAGTGATTGGAAATTCTTAGCATTTTTATCCCCTCCCGCTTTACTGCCAGGACCGTGAAAGCGCGCGGAGCTTTCCGGCCATATCCCTTTTCCCTAGTTTTGCGGAGCCAGGTGGCGGACGTACCAATCCATGGCTTCCTTCAAACCTTCGCCGATACGGTGCGAAGGTTCGAATCCCAACAGCTCACGCGCCTTGCTGATATCGGCCTGCGAATGGCGCACGTCGCCGGCCCGGAACCCCTGGTATTGCGCCTGATGCTGGCGCAGCTGCGGGAAGCGTTCCTGCAGCAAGTCACGCATCATCAGGTACAGCTGGTTGAGACTGGTGCGCTCGTTGAGCGCCACGTTGTATACCTGGTTGGCGGCACCCGGCTTGTCGGCCATGGCTGCCAGCAGGTTGGCTTGCACCACGTTGTCGATGAAGCAGAAATCGCGGCTGGTTTCGCCGTCGCC
>CAMLRG010000290.1 GCA_946482335.1 uncultured Duganella sp. | reverse complement strand
GTTGCGGTAATGGTCCCGGCCCTGGCTGTCGTTGCCGCGGCGCTGCAGGTTGGCGCTGGCGCCCAGCGTGTCTTTCCGGCCCAGGTTGTAGGTGAGGGCGGCATTCAGGCCGGCGGAATCATTCAGTCCGGTGGCGCTGCCATCCTGGGTGTGGAGGCTTGCCAGTCCGGTGCGCGGGTCGATCCGGCGGCGCACCGCGTCGATGGTGGAGTCGCGGCCATCGCGGCGGACGTTGATACTGCCCTGGTAGCCCCACAGGCCGTCGTGATAGCTGCCGGACAGCGCGCTATTGCCGCGGCCCGCCATGCCTGCATTGGCGCTGAGCACACCGCTGCCGCCGGCGCGCCTGATGCGCTTCATGACCAGGTTGATGATCGGTCCGCCGCCGCCTTCGGTGCCGAATTGGGCGCCAGGGTTGTTGATGACTTCCACCGATTCGATGTCTTCGGCCGGGATCGACAACAGTCCCGTGCCGCGGCCCTCGCCTTGCAGCATGGCGGACGGCTTGCCGTCGACCAGGATCTGCACATTACTGCTGCCGCGCAGCTGCACCGCGCCGTCCGGCGCGACGCTGACCGAAGGCACGCTGTTCAGCGCATCGGCCGCAGTGCCGTTGGAGGCGGCAGCGTCATTCTTGACGTCATACACCTGGCGGTCGATGCGGCTCGAAGGGCGTTCGGTGGCCACGGTCACGCTGGGGACGCCCTGTTCCGCTGGCGCCGGAGGCGGCTTGGGTTGTTCCTTCTTCACCTCGGCCGGCGCGGCGTGGGGGGCCGCAGCGACGCTGCAGGCGGCAGCCATCGCCATGACGGGAAGATGGCGCAACGTCATGGTTTGCTGGCATCCAGGCTGGATAGCAGGGCTTCCAGTTCGGCGGCCCAGGTGGCGTAGCCTTCGGCCGTCAGGTGCAGCTTGTCGCGGCTCAAGCCTTTCCAGTTGTCGCCTTCGGGCGGGAATTTGGCGGCCAGGTCGAGATAGAAGACGTTACGCTGGTCGGCCAATGGCGCCAGCAGCTTGTTGGCGGCGGCCATCTTGTCGTTGGCGCGGGCATTCGGCAGGATGCTGCACAGGACGACCTTCACGCCGGGGAATTTGGCCTGGGTGGCGGCAATCACGGCCCGCACGCCGGCGGCGATGTCCTCCGGCGTGTCGCCGGTGTTGTTGGTGCCGATCATGACCACGGCCGCTTTCGGGTTCAGGAAGGACAGGTCGAAGTTCTGCAGGCGCCACAGCACGTGCTGGGTCTTGTCGGCGCCCAGGCCGAAGTCGAAGGCGCGCTGTTCGAAGCGCTGCTTCCAGGCCTGTGCGCCCGCGCCCCAGCGCCATTGCTCGGTGATGGAGTCGCCGATGAAGATCAATTCCGCCGGCCGGCCTTTGCGCAAGGCCAGGTAGTCGGCGAAGTAAGTCTGGTAGGGGACGCGCGCTTCGTAGTTCTGCGAGCTTGCAACCGTGGTGGCAGGACCGGCGGCGGCTTGCAGGCGGGCGACGGCGGCGGCAGGTGCCGCGAACACGGTGCCGTGACGCATGCGCTGCAGCGTGCCTTCGTCCGGGAAGTGCATGCGGTCGCTGACGTCCTCCCAGTTGACCAGGTCACGCGAGCGCATGGCGCCGTAGCGCTTGGCCTGGTAGGCATCGTAGTAGACCAGGTATTCGCCGTTGGCCTTGATCGCGGTCGGGCCCTCAACCCACAAGCCGGACGGGCTGAATGGCTTGCCGAGCGCACCGAACGGGCCTTGCAGGTCCGGCGCGTCGGCCAGTTGCAGGTATTTGCGGACCGGGACGCGCGTTTCATCCTTCACCAGCAGGATATTGCGTCCGTCGGCGCGCAGGAAGGTGGCATCGATCACGCTGAAGCCGGGGTCATAGAACAGGCGGGTGGGCGTGAAGGTGACGAAATCCTTGGTGGTGGTCGCGTACATGCGGTGGTTGTACTTGCCTTCCGGCGACTCCGGCGGCGCCGCCAGCTTGCCCGGCACGGTGGAAGCCCAGAACAGCAGGAATTCGCCGCGCTTTTCATCCCATACGATTTCCGGTGCCCAGGCATTCAGCACGTCCGGCTCGTGCGCCATCACCGGCAGCTCCTTCTGCCCGGACCAGTTGACCAGGTCTTTCGAGGAAGCGTAGCCGATATTGTTTTCGTTCCAGCCCGAAGTCCACACCATGTGGTAAGTGCCGTCCGGGCCGCGCACGATGCAGGGGTCGCGCATCAGCTTCGATTTGCCGACTTCGGGCGTGAGGTAGCTGCGGCCGTGGCCCACTTTCTCCCAGCGGTAGCCGTCGCTGCTGGCGGCGAAGTGCAAGCCGTCTTCGCCATTGCCGGTGAAGTAGGCGAACAGCCAGACGTCGCCGGCATTGGCATCGTCGCCGGGCGGGCGCTCGATGGCGCGGTTGGGGCTGGCGGGAACGGCGAAGCGTTCGGCCGGCGCGGGGCGTGCCGGGTCGATGGCGGGCAGGCCGTCGGCGATATGGCGCGCCACGGGCAGCTTGTTGTCGCGCATGCCCTTGACCACCAGCTTGGCCAGCTCGTAGCTGCCGTAGCTGTTGTGGTGGGTGTTGTCGATCTTGCCCGGCGCGGGTTCGGCGAAAGCGGCTTTGGAACGCTCCGGGCCAAGCGCTTCGTAAAACGGCTTGCTCATCGCATTCAGGTCGATGAAGGGGACCTTCAGCTCCGCAGCGGATTGGCGCGCCGCTTCGGCATACTCGGCCAACGATGGAACCACCGTGCCGTTGGCGTTGAAATTGCGGCGTTCCATGGACGAGACGATGACGGGCAGGCCGCCGCGCGCGCGGATGGCTTGCACGTGGGTGCGGATTTCGTCCTTGTAGGTGGTGAAGGGGCCGCCTTTGCCTTCCTTGACCTGCTTCTGGTCGTTGTGCCCGAACTGCATGAGCACCGTATCGCCCGGCCGCAGCTGGCTGAGGATCTTGTCGAGACGGCGGCGTGCCAGCGAATCGCGGTAGGTCTCGCCGGACTGGGCGTAGTTGGCGACGGCGATGCCGGGCTTGAGGAAGCGCGGCAGCATCTGGCCCCAGCTGTTGTATGGTTCCTGCGGCTGGTCGCTGACGGTGGAGTCGCCGAGCAGGAAGATGGTGGGGACGGTTGCCGGGACGATGTCGAGCGATTGCAGCGACGGATTGCTGCCGTTGAATTCGAGCGTCAGCCGGTTGTCCCAGGCCCAGGCCTCCTGCACGGTTTCGCGCGGGACTTTCAACTGCACTTCGCCGGCAGCGACGTCGTTGGCGGCGGCGATCTTCGGCGTGCGGATGTTGACGGTGAACGTCCTGGCGACGGACTGGCCGGGGGCGGTCTGGACGTTCTCCAGCATCAGGCGGCGCAGTTCGGCCTTGACCGTGGTGGAAGCGGCGGCGGGGCCGCCCAGCCTGACCGTGACCTTGTAGCTGCCTTCGGGCAGGTCGACGGAGAAGTAGAACGGCTTGCCGTCCTGCGGTGCGGCGCCGGGCTCGAAGCCGTAGCCGCGTGCGGGCGTATATGCCATGTCGGGCGTCACTGCGACTGGGGCGTGCGCCGTGCCGGACGCGCTGGCTTTGTGCGGGGCGCCGCTGAAGGCAAAGTGCCGGGCCTGCGGCGCAGCAGCCGCGGCGCTGCCGGAGAACGTGGCCGCCAGGAGGGCGGCAGTCAGGATAGTCTTCATATCGGATCTATTGTTGTTCCAGCTGCGCGCCGGCCATCGCCAGGTTCTGGATGGCGGCCAGTCCCCATTGCGCGCTGTCGTTGGTGCTGACCCAGGCGGCTTCGCTGACCTGGTTGAGCACATCGGGGCCTTTGACCACGGTGGGGCGCAAGGGCGGTGTCCTGGCGCTGAAGAATTCGCGCCACGCGCGGCGCGCCAGCGCTTCATCCTTGCGGCGCCAGGCGGCGTAGGCGGTCAGGCGGGAATGGCCGACGCGCAGGGCGTTGGTGCCGCCATGCAGGCCGCCCAGTTCACGCTCCTGCTCCTCGCGGCCGGCGTTGTACAGGGCGCAGTAGCGCAGCCAGGCCTGTTCGAAGCGCGGCTGGTCGAGCATCGCAATGAGCTCGGCGAAGATTTCCGGCGCGCCGAAAGCGACGTTCAGGTGGCTCGCCGTAACCTGCCTGCCCTGGGTATTGTGCAGGTGGCCGCTGGCGCGGTCGTAGCCCATGCCGTTGGCGCTGAAGAAGCCTTGCGGCATGGCCGCGATATCGGCCATGCCGGCCAGCAGCAGGTCGCGCCAGCGCTTGTCGCCCGTGCGTTCCCATTCGACCAGCCAGTTGCCGGCCAGGGAACTCCAGTCGGTGCCGAAACTGGCACGCGCGGTGTAAGGGCCCTGCAGGACGCCGGCGCGCTTGCGCAACGGGTCGACCGCCGCCAGGCGCGTGTCGGCGTCGAGCAATTCGCGCATGATGTCGCCGATGCGCTCGTCGGCAGTCAGGTAGTAATAGTGGCGCCGGTACAGGGCCTGGCTGATGCGCAACTGCTTGGCGCTGCAACCCCAGTGCTGCACGTTGTGGCGCGTGCCAAGCCCGGCGAAGCGGCCAAGGTGGTAGGTGTCGACTTCGCTGGTGTGGCGCACCATGGCTTCGGCCAGGCGGAAAATGTCGGCGCGGCCGGTGCGCAGGAAGGAGTACCACAGCCACAGGTCGGGCGACAGTTCGGAGTTGTCCCATGCGAAGCCGCCGACGTCATAGCGCCACACATGGCGGTCGGCGTCGTAGGTGTGCATCACGTCGCCATAATCCCAGAAGCCGTACCAATGCCGTTGCTCGATTTCGTTGCGGTAGAAGTCGAAGCGCTTGCCCAGTTCATT
>CAMLRG010000289.1 GCA_946482335.1 uncultured Duganella sp. | reverse complement strand
AGCTCGGCCACCAGGTCCATGCCGCACTCGATGGCTTCCATGCACTGCTGCACCGACATGGCCGGCTGCTGTGCAAAATTGGCCGTGCCGGGGGCGATCTTGCGGTTGACCAGGCCTTCGCGCTGCCCGAAATCGTGCCTGACGCCCGCATCCACCACTTTCAACGAGCAGCCGTTCTGCCGCGCGAAGACGTTGATGGCGGCGCCGCCGGCCAGGAAGTTTTCGACCATCTGCCAGGTCACCTCCTGGGGGAAGGCCGAAATGCCCTCCGCCACCACGCCGTGGTCGGCGGCGAAGATCAGGATCGCCGGTTCGCGGATCTCGGGCCGGGTAGTCTGCTGGACCATGCCAAACTTGTGCGCCAGGCCCTCCAGGGAGCCGAGGCTGCCCAAAGGCTTGGTCTTGTTGTCGATGGCGTGCTGCAGCCGGGCCGCGAGCGATTCGTCTTTAAGTGGGGTGATGTGTGGGATAGCCATCGCGGAATTATAATGCCAGCATGCGGATACTTATCATTGAAGACAATAAGGATATTGTCGCCAACCTGTACGGCTTCCTCGAGCCGAAAGGATACGTACTGGATACCGCAGCCAACGGTTACGGCGGCCTGGCGCTGGCAACCGAGCATGAGTACGATGCCGTGGTGCTCGACGTCATGCTGCCAGGACTGAATGGCTTGGAACTGTGCCGCAAGCTACGCGGTGAACTGGGCAAGGACACCCCGGTCCTGATGCTCACGGCGCGCGATACGCTGGAAGACAAGGTGGCAGGCTTCGAAAGCGGCGCCGACGATTACCTGGTCAAGCCTTTTTCCCTGGTGGAGCTGGATATCCGCCTGCGCGCCCTGGTGCGGCGTGCCCGCGGCGGGCAAGGCATGGCGCCGGTGCTGCACTTCGGCGACCTGAGCTTCGACACCGTCAATTACGAGGCGCGCCGCGCCGGCCAATTGCTGGCGCTGACGCGTACCGGCTACACCATCCTCAGGTGCCTGATGAAGGAAGCGCCGCGCGTGGTCACGCGCGATGCGCTGGAACACGAAGTATGGGGCGACGAACGTCCCGACAGCGATGCGCTGCGAACCCATATCCATGCGCTGCGGCAGGCGCTGGACAAACCCTTTCCCTTTGCGATGCTGCGCACCATACCGGGCATCGGCTACAAGCTGGTGAACCAGGATGAAGAAAACTGAATCGCTGCGTCGTCGCATTATCGTTGCGTATATGGCATTCGCGGTCGCGGTGACGGCTGTTTTTGCCTTGATCGCTGCGCTGGCCATCGAAGGTATCGAGGAAAAACTGGTCGACGAGCGCCTGCAGGAAGTGGCGCGGTGGGCTGCGCCGCGCCACGCGGGCGGCATGTCCGTACAGATGCCGGCCGGGCTGACCTTCCACCATGGCGCCGACATCCCGCGTTCGCTGCGTGGCATGCCGCACGGCGTACGCGAGATCACGGTCGACGGGATCGACCTGCACGTGCTGGCGGGCCACGACGGCCGTGACGAATACGTCGTGGTGGACCATGACAGCGAATACGAAAAGATTGAAGTGGTGGTCTATTCGATGTTTGCCGCCGGTTTCGTCGTCTTCGTGGCCTGTTCGCTGATGCTGGCAAGGTATATGGCCAACCGCATCGTCACGCCGATCACCCTGCTGTCGCAGGCTGTGCAAGCGCGCCGCGACGACTTGCCGTCCCTGGACCGCGAAGACGAACTGGGCATGCTGGCGCGCGCATTTGCCAGCCGCACCGGTGAGCTCAAGGAATTCCTTCACCGCGAGCGCTTTTTTACGGGCGACGTCAGCCACGAGCTGCGCACGCCGTTGACCGTGATCAGCGGCGCGGCCGAAGTGCTGATGGCGCGCACCGAAGGCGACGCATCGCTGCACGCCCCCGCCGAGCGCATCTACCGCGCCGCGCGCGAAGCCAGCGACGTGACCAGCGTCCTGCTGCGCCTGGCCCGGTCGCCGGAACGGCTGGACGCGCCGCAGCAGTCGGCGGACGAGCTGGCGAAGGCCGAGGCTGCACGCAGCCAGCCGCTGGTGGCCGGCAAGCCGGTGACATTGCGCTACCTGGGTGGCAGTGACTTCATCGTGCACGGTTCGCGCGAGCTGCTGCAAGCCGCCATCGGCAACCTGTTGCGCAATGCCTGCGCTTATACGGAGCAAGGTGAAGTCGTGGTGCGCCTTGAACAGCGTTCGGTCGTGGTGGAGGACACCGGCCCCGGCCTGCCGCCGGCCGCCCTGGCGCGGCTGCGCGGCGAATCGCGCCCGGAAGGCGATGGCGCGTCTTCCGGCAGCGGCCTTGGCCTCGGGCTGGTGCAGCGCATCTGCGCCTACCTCGGGGCCGAGTTGAAACTTCAGCAACGCGAGGGTGGCGGCACCCGTTTCGACATCGTCTTTCCTGTTTTAACGCATTCTTAACGTCGGCTTGACGCGGCCTTTACCGACCGCCCGCTATCGTGCGGGGCATGAAACTGCCTCGCATCCATTCCGCCTTCCTTCCGCTGACCGCCGCGACCTTCCTGGTCCTCATCTACAACTTCAGCTTCTGGAAGAGCTTTACGGCCGCCACCGGCGGATTCAAGCTTGCCAATGTGCCGGTCTACCTGGGGTCGGGGGCATTGCTAGTGTTTGTTTTCAGTGGCGTGCTGGCGCTGGTCAACTTCCGCCGCCTGTTCAAGCCGGTGCTGATCGCACTGCTGATGCTGTCCTCGATGACGGCTTACTTCATGTCCCAGTACGGTATCGTGGTGGATGCCTCGATGGTGCAGAACGTGATGGAGACCGATGCGCGCGAGGCGGGTGAGCTTCTCAGCTGGAGGCTGCTGCAATTCGTCGTCCTGTTTGGGCTGATCCCGTCATGGCTGGTCTGGCGGCTGCCGGTGCGTTACGGCCCGCTGCGCCGGGAAATGCTGGTCAATGGCGGCGTTGTGGCTGCATCGCTGCTGCTCGCCACAGGTTTGCTGTTTGTGCTGTTCAAGTCCCTGGCGCCGGCCGTGCGCGAACACCGCGAGCTGCGCTTCATGCTGACGCCGACCAATGTGTTCCAGGCGGCGAACGGTTATCTCAAACATAAATGGGCGACGCCGACCGTGGTCGCGCCGCTCGGCACCGACGCCGCCAAGGGCCGCCTGTGGGCAGCTGATGGCGCCGCGCCGCGCACCGTGACGGTCATCGTGGTCGGCGAAACTGCGCGCGCCCGTAACTTCTCGCTCAACGGCTATGAGCGCGCGACCAACCCGCGCCTCACGCAGGAAGGCTCGCTGGTCAACTTCTCCAATGTGAGCTCTTGCGGGACTGCCACCGCGATCTCGGTGCCCTGCGTCTTTTCCGACCTGACGCGCGATGGCTATTCGGAAGACAAGGCGCGCAGCAAGGAGGGCTTGCTGGACGTGCTGCAGCACGCGGGACTGGACGTGATCTGGCGCGACAACAATTCCGGCTGCAAAGGCGTCTGCGACCGGGTGCGTTTTGAAGACCTGTCGCAACCGGTGCCGGGCCACCCGTTATGCAACGCCGAAGAGTGCTACGACGAGCGCCTGCTCGAAGGTTTGCCCGAAATGATCCGCAACGCCAGCAAGGACCTGGTCATCGTCCTGCATCAGAAGGGCAGCCATGGGCCGGCCTACTGGCGCCGCTATCCTCCCGAATTCAACAGGTTCGGGCCCGTATGCCAGACCAATGAGCTGGAACAATGCTCGCGCGAGTCGATCACGGCCGCCTACGACAACAGCATCCTGTACACCGACTATTTCCTCGACAAGACCATCGCGCTCTTGCGCCAGGCCGCGGAGCAGCACGGAGTGCAGACTTCGATGTTCTATTTCTCCGACCACGGCGAATCGCTGGGCGAAAAGAACATGTACCTGCACGGCGCGCCCTACCTGTTCGCGCCAGAGGAGCAACGCAAGGTTCCGATGATGCTGTGGATGTCCGATAGCTTCAGCCGGCGCTACCATGTCGACCGCAGTTGCCTGGCGGCGCGCAGCAACCAGCAGTTCTCGCACGATAACGTCTTCCACTCCACGCTCGGCATGCTGAACGTGAGCACCGCCGTCTATAACCCAAAGCTGGACCTGTTCCACGCCTGTATCCATGATGCTTAAGACTTACCGGGGCGTGCTGGCGCTGGCAGCGTCGGCCACCCTGATCCTGTGGCTCGGCCAGTCCACGGATATCGACTTGCGGCTGGCCGACCTGGCGTTCGACCGGGCCCGCGGTGTTTTTCCATTGCAGCACGCCTGGTTCGCCGAACAGTTCAACCACGTGATCCTGAAAGCCATGTTGTCCTGCCTCGCGGCCGGTGCGGTCGTCCTGGCGCTGTGGGATGCCTGGCGCCCCAACCGGGACTGGGTGCCGGCACGTCGCCTTGGTACGCGTGTGCTGGCCATGTCGGCTGTCAGCGTGCCGGTGGCGATCAGCCTCCTGAAACGCGCCAGCACTTCCCATTGCCCATGGGAGCTGGAGCGGTATGGTGGCACCGCCCCCTATATACGCCTGCTGGAATGGATGCCGGCAGGTATCGATGCCGGCCATTGCCTGCCGGGCGGACACGCCTCGAGCGCACTGTGGCTGGTTGCACTGTCGGCCTACTGGTGGCCGGAGCAGCCGCGCAAGGCGCTTACCGTCGGCACGTCGATGCTGCTGTTCGGCCTTGGCGTCGGTTTCGTGCAGCAGTTGCGTGGCGCCCACTTCCTCACCCACACGCTCTGGTCCGCCTGGGTCGCCTGTGCGATCGTAATGCTGAATTATTTACTTGCAAAACGCCAGCCGTTTGGCTATAGTTCTGTCCCCGCTGCACTGCAAACGCAGTAAGGCGGAAAACAAGAGGGGTTGACGAACTGCACGATGTACCGCATAATCTCGCTTCTCTGCTGCTGACGAACACAACGCTTCG